>PLTC01000071.1 GCA_003165295.1 Rhodospirillales bacterium | reverse complement strand
GACTTCGGCACCGGCTACTCATCGCCCCTGCTGCTGGTGCAGTTTCCCTTCGATACCCTGAAGATCGACCGCTCGTTCGTCCATGACGTGGCCGACAACGCCACCGACACCGCGATCATCGACACCATCATTGGCCTTGCGTGCAGCCTCGGCTTTTCGGTGGTGGCCGAAGGCGTCGAAACCATGGCCCAGGCGCTGGTTCTGAGGGAACGCAACTGCCGTTATGCCCAGGGCTTCCTGATCTGCCGGCCAATGCCCGCCGCGGCTTTCGCCGGGCACCTCCGCGACGACGAACGCGGCCAACTGCTGCCCGACTGGCCCGTCGGCGGCGGCAGCCGCCAGGCAACACCCAAATAACCGGGATGCCGGCAAAGCCGGTGCGCCTGCCCCGACCTGTAGATCAGGAAACGCCCATGGCCGGAGTGGAGAAAAGCGGGCGCGGCATCAGGGCCGGAACGCCGGACCTGGGCACTTTCATGGCGATTGCCGGGCTTTACGTCGCGGCCCATGTCACCCTGGATCGCCTGACCTTCCTGCATCCGTTTTCGGCCATCGGCATCACCCCCTGGGATCCACCGCAGGGGCTGACCATGGCCTTGCTGCTGCGGTTCGGCCTGCGCTACGCCCCGGCGGTGCCGGTGGCCATAGGTCTCGGCGAACTTCTGGTACGCCACCTCGCCGCGCCCTGGCTGCCGGCACTTCCCACCCTGCTATCGGTGGTTCTGACCGCCGGCGGCTACGTTGCCGCAGCCGCCATACTGCTGAAATTGTACCGCCTCGATGCCGATCTGTGGCGGGTCCGGGATCTGGTGCGCTTCCTGGCCGTGACCATCGTCGCGGCATTGCTGGTGGCCGGCGCACTGGTCGGCAACTTCGTGGCCTTCGGGATGATCGCTCCCGGCGACTTCTGGCCGGCGGTGCTGCGGTCATGGCTCGGCGATTACGTGGGAATCCTGACCCTGGCCCCCTTGTTGCTGGTGGCCAGCCGGCCGCGGTCGCGACGCCGACGCCAGGCGACCGACCCTGGCATGATGCTGCCAGTCATGGAACTGATCGCCCAGGCAGCAACCGTGGCTGGTACCGTCTGGTTCATCTTCTCCTTTGATTTTCCCCAGGAAATCAAGCTGTTCTACCTGGCTTTCCTGCCCACCCTGTGGCTCGCGGTCCGCCATGGCCTGGCCGGAGCGGCATTCGGGGTACTGCTGACCCAGGTCGCGCTCAAGGTGGCATTCCAGGTCCGTGGCTACGGCGCCCCGACGGTGATCGACTTTCAGTTGCTGATGGTGACACTGGGGCTGACCGGCCTGCTGGTCGGCGCCTTCGTCAGCGAGCGGCGGCAGGTCAGCGAGGCGCTGTGGGAAAGCGAGACCCGGCTTCGGGCGATTCTCAACACCGCGCCCGATCCGATCCTGACCGTGGACGCGGCCGGCGTCATCGAATCGGCCAATCCCGCGGTCAAAGAGGTGTTCGGCTGGAGTTGCGAGGCCGTGGTCGGGGTTCCGATCACCCGCCTGCTGCCCGGCCTCAACCCGGAAACGCCGGAACCGACCCACGAAATTACCGGCCGGCACCAGAACGGCGTCAGTTTTCCCGCCGAGGTGGCCATTGGACACGCTGATGGTGGCCTGGGTCCGCGCACCATCGTCGTCACGCGCGATATCACCCGGCGGGTCAAGGCCGAAGCACTGGTCCGCCAGCACCAGACCGAACTTGCTCACGTCGCCCGGGTCAGCGTGATCGGTGAAATGGCCAGCGCCATCGCCCACGAAGAAAGCCAGCCGCTGGCCGCCATCGCCGCCTACGCCAGGGCCTGCCGCCTGCTGCTCCAGGCACCCGACGCGGATCTGGCCAAAATCAGCAGTGCCATCGACAAGCTGGCCGCGCAAGCCGTGCGGGCGGGCAATATTCTCAACCGCTTGCGCGACTTCCTGCACCGGGGCGAGATCGCGCTGGTCCCGGAATCCATCGGCGACATCGTCTCCGAGGTGATCGAATTCGCCAGGACCGATACGGCCAGCCACGGCATTGCCGTGATCGTCGATCTGGAACCCGGGCTGCCGCCGGTGATGGCCGACCGCGTCCACATCCAGCAGGTCCTGCTCAACCTGATTCGCAACGCGATCGATGCATTTTCCGAGTCCCCCGGCCCCGTGAAAGAGATTAAAGTCTCGGCGGGGCGTCAGGAAGACCGGATCCATGTGGCGGTTCGTGATACCGGACCGGGAATCGACCCCGCCGCCCTGGACGGACTGTTCACGCCCTTTTCCACCACCAAGGATCGGGGAATGGGATTGGGCCTGTCGATCAGCCGGACCATCGTCGCCGCCCATGGCGGACAGTTGCGCCATGTTCCCGGCGACGCCCCGGGAGCCGCGTTCCATTTCGACCTTCAGGTTGCCGATGTCTGAACCGCCCCCCCTCGCGCGCATACCCGCCGAACCGGCCCACGATCCCGAGAGCGCCGTGGTGGCGGTGATCGACGACGACGATGCCTTGAGCGACGCGCTGGCGGTGCTGCTGGGCGCCGCCGGCTGGCGCGCCGAATGCTTTGCCTCGGCCGAGGCGTTCCTGGAGTCGCTGGCCGGGCGCCGTTTCGGCTGCGCTTTGATTGATGTCCGGCTGCCGGGCATCGATGGTATGGCGCTGCTCCGCCGCCTCGCCGGGTTGGCTCCGGGGTGTCCCGCGGTGATGCTGACCGGTCATGGCGACGTGCCGATGGCGGTGGAGGCGCTCAAGGCCGGCGCGGTGGATTTCCTGGAAAAGCCCTTCGATCCCGACCGGCTGTTGGACAGCGTGCGTCAGGCGCTCAACCGCGAGTCGGCGGCCCGGGAAAGCCGCGCCGCCACCGAGGCATTCCAAAGTCTGGCGAACACGCTGACCCCCCGCGAAGCCGAGGTCATGGAGCTGATGGTCCTCGGGCTTCAGAACAAGATGATCGGCGCCAAGCTGGGCATCAGCCCGCGCACCGTCGAAATCTACCGCGCGCGGGTGATGGAAAAGATGGCCGTGCGCAGCCTCGCCGGGCTGGTTCGTCTCACTCTCAGTGCCCGGACCGGCGGACAAACGGCCTGATCGGCCGGCTGCCCGCCAACCCGGATCAGGTGAACAGGATGAGAAAGGCGACCAGCAGGGCAAACAGTCCGGCCGCCTCGGTCAGGGCGAAACCCAGCATCGTGATCGGAAAGATCTTCTGTTCGACCGCGGGATTGCGGGCCACCGAAGCGACATGAGAGGCAAAGAGGTTGCCGATCCCGGCGCCGGCCCCGGCCAAGCCGATCGCCGCGGCGCCGGCCCCGACATACTTCAGGTTCGTGCCGATCACTGTCAGGGCGACAGCAACGATCCTGGCGGTTTCTGCGTCCATAATACCGGATTCCTTCCTTATGGGTTGGGTAAACAGGGATTGGATTGGGTAAACAGAGGGGGATCGTCAGCAGGGCCTTGACGACAGGAACGTCCGACGGTTGGTCAGCCCGCCGCTTCGGCTGCGGACCGGGGCCGGGACCGCTGCGGGGCGCCCGCCCCAGGAACCCGCCCCAGGAACCCGTCCCGGGCGACCTGCCCGACGAGGGCCGCCATCGTGGCATCATCGACCCGAACTCCGGCCAGCCGCGCCGCCAGTTCCCGGGCGGCCTCGGCGGCAACCTCGTCGATCTGCGCCAGCGCCGTCAGCTTGGCAGCCAGGATCCGGGCCTCGGCATCCTTGATCCGGGCCATCAACTGCACGTCCAACTCGGCCATCAACAACCGGTTCGAGGCAAGGCCGACACGGCCGGTGCGCGCCACCAGTTCCTGGCCCTGGGACCGCGCCTGATCCCGCAGCCGCTCCGCGGCAGCCAGCACGGCATCGGCTTCGGCCCGCAGTTCGTCCGCCTTGACCACATCGAAGGCGATCCGGCTGTCACGTTCCTGCAAGACCGATTCGACCCGGGGCAACGCGACTCCGAACAACATGTAGTAGAGAACGAGAAAGCTTACGGCCAACCAGAACAGTTGGGTCGGCACCGTCGCCGGATCCAGTTGGGGCAACCCACCGCCGCCCTCGCCGGCCAGCGCCCGGCCGGCAATCAGGGTCAGGGTCAGGGTCAGAGCCGGCACCCAGCCGGCCGGCACCGTCCGACCGTAACACCGGCTCGGACCGCGGTGATCGGGTTTCGCCGTCATTTGCGCAACCATCTTGCTTTCTCCCTGGGAGCCGTCGCCAAGCCATGCCCCCGTCAGTGAAGTTCGAGGGCGTCCCTGATATAAAGGCAGGTCAGAATGGCGAAGACATACGCCTGAAGCGTCGCCACCATGATCTCGAACCCGATCAGCGCGATATTGATAATCACCGGAACAATTCCCGCTGCGTAGCCCAGCGCGCCCAGCCCCGCGCCCATCATCACCGTGAAGCCGGCAAAGACCTTCAGCATGGTGTGGCCGGCCATCATGTTCGCAAACAGACGAACCGACAGGCTGATCGGACGCGACAGGTACGACACGATCTCGATCGGCACCAGCAGCGGCGCGAGCCAGAGCGGCACCCCATGGGGCAGAAAAAACGTGAAAAATCGAAAGCCGTGCTTGATCAGCGCCAGTAACGTCGCCATCGTGAATACGAAAATCGCCATGGCAAAGGTCACGACGATATGGCTGGTGAAGGTGAATGCCCATGGCAGCATGCCCAGCAGGTTTCCGACCAGAATAAACATGAATAACGTGAATATGAATGGAAAGAATGGCCGGGCCGCCCGGCCCGCGTTGTCGTCCACCATCTTGGTAATGAATTCATAGAAAATTTCTGCCAGTGATTGCCATCTGCCGGGAACCATTGAACGACGGCGCATCCCGAGCATCATTAAGGCATAAATGATTATTACTGACGTAATCATTGAGAGTGCAGAATTGCTGAATGAGACGTCAAGATCGGCCACGATCACCGAAATCAGCGGCTTGATATGAAATTGATGAAGCGGATCCACGATCGTCCCCTTGATCAAGGCGGTTTCTTGAGCCGGCTGGAGCCTTCCGACAGCGCCGGAACTGCTTGCGGTCTTGAGACTAGACCACCCGGCAGCCGACCTTATATCCGTAATAATCCTTATCAAGCTCAGTAATTATACCTATTGACGCCCCCCGCCGCCCCCCGCCGCCCCCGGCCCACCACCGCCGGGACCGCCGTGACGCCATCGCGACCGCAACGATCGGTCGGCACCATTCGTTTTGCGTCGCAGCTTTTCGAATTGTTCGCCGCGCAAACCTTGGGTTATGATCCGGCCGGCATCGGTAAAAAGGGGTTTGGCCGACCTGCCCTGATCGCCTGACTGTATCTTGCGACGAACGCGGTAAGTCTGTGCCTCCCGCATCCGAAGGTGTTTCCGTCGCAACCGGGGGGGGTCGGCGGGCGCGGCGTCCGAGTGCGGAGCCGGGGTGCCGGCACGGGTCCCGATCGTTGCGGGGCGACGACATTGCATCCGGGTCCCGGCATTCCCGCCGGGTTCCGGCATTCCCGTTGAGCCGTGGGTTTAGCTGCAACAGTTTGCGAAGGAAGCGCCATGCCACATACAGTCTGGGTCGCCAACGGCAAGGGGGGAGTCGGGAAGTCGGTTCTGATGATGGCGCTGGCCGCGATCTATGAAGCCTCGGGGCGGCCATTGCGCCTGATCGATGCCGACGACAAGGCCAAGCTGGGCGAGTTCATCGGCACCGACCAGGTTCTGTCGCTCAAACTGGGCGCCTCCATCGACGAAATCCGCGCCAATCCCTCGCTGGCTTACAGCTATTGGGACCGGCTCGCCGAAGAAATCGTCGAGCGCGACACCGGCGTCGATGTCGGCGCCAACATGGACCGGCTGATCCTGTCGTGGGCGGAAAAGTCCAACCTCAATGCCCTGTTCGAAGAGTCGGGCGTGACCATGGATGTCTACGTCCCGATCACCGCCGAACCGCTGGCGGTGGCCTCGGGACTCGAGGTGCTGGAGACCGTGGAACGCATCTTCCCGGGCAGCCGGCGCGTCCTGGTCCTCAACAAAAAGGCCGGCGGCTTCGATGCTTACGGCGGCACCCCGGAATTCCGCCGCATCGAGGCGATGCGCGACCGCGGCCTCTACATCGTCGAAATGGCCGGTTGCGTCAGCGAAGCCTGGACCGATTTCGAACGGCTGAAGCTGCCGCCGGCCAAGGTGATCACCCTCGACGCAAAAAGCGTGGCCTCCCTGACCGGCCTGGGCATCCTGGCCGCCCGGCGCGCCGCCGGCGACTATGCCACCTGGCTCAAGCAGTTGACCCTGGCGCTGGCGCCCCTGACCCGGACCTCCGGCGCCGGACCCACCGACTGATGTCCTGGATCGACACCCTCGACCGGCTGATCACCGACAGTTGGAAGGCAAGCCGCGACGAAAGCGCGGCCATGCTCGACACCCTGCTGGCGCTGTCGCTGGCCGAACGCTGGGGCCTGTTCCAGAGCCGCGATCCCCGTCTGATGTTCCTGTCCGACGGGGATTATCTGGTCCTGTTCCACAGCCTCAACGCCCACACCCTGATGGCCGGGGCCGCCGATCACGATCACGACGCCGGCCCGGTGACGGAAGAGGCGACGGCGGTGCTGCCCATCGAAGCGCCGTCCGACGAACCGCTCCATGGCGGTCTGACCGGGTTCGACCACCCCGAGGCCGACCACCCCGAGGCCGACCATGACCATGACCACTTCCATGGTCATGCCGGGGACCCGGCCGCCGGAACCGACGGCGCCCCGGTGGTCCGCCCCCCGTCGTGGCGGGGCCGCAGGGGCCTGCGCTGGCTGACCCTGGCCGTGACCGCCGCCGCTGCGCTGGTGCTGGCCGGCGCGACCATCACCATCGTCGTCCTGGCCCTGTTGTCCCCCGGTCCCGCCGGAAGCGCCGGCACCGCGCCGCTGATCGACCGGCTGGAACAGGTCGAACGGGATCAGGCCCGGTTCAGCAGGCGTCTGGTCCAGGTCGATACCCAGTTGGCCGATCTTGGGACGCTGGTGGACGGCCGGTTTGACACCACCATGCGAGCGGTCAAGCTCAGCGCCGCCCTCCATCAGTTGCAGGCGGTGATGGACCGTGGCCTGCCGTTTGCCGCCGAACTGGACCGGGTGGCGCCGGCCGGCAATGGCAATGCCGCGCTCACGGTCCTGCTGACGCGGCTCGATGGTTATGCCGCCGCCGGCGTTCCGACCTTGCCGTCCCTGCGCGAGCGGTTCGAAGCCCTGGCGCCGCGGCTCACCGGATCGGAACCGGGGCCGCTGGACTGGCTCGGCTCCGGCTTCGGGCTGTGGGAAAGCAGCGACACCCGGCATTTGCATGGCATGCTGGGCAGCATCACCGCCGGGCTGCGCCTGGGCAACCTGTCGGCAGCGGTGACGCAGCTTCAGGATCTCCACCTCTATCCCACCGAGGACGTGGACCAGTGGCTGGCCGCGGCCCGGGTCCGGTTGGACGCCGATACCTCCCTGGACGCCCTGAGACAGGCCATCCTGTCGAACCCGACCGTCGCCCCGGAAAAATAGGTGCCGGCCCATGCCGCGACTCCCGCCGATGCTGCCCGCCCGCAAGCCCCGTCTGGCCGCCGGCCGTACCGTGATCCTGGATACCCTGACCGCCGGGGCACACCCCGACGCCGTGGTCGGCGGGGTCCTGGTGGCGGTGGCCGGGCTGCTGGCGGCGGTGGGTCTGGCCGGTCTGACCGGTCCGGTGATCTCCCTCGACCTGTTCCGCCCCGATCTTGGTTTCGGCGACCTGCTGCGCTTCCTCGTCCAGATCGCGGTGTCGGTGGCCGCCCTCCTGGCCGCCGGTCTGGGGCTGGCCCGGCATCCGCGGTTTCCCGCCGTGTTCATCGGGGTCGCGGCCAGCCTGACCGTGCTGATCTCGTTCATCCTGTCGCAGCGGCTGCTGGCCGGCGGTGGCATCACCGACCTGCCCCTGTTCATTCTGCCGGGGATCCCGGTGATCCTGGCCGTGCCCTATGTGATGCTGTCCCGCCGGTGCCGGCTGATCTTCCGCCGCCGCCTGACCTTGAACGACCTCAGGCCGGGTGACCTCAAGGCCCTGACCGGCCATGAGGACTGGCCCCAAACGTCCCCGGCGCCGGCCTGGGGGCCGCTGCTGCCCGCCGCGGGCGGCAGCCGGCCGGCGCCGGCCCCGCGGCGCGGGCGACATCCCCGTCCG
>PLTC01000230.1 GCA_003165295.1 Rhodospirillales bacterium | reverse complement strand
GGCCCTATCCTAGCGCACATGGGGCAGAGCCCTGAAAAATCGAGACAAGTGCGCTATCCTGGCGCATATGGGGCTATGGTCTCCTCGTCAAAGAAAACTTCTTGGGTTCAAAGGGCGGCCTGGCCGCGTCCGACCTACCCCCGCTGGTCGCGCCGCGCCATCACCAGGCAGGCGGCAGAGAAAAACGCCAGGGCGTGAAGCGACAGGACTCCGAAGGCCGACAGCCAGGTCTGAGTGTCCGCCGCCGGGGCCAGGGCGCTCTTCATGCCCTTGAACGCCCAATAACCGCTCACGACGGCGCGGGCGATGTGGTCGGCAAAATCGGGCATGTTCGGGACGATCATCCCGGCCAGCACGATTTGCGGAATCAGAGCCAGCGGGACCAGAGTGGTGGCTTGGTCCCGGGTGACCACCGCCGCCGAGATGCACAGACCCATGGCCGTGCCGACCAGCGCGGTCAGCGCCAGAATGCCCACCTGAAGCCCGTTGTCGCCGGGAATTCCGATCAGCACCGAGACCACGGCACTCAAGATCAGAATCTGCGCCACCGCCAGCGTTCCGTAAACCGCGAGCTTCGAGGTGACATAGGGGAAAATGCCCAGATTGATGTCCCGCTCTCTCTGGTAAATCGGGCGCTCCTTGACGATCTCCTTGGCCGCATTGTTGCATCCGAACCACAGCGCGCAGACGCTCATCAGGAACACCAGGCTGATGCCCATCATCCCGGGCGCCCCGGTGGCGAACACGACTTTCAGCAGGACACCGATCACGAAAGCCTGACCCAATGCGATGGCAAGGCTCTTCCAGTCGGCGACCATCAGAATGGCGTTGCGTTCACTCAGGATCGTCAGTTGACGGCCCAGATCCCCCAATCGTTGAACGACGCTTCGCCCGGTCCTGGGGGGTGCCGGACGCGCCCCGGCCGGGGCCGAAAGCTCGTCCCGCTTCAGCGGCGCGGCAATATAGCGTTGGTAGGGCTCCGACGCCCGATACTGCCGTTCGGCTTCCGGGGCGGGCAGGGCTTCCAGCTTGTGATACAGCCCGCCCAACCGGTCAACCCCGAAAAACGCCTTGGCCTCGTCCGGGCAGCCGAAAAACGCCAGGTAGCCACCCTTTTGCAGGATGATCAGTTTCGTACAATACTGCTCAACATTGGCGAGCGTATGGGTTATGCAAATGATAATTTTCCCATTGTCCGCCATCTGTCGGCATAAAGCCATCATTTCTTCATCTGTCTTTTCATCAAGACCACTGGTTACTTCATCAAGAAACAACAGGCTGGGACGGCACAAGGTCTCGTTGGCCAGGCTGGCCCGTTTTTTTTGCCCACCGCTATAGCGTTTGATCGGGTTCTCGGAAATTTCGCGGAGATCGACGGTTTCGATGGTCGCTTCGACGTCCCGGCTGCGCTGATCCCGGGTGGCGTCGGGAGAAAGGCGCAGTCTTGCGGTATAGTCGAGGGCACGGCTGAGGCTGATATCCTCGTGCAGGACGTCATGCTGGGGGACGTGGGCGATGTCGCCCTTCAGCAGGTCGAAATGCTGGTAGAGATTGGTCTCGTTGATCCAGACGCTTCCGTCCGACGCCATGATCCGGCCGCTGAGGGCATTCATCAGTGTGGTCTTGCCGCAACCGCTGGGGCCAAGAATACAGACGAAATCGCCCTTCTCGATGACCAGCGAGATATCATGGAGAATTTCTCGCGGTCCGTTCGCGGTGGCGACGGTATGAGACAACCCCCGGGCCACCACCCGGGCGTTCGCGGTCCGGGACAGCGGTGTCAGGCGATCCCCGGCAAACGAGAACAGGAACGGACCGAGGTCGATGCGATCACCGGGCTGAAGGGCGACGGCGTCGATCTTTTTTTCGTTTACGAAAGTGCCGTTGAGGCTGCGGCAATCCCGCAGGAAAACCCGGCCATCGGAGATCGCGAGATCGGCGTGGTGCCGCGAAATGGTCGGGTGATCCAACGTGATCTCGCAGTCGGTGCCGCGCCCGATCCGCATCCGCCCCTTGATCAGGATGTCCTTGGACATGGGGGCCGCTTCGGGCATCGGGGCGGTGGGCGGCACGAACACTGTGCTTTCGCCGTGGTCCGACCGGGATCCGGTGGTTCTGGCGCCTGTCGTAACCAGGTTGGTACGGTCGTCATCCTCGACCGGCCGCGACACCGGTTGCGCCCGGCGCTCCAGATACACCACAAAGCTGGCCCCGAAGGACAGAATGTCGCCGTGTTTCAGCGGCTGCGGCCCGCGCAAGGGACCCCCGTTCAGCAGGGTCGGGACCTTTTCCGAGACCGGCACGGCGCGGGCCGACGGCGGGATGTTCTCGGATCCGGCGGCGTCCGGTCGCGCGAGGTCGATCTGAAGCTGATTCCTGGAGCAGGTGGCGTCGGTGGGAAACGGGACGTCGGCGTCGGCCCCGCGGCCCAGCACGAACGATCCCGCGGTTTCCAACGACACCGCGGCGTCGCTGAGCGGCAGGTAAAGCAGCGGAAAGACGGTGATCTCGGGCCGGGAAAAGGCTGGTGGCCGGCTGAGAAACAGGAGCAGGATCGGGCCGGAGACGATCACATCGCCATGGTTGAGCGCAGCCCCGGCCTTGGGCACATCATGGTTGTTGACGCGGACGGCGGGACCGGTGCCGATCGCGAACAGCATCCAGGTATGACCGGTGAGCCTGATGTGCAGATGCTCCCGCGCCGGGTGGTCGGAGCCGGGCAGGAACAGGTCGGCCTGGTCGGAGCGCCCGGCCTGGAGCGTCCGGCCCTCGGCACCAAGCGGCAAGAGCCTCTCGGATCTCGGGTCATACACCGCAGGATAGCACTCAAGCGCAGACATCATCCCCATTGCCCCCTCCGCTGCCACTTGGCCGGCAACCAGAAACGGGGCCGACGCCCGCCGGGAGGATATTCCCGGGGCCGCCGCGGATCAAGGGAACCGGTATTGTCTCAGGGGTGCCGGGGCAAGGCGCTGCCGGGATGGTGGACGGCGGCGTTTGGATTATGATCGCGGGATACTTACGGGGGTTTCCCACCGGCGCTTGTCGCGACGCGCCGCTACCGTCGCGTTTCCCCGGTCGCGATATTCCTTGCGATCGGACACTTTCTTAGTAAGCTTCAAGGATCCCGGATGGCCGGTGGTCAGGAAAATGCCCGACAGGCGGCAGTCCTGGCACGATCGGTGCGGACACAGGGCAAAGAGGGACCGGCATGTCGGAGACCCAGGACACGGAAAGTACCGCTCAAGTGGACGCGCTGCCGCCCGGCTTTCAGCTTCGGGGGTATCGTCTGCTCAGTGTTCTGGGGCGGGGCGGGTTCGGCATCACCTATCGGGCTGAAGATTCCCGACGGGGGGGGCTGGTCGCGATCAAGGAATTTCTGCCGACCGCCTTCGCCGGACGTGAAGGGGTGACGGTGCGGGCCTATTCGAGGGGTTCGGGGGAGAAATTTGGTCAGTTTCTGAAAAAATTCTTTGATGAGGCGACGATTCTGCTGCGCTTTGGCCACTTGAACAATATCGTCAATGTCCGAAGCTATTTCGAAGAAAACGGCACCGGCTACATCGTCATGGATTTCGAGACCGGCCGGGGCCTCGACCAGTATCTGAAAGACCTGGGGCGGCCGACCACCGAGACCGAAGCCCGGGCGATTCTGCTGCCCTTGCTGGACGATCTGGGGAGATGCATGCGG
>PLTC01000145.1 GCA_003165295.1 Rhodospirillales bacterium | reverse complement strand
CGATCTTTGCCGGAGAACCCTCCGAACCGCCCCGGACATGGGGCGGCCCGGCCCTCGGCCGCGACCGTGGCGGCAGGGACCGCCGCGGCCACCGGCACCGCTCCGCATCTGTTGGCGGATGCGAACGAGAGCGTGACGACGGGCTGGACTGAACTCTGTGAGACAGGTAACCTTTGATCGTGGTAAGAGGATTGTCGGCCGAAGGGCAGTCGATTGTCCGTGCCTGTTTGTGCTCAGTGTTCGATATCCTTCTCAGGCAGAGAAAATTTTGATTAATTATAGAAACGGCCGACGGGAGATACCCATGAGAAGCGCACCTGCCGTAATCGTATCGTCGGGAATTCGCCGGTTTTTATACGGAGTGCTGGCAGCAATCGCTGCCGGTTGCGGCGGACTGCTGAGTCCGGGCCAGAGTGTGGCGGCGGATTTTACCTGGCGCTTTGGGACCAACGTCGCCGAGTCCAGTCCGAGCTATCAGATGCTGGCCGAAACGGTTCGGGCCATTGAGGCCGAGTCCGGGCAGCGGCTCAAGATCGACATCAAGCCGATCAACGGCTACGGCCGACCTGCGGAGCTGATGCCGCTGATGGACAAGGGCGACATCGAGGTCGCGCTCGTTTCCACCGGCTATTTTGCCGACCGCTTCGCGGCCAATTCGGTGTTGGAGCTGCCGCTCCTTTACCCCTCGGCGGTCGTCGGAACCAAGGTGGCGTGGCAGCTTTACCAGGATGGCAACCTTGATCGCGATTTTCGCGATCTCAAGGTCCTCGCCATGTGGGTACTGCCGCCTTATGGGGTGTTCTCCAGCCAGCGCAGGCTAGAGACCGTCCGGGATTTCCGCGGCCTGCGGATTCGGGTGTACAGCCTGACCAGCGGTCGGGCGATTGCCCGGCTGGGGGCCATTCCCTTGAACGTCCCCAACGATCGGATCGCCGAGGCGTTGGATGTGGGCGCGCTTGACGCCGTCACCTATGGCTGGGAGAGCATGGCCACCACCCCCGGCGTCGGCGGCCGGAAGCTGGTGGAGCAGGTGAAATACCTGCTGGACATCAAGTACGCGGCGCCTGAACTCGCAATCCTGATGAAGAGGCCGGTGTTCGAGGCGCTGCCCGCCGATCTTCAGGCGGTGGTCGAACGCCACACCGGCAAGGCGCTGTCGATGGCGCTCGCGGTCCAGCGCGACGAGGGCGATGCCGCGGTCCGGGCGAAGCTGGCCGCCGATCCCCGTTTCGTGCTCAGCAAACTGCCGCCCGCCGAAGCCGCGGCCACCGAGCGGGCGCTGGCGCCGGCACTGGCGGAATGGGCCACCGTGGTCGGGCGTCAGGGCGTCGACGGCGACGCCCTGCTGGCCAAGGCCCGGACCCTGGCGGCGACGGCCAATCAGTCCGAAGGCAAATAAGCAGCCCTGGCCTACGGAGGCGCACACCGCGCGTCTTCCGGCGGTGCGGGATGATTCGGTGTTGGGGGGGGGAAGTCACATGAGGTCTGGGGTGTTTGGAGGCTTGGGAGTCCGCGGCCGTCTGTTGCTCGGCTTTGGTCTGATGGTCGTCACCACCGCGCTTGGCGGCGGTGCCGGCTGGTATTTCCTGGCCGAGGTTGGCGCCCGCTTCGACGCCGTGCATCGCCACGAACTGCCGATGGTCGCGGCGTCCCTGCAACTGGCGCAGCACAGCCAGGGGCTGGCCGCCGCCGCCCGACAACTGGCCGCGGTGAGCGAGCCCCAGGCGCTGGCCGCCGGCCGGCTGGCCGTCACCACCGGCAAGGCCGAGGTGGCGGCGTCGCTGGCGGCGCTCCGGGGTCTTGACACCGACACCGCCCGCTTCGAGCGCCTGAAGGCGTTGGTCGACCAGGCCGATGACCGGTTGGACCGGCTGGACGGGCTGGTGAGCCAGGGGCTGACCCTGACCGGTGCCCGGGAGGCGCGGCTGCGGGCGCTGTTCGCCGCCCACGAAGGCGCCCTCAAGGTCCTGACCACGCTGTCCGCGCAGCGGCGCGACCGCCTCCAGGCCCGGAGCATGGAGATTCCCGTCGAGCCCGGTCCGTTGACCGCGGTGGTGCTGTTCCTGGTCGGGACCGAGGTTCCGGTCCAGCAGCAGTTCGCCGACGCCATCGGCGCGATCAATCTGGCCGTGACGCTCAGCGTACAAACCGCTTCGGCCGACACCGCGGCCGAGGTTGAGGCCCTGAGGGGCCAGTTCGCCGCCCTGGTCGACCAGGCGCGGTTCAACGAGGACGTTCTCGAAAACCTGATTTCCGACCCGGCGCCGCGGCAGGCGGTGGAAAGCGTGCTGACGTTGGACCAGGGCAGCGACGGGCTGTTCGACCTGCGCCTGCGCGAGCTGAACAGCCAGCAGGAAAGCGCCGGTGGCGCCCAGGAAATGACCGCGCTGGTCGGCGCGCTGACCGGTCGGGTCGGCGAGCTGGTGTCGGCGGCCCAGGGCGACGCCGACGCGGCGGCGGTTCAGGTCAGCCAGACCATCCGAACCGGCATCATCGCTCTGCTGGCGCTGGTCGGGCTCAGCCTGCTGCTGGCGGCACTGATCGTCTGGCTTCAGGTGGTCCGTGGCGTCGTCGCGCCGATCGCCGCCCTCAATGCCGCCATGACCCGGCTGGCCGCGGGTGACCTCGGGACCGAGGTGGCCGGGTGTCAGCGCCGCGACGAAATCGGCGACATGGCGCGCTCGGTCGAGGTGTTCAAGGACAACGCCGTCAGCAAGCGCCGCCAGGACGAGGCCGAACGGCACCGTCTGGCCGCCGAACGGGAGGCCGCCGATGCCCAGGCACGGCGGGAGGCCGTGGTCGGCCAGGAAATCGGCGCGCTGATCGATGCGGTGGCGGCGGGAGACCTGTCGCGTCGCCTCGATCTGGCCGGCAAGGACGGCTTTTACCGGACCATGAGCGAGGGCATGAACCGGCTGATCGAAACCATCGGTGCGGTCATCAACGACCTGACCGGGGTGATGGGCGCCCAGGCCCAGGGCAATTTCAGCGGACGGATCGACAAAAGCTACCGGGGCGCCTTCCACACCCTGACCGAGGACATCAACGCCACCGCGGCCAGGCTGGCCGAAATCGTGGGCGAAGTGGCTACGGCCTCGACGGCGATTTCCGAAGCGGCGGCGCAGGTCGCGGCGGGAAGCGTCGATCTGGCCGAGCGCACCGAACAGCAGGCCTCGGCCCTCGAGGAAACCGCCGCGGCGCTGGAGCAGTTGGGGGCCACCGCGCGCAGCAATGCCGAGACCAGCCAGCGGGCCAATACCATGGTCGGCGAGGCCCGGCAGGCGGCCGAACAAGGGGGCACGGTGGCCGACGGGGCCATCGACGCCATGAAAAAGATCGCCGAGGCCAGCCGCAAGATCACCGAGATCATCGGCGTCATCGACGAAATNNTGGCGCAGGAGGTCCGGGTGCTGGCGCAGCGTTCGGCCCAGGCCTCCAAGGAAATCAAGACCCTGATCCTGGACAGCGACGGTCAGGTGCGCAACGGCGTCGACCGGGTCAAGAAGGCCGGCGAGTCCCTGACCGGAATCGTCTCGGCGGTCCGGCAGGTGGCCGGGCTGATCGGCGATCTGGCCGGCGCCAGCCGCGAGCAGGCCACCGCGGTCGACGAGATCAACGTCACGGTGGCCCAACTTGACGAGATGACCCAGAAGAACGCGGCACTGGTGGAGCAGACCACCGCGGCGGCCCAGGCCATGGCCGGGGAAGCGGGCGAACTGCACCGCCTGATGTCCTTCTTCGAGGCCGGAGGCCGCTCTTAGCCAGGGATCTGTCCGCACCTCCCGGTTGCCCGCGGCCTGCGGTCGCCCGAACCGGCCGAGATGGCCGGTTCCAATACCAACTGCCGGGCCGCGTCAGGTAATCTGACAGGAGCGCGGGCGTCCTGCCGGCATGCGGCCGGGACGGTCGCGGCCCGCCGGCGTAAAGTGTTCCCGGCGGTCGGGCGCGAAGGGTGGTGGGCGCAGTGTCGTGGTGGTCGGCGTTGGTTTGGCGGGTACAGAGAATGGTGGCCGGCGCTCCGATATGGGTGCCGGTGCTGGGTGCGGCCGGGCTGGTGGTGATCTGGGCCGGCCGGTGGGCCGGGAGCGGCCTGCCGGTGGTGTTCGGGTTGGTGTTACTGGCGGTGGCGGCGCTGTTGGGGCTGGTGGCACTGGCGGTGGCGTGGCGCGCGTTGGTCCGGCAACAACGGCTGCTGCTGGCGGCCTTTGACAGCCGGCCGGTCGGGCGGCTGATCTGCCGGGCCGATGGCCGAACCCTGTTCGTCAACGCCGAATTCCACCGGCTGATCGAGGCCGGAACCGGGCGCGCGGGCGGCAATCCGGTCGGGGACACGCCGGCCGCGGCACTGGAACGCCGGCTGGCCGCTTCCGCGGAATTCCGGGATCTGGCCCGCCGGCTCCGGGCCGGGACTCCGGTGGCGGCGGAACTGCTGATGCCCGCCGGGGGCGGCCGCGAACGCTGGTTGCGGGTGCTCGGGCAGCCGCTCAAGCCGTGGCCGGGCGTGGAACAATGGTCGCTGGAGGACGTGACCGACCGCCGCGAGATCGAGCAGGCGAGCCTGCGGGAACAGGTCCAGCTTCTGGACTTCATGGACCAGGCACCGGTGGGCTTCTATTCGGTGGATGAGAGCGGTCGCTTCGTGATGGTCAACGCCACCCTGGCCCGCTGGCTCGGCTGCACACCCCGGGATCTGGTGGCGGGCGGGCGACGGATTCATGAGGTGCTGGCCGAACCGCCGCTGCGGGCGGCGGCCTACGACCTGTTCGACGAGGGCGGCGCCGAACAAAGCGGCGAGTTGCGCATGGTCGGGCTCAACGGCCGGCGGTTCCAGGCCTCGGTGGTCCAGAGTGTGGTCCGGCGCGACGACGGGGTGACGGTGCGGACCCGCTCGGTGGTGCGCGACCTGACCCCGGAGCGGGAGTGGCAGGAGGCGCTGCGGCTTTCGGAACAGCGATTCCAGCGGTTCTTCGAGGATGCGCCGATCGGGATCGCGCTGGTCGATGCCGATGGCCGGTTGGTGGGCTGCAACCGCTGCTTCGTGGCCATGATCGGCCGCCCGACCGATGACCTGCTGGGCGATTCCATTGCCGGCCTGCTGAAGGCCGATCGCCGCGGCGAGGTGATGGCGCGGCTGACCGAGGTGGCGCGGGGTGCCGATCAGGCGGCGC
>PLTC01000007.1 GCA_003165295.1 Rhodospirillales bacterium | reverse complement strand
GGCGGGCGATTTCGGCCGCGGTTTCCTTGGCCGCCCGGGCATCTTCGACGTAGGCGTTGTCTGTGCCTCCGACCTTGGCCGCTTCGTCGGCGGCCAAGGTCGCCCGCTCGGACGCCATGGCGGCTTTGCGCAGGGTGGATTCCGAGGCCGCGCCGCGCTTGACATCCAGCAGCGCCGAGGCCGCCGCCATCAGGAAGGCCAGCGCCTCGGCCGACTTCCGGGCCGGCTCGCCGCCGGAACGATCGGCGGCGGTCCGACGGGCCGCGGCCCGACTGACATCCATCGCGGCCTTGGCAAACAGGCGGGCATCCTCGACATTGCCCAACGCCACCCGGGACAGAATCACGTTGGCCGTGGACTTCCCGTGCAGCACCTTGGCCAGGACCTTTTTTGCCAGCACCGCTTTGGACACGGCTTCTTTCGCCATGTCGAGGGCGCCGTCACGATCCGACGCCTTGGCCGAAGAGAAGGCCGCCTCCATGGCGTTGCCGGCATCAATGGCGGCCCGCGCCGTGAACGCTGCCGCCGATTCCATCGAAGCTTCTATCGCCACAATGCCATTTCCCAAAACCGCGGACACCCGGTCCTCGGGGCTGAGCCCGCCGGGGCCTTTATATTACATGGCTTTGCGCGGCAAGTCGATGCCCCCGGCGGCGACCGCGGGACAGGCTCCGCGTGCGCCGGGACGTAAGGGAGGCTCGCTTCCTTGACCTCATGAGTCATGGGCTCAAAGGGCCGACCGGCCTTTTGCGNNCGGGTGTGGGCAGAGCCCATAAAATCCTTTCCTTTCAATGGCCTGTCATGTCCTGGCGCCTATCGGGCAACGCTCCCTTGCGTTATTCTTTACACCCGCCGGTCTCAGATATCGCCGATGGCGGACAGGAACTGCCGCACCTCCTGTTGGTGCTGGCTGGTTTCGCGCGTCAGCCCGTTGATGGTTTCCAGCACCCGCAAGGCCGAGACCGTGGTTTCCTGGGCATGGCCGGCGACCATCTGGATGTCGGCCGACACCAGATTGGTGGCGCTGGCGGCGGACTGGACGTTCTGGCTGATGGAAACCGTGGTGACCGACTGTTCGTCCACCGCTGCGGCGATGGTCTGGGAAATGCTGTTGATTTCGGCGATCATCTCGACGACCGAGCTGATCACGGTGACGCACTCGCCGGTGCATTCGCGGATGTCGTTGATCTGGCGTTCGATCATTTGGGTGGCGCCGGCGGTGCGGTTGGCCAGCGCCTTGACCTCTTGCGCGACCACCACGAACCCGCGGCCGACCTCTCCGGCCCGTGCCGCCTCGATGGTGGCGTTCAAGGCCAGCAGGTTGGTCTGTCCGGCAATGGCATTGATGGTATTGAGGATGGCGTCGGTTTCCTTGGCCGCGTTCATCATTCGGGTCATGACCGTCCGGGTCTTCTCGGCATTATCGACGGCGCGCCTGGTATGGTCGGCGGCCCGGACCGCTTCTTCCGCGATCTGCCGGGTTGCCGCCGACAACTCTTCAAGGGCGGCGGCCACGGTTCCGACATTGGAGGACGTCAGCATCGCGGCATCGGCGGCCGAGGCGATCTTGACGCTGGTTCCTTCCGCCACGTCGCGCATCAGTCCGGCATCATCGCTGACCTCGTGGCGAATGGTCTCGACCCGCTCCAGGGTGTGACGGACGGACTCGCCAAAGGTATTGATCAGTTGTGACATATGTTTCAGCCGTCGCTGTTCGGCTTCGGCCTGGGCCTGTTCCTGGCGGCGCAGTTCATCCCGTTCCAGGGCCGCGGTTTTGAACACTTCCAGGGCGCGGGCCATGGTGCCGATCTCGTCGTGCCGGTGCAAACCGGGGACATCGATGGCAAGATCGCCCGCCGCCAGCCGTCCCATCCGGCCGGTCAGGGCCACCAACCGCTTCAGGATGTCGCGGTGGACCAGCAGCCACGAGATCAGCAGGCCGCCGACCAGGGCGATGCCGATGATCAGAGCGGTTGCGGTCATGCCGGTGGCGATGGTCCGGTCCACGTCCTGCCCCATCTCTCCGGCGCGACGTTCGGTGGCGGTGACCAGATCATCGACGTCCTGTTCCTGGCCCTTCAAGGCCACGGACAGGGCATCCAGTGTCTTGGCCGACCGGGTTCGCCCTTCCAGTTCGGCCTGACGCAAGGCCAGCAGGCCGGCCTGATCCTCGCCCAGGTCGAGCACGGCCTTGGCCATCCGCTTGGGCATGTCATCATTCAGAATGCCGGCCAGGAAATCGGCGGCGAATTTCATTTTTTCTTTGGCGGCGGCGAATTCCTTGCCCAGTGCGGCCAGCGCCTCCACGGTTCCGGCGACATCGGCCCGGCCGAGCGTCGCCACCACCATGTTGGTCTGCCCGACCAGATCCGCAAAAGCCTGGACCACCGGCACGTCGTTGCTGATCAGATTGATCGCAAGAGTCGTGAGATCGGAGGCTTCAGTCGGCATCTCCAGGGTGAGATTTTGGATGGACAGATTTTTTTCGGTGGCAAGCGGCTCGACCGCCTTCAATAATGCCGCGTGGGCCTGGGCGAGACCGGCCATGACCGCGTGCCGTCGCCCGGTCAGAGACAGCCGTTCCTTCACCTCGCCGTCGAGGTGATCGACAAGGTCCTGCATGGCGTCAAGCTGGCCCGAAAGCCGTTGCCGAAGCCCGGGGTCGAGACCCAACGCCGCCATCCGATCCAGCATCTCCCGCAGCGCGCGGGTCCGGCTGCCGAAGACGTTACGAACGGCGCTGCGCTGGCTCTCTTCGGTGACGGCGGCCAGTTCCCGGGCGGCATCGGCAAGACCGGTGCTTTCGTTGGCCAGTTTCAGGGCGGCGTTCGACAAGGGCAAATGGGTCGACAGCACCTGATCGAATCGGGCCGCCACTTGCATTTGGAAATAGACGCTGGTGACGCCAATGGCCAGTGCCGCAAGGAGCAGGCCGCCAATCGCAGCAATCAGTTTGGTTCGGATACTGCCAGCAATTCGCGTCATTCGAGTCATTCTCCGCAGCGGCGGGTTGGTCGGCAAGGGGGCCTTGGCGCGGTGGCCGGAGGGAAGCGTGGTCGGGGCAGCCGTCCGCCGTCCTCACTCATTCTGGCCGATGATGGCGCGGGCCTTTTCGATCAGCGCCTTGCCGTCGACGCCCTGCTTGGCGACGCTGGCCGCCCATTCGTCGTAGACGTCGGTCATCTCCTTACGCATGTCGTCGAGGCCGGCCTGGTCGAATGTGACGAAACGGTGCCGGCCGTCTTTGGCCCATTCGTCCCGGGTGGTGCTTTCCTGTTTGTCGCGATCGGCGGCGATTTCCGTGGACAGCGAGCAGTCGGCGCTCAGGTTCCTGACCAGCGATTGCTGGACATCGGCCGGCAGGGTGTTGAAATACTTTTCGGACATGAATATCCCGACGGCCGGTGCCGAGAAGCCGATGTCGAGAATCTGGGTGACCTGATCGCCCAGCATCTTGCCCTCGACGCCGGCGGTGGTCGCGGAATTGTACAGGCCATAGGCGATGCCCTGGACCATGCCGCTGGCCAGCGCCTTGCCCATGTCGCTGATGGCGAGGTTGACCGGGATCGCCCCCAGTTTTTGCAGCGCCCGTCCGCCGGTGGGACCCGGGGCACGAATCTTGAGGCCGCGCAGATCGCTGGGAGTCGCAACCGGCCGCTTGTCGTCCAGCAGGATCGCGTAGGTCGGCAGCGCCCAGGTGGCCAGCACCTTCAGCCCGGCAAAGTCCTTGTCGAACATCCCGGTGGCCTGGAGCCCGCACAGGGCCCTGGTTCCGGCCAGCGAGGTTCGCCGGATCAGCGGCAGCTCCACGACGCCGGTGCTGGCGAAGCGGGATGGCTTGCTGCTGAACACGATATAGGCCATTTGCAGATCGCCGGATTCGACCTTTTCCACAGTCTCGGTCACCTTGGCGTATTTGCTGTCGAAGCCTACGTCGAAGGTCACCTCGCCCTTGGTCTCGGCCGTCACCGCGGCCAGCCGCTTGTCGATGATCTGCCAGGTGGATTGAACCGGCAGAAAGACGGTCCCGAACTTGATGGTGGTTCCCGCCCAGGACGTCGTCATGAGCGACAGTGTGCCAAACAGGGACAGGGCGAACAGCGCGGAAACACGGGTTGTTTTGATCATGGAAGTCGATCCGGTGGTTGTATTGGTTTATCAATACCGGTTGAAACGGGTATCAGATGCCGAGGCAAGGACTTTCCGGTCATTGCCCGCGGGCTCCTGCGCCCTTACCTGTCGTGAGGGTGAGCGGGGCGGACCCAACCGGTCCGACGGGCGTCAACCCAGGCTCAAAGCACCCGAAAACGCTGGCGGGCGGGGTACCTTGGACTGCCGGGCCGGCTGAACCGGATCGGTAAAGATGTTATACGCAATGAACATATTTGATCTCTAAGGTCATCCTCTCGGAGCCGCGCTTTCACGACGGCAGACGCCCAACGAATGTCAGTTAGGGGTGCATGCTGCGCCATTCATGCTACCGTATGTTGGCACATTTGTGATCGTATTATTTCGATCCGTTGTCCGCCCCCGGTCTGGCGCAGGTGTGGCGGATGGCGATTGGCACGGTGTTGGCGCCAACGGTCCCATTTCGCGGGAGTCCTTCGGGATTTCAAGGGAAGCGGAGGCGAAGGAACCCGGAGGGCATTCGCCGCGCCCGCCGGATCATGGCTGATTCATCGTATTTTACACGCGATGGCCCCGAATCGCATGCCGGGGTAGGCGCACCCAAACATTTCATTTTTTTGAATTTGACCATGCGCTGATCGATAAGATAAAATGCAGTTCTCGCAATGAAAGAAAATCAGGTTGTCACAACATGCGAATCAATCGCGGCAGGGATTTGTGTCTGGTTGGTTTGACCGCCCGCGCCGACTTAAGAATGGTCCCGCTGATCTGCGACTTCCTGTGCGGCACCGCCGGCACGCTGGGCATCGGCGACGACGACGTGAATCGCCTGCGGGCGTTGACCGAGGAGGTTTGCCGCTATGTCATCGAGAACTCCTTCGACCCCGGTGATGATGGCCGGTTTCATCTGACGCTGTTGCGGGGCGCGGATGTGCTGAAGCTGGTGGTCGAAGATCGGGGGTTGCCGGTCCTGTTCGATGAAAATGCGCCGCTCGATCGCAGCCAGGCGCCGTTGCTGGCGCTGCGCGCCTATGCCGACGAGGTCAGATTCCATAATCTTGGCAAACAGGGCAAACGCCTGGAATTCAGTTGCCGGCTTGATGCCGGGACGATTGAACAAATTCTGGAAAATACGCACCCGCCATCGTCAAATGTGGTTACCAGTGATGAAAATATTACTCTTAGGATGATCACGTCCGATGACGTTGTCAGTGTCTCGCAGTGCATATATCGAACATATGGCCTGTCTTATTACCGCGGTTACCTGTATCAACCGGCAATGATTGCGGCAATGCTGGACGGTGGGAAGCTTGATTCCTGCATTGCGGTTACCGACTCCGGGCGGATCGCCGGCCATCTGGCTATTCTTTACGATGGACCGGACGCCCGGGTTTGCGAAACCGCAATGGCGGTGGTGGACCCATGCTTTCGCGGCCGTCACTTGTTTGAAAAGATGAAGGCCATGGCCCATGAACGGGCCAGCGCCCGCGGACTGTACGGTCTTTACAGTGACGCCGTGACGGTTCACCCCTATTCCCAAAAGAGCAATCTGGCTCTTGGTGCCCGGGAAACCGGGGTGATGCTGGCCTATCTGCCCGATCGCATGCTGTTCAGGAACATCAGTGAGTCGGAAACCCAGGCGCGGCAATCGAATATCCTGTTCTTCATGCGGGCCTGCCCGATTCCGCCATCGGACGTTCATCTGCCCGGGCATCACGCCGGGGTCATTGAGGAAATCTATGGCCGCCTGGAGCTGCCACGTCGCGCCGTGGTCGCTGGAAACGAGGTTTTCGAATCCGCCCGCGGCTTCCGAACCCAGTTCAATCTGGTCCATAAATCCGAAACCGGTTTGGTCTTCCTACAGATTCATTCCTATGGCAGTGACGCCCTGCTGATCGTCCACAACCATCTTCGCGACCTGCGCCAGAGAAGCGACGTTGATTGTATCTATCTGGATTTACCATTGCGCGAACCGTTGACCGCGTTGCTGTGCCAGGGCATGGAAAGCTTCGGATTTTTCTTTTGCGGGGTGATGATCGAACATGACCGCGGCGATGTCCTGCGCTTGCAGTACCTCAACAATATTGTAATCAATGCCGCGGACATCAAAGTGGCATCGGATTTTGGACAGAAGCTGGTGGACTATGTGCTGGGTCAAAGGGAACGCATTGTTAAAAATTCGATCTGATCGATCGTAACTCCTCGCGCCTTCCCGTGCTTTGAACGGACCGCGGACGGTCTGAACCGTAACCATTGCCTGCTCTTGTGCCGGAGACGTTCATGTCCCTGATGCCCGCACCGCCCCCGGCGGCCGATCCGCCGATGTCGCACACGCCGTCCCGTTCCCCGGTGCCCGAATCCGGTGCCGGCCTGCGCGGCGACATCATGGGGGGCCTGACCGCAATGCTGGTGTCGCTGCCGATGATTTTGAGTTGCGGCGCGGTGGTCTATCAGCCGTTGGGCGGCGGGTTCGTGGCGGCGGGCGTGGTTGCGGCGTTTCTCACGGCGATTGTCGGTGCCCTGGTGCCGGCGGTTCTGGGCGGGCGGCTGCATGTTAACGCGCCGCGGGCAACCCAGGCGGCGCTGCTGGCCGCGATGGTGGCGGAACTGGCGACCCGGCCCGAGTTTCGCGGCTTCCTGCCGGCCGATGGGGCGACCGCGGCCGCGGTGCTGATGGTTACGGCCGCGGCGGCGCTGGCGGTTGCCGGGCTGACCCAAATGGCGCTGGGGGCGTTCCGGTTGGGCGATCTGGTCAAATACGTGCCGCAAACCGTGGTGGCCGGGTTCGTGGCCGGGTTCGTGATTCAGATCGTGGCGATCCAGACTCCTTTTCTGTTCGGCCTTGACGGCTGGTCGGCGCTTCGCCATGCGCTCTGGAACGGGCAGGGGGCGATCAACGGCTATTCTCTTGGGCTTGCCGTGCTGGCCGGTGCCGTAACCCTGGTGACGCCGCGGCTGACCCGGGTGGTCCCGGGGGCTTTGGTCGGGCTGGTGGTGGGTACGGTGACCGATGTTCTGGTCGGGCATTGGTTCCCCGGCCTGACCCGGGGGCCGCTGATCGGGGCGCTGCCCGGGGGCCTGTTGCCGGGCCTGCCGGGGGTCGGCCTTGAGGCGGTGCTGCGGGCGGATTTCCCGGCTTCGGCGCTCTATGCCATCGTGTCGACCGGCGTGACGCTGGCCTTCATCACCTCGATCCAGTCGCTGCTCAGCGCCACCGCCGGCGACTCGCTGTTCGGGTCCTCGGCCAACAGCAACCGCGAACTGGCGAATCAGGGTGCCTGCAATCTCATGTCGGCGCTCGCGGGCGGGACCGCCAGCGGTGGCTCGCCGCTGCTGACCCGTGCCGCCTACCAGCAAGGGGGCCGTGGCCGGCGGGTCAATCTGGTGCTGGGTTTGGGGCTGATCACCCTGGCCTGGGGATTGCGCGATCCGGTCGGTGCGATTCCGCTGTCGGTGCTGGCGGCCGTGGTCATCGTGGTTACGGCCCAGGGTCTCGACGACTGGACCCGGCACCTGCTTGCCACCGCGATCCGCCGGCTCCCTGGCCGCGATCTGTCCGGCCGTGATCTCAGTCGCCTTGGCACGGATCTGGCGGTGCTGGCCCTGGTCAGCGGCCTTGTCGCCTTCGTCAACGTTCCGGCGGCCATCGGCATCGGCATGCTGGTGACAGTCCTGGTGTTTCTGCGGCGCTCCAGCAGTTCTTCGGTGCGCCGCATTTACCATGGCGACGTCCTGCAATCGAACACGGTCCGCAGCAATATCGACGTGGCCACCCTGGAACAGCACGGCCATGCCACCGCGATCATCGAATTGCAGGGGCCGTTGTTTTTCGGCTCCACCGATTTTCTGAGCCGCAGCATCAAGGACGTGGCGGGCGGCGTAACCTGTGTCATCCTGGACTTTCGCCGGGTCATCGACATCGACAGTACCAGTGTTCTGATCCTGGAGCGGGTTGACGGTGCCCTGGCCGGGCACGGTTGCCGCCTGTTGCTGGCCGGGCTGGCGAAAGCTTCGGAATTCCGCCGCTTCCTGCTCGAGGTGGGGTTCGATGGTCCCGAACAGGAGGGCCGGGTCTTTGCCGAGCTTGACGCCGCGCTCGCCCATGCCGAGGACCGGCTGCTGGCCGACCGGGGCGTGGTGTCCCGGGACGAGCCAGAGATGCCGTTGGCCGGCCATCCGGCGCTGGCCGGCCTCAATCCGGCCCGGCTGTCGGTGATCCAGATTCTGGCCCGGCGCCTGGAATACGCGCCGGGCGAGGCGATCTTTCGGGAGGGTGAACCGGCAGAGGCGGTATTCCTGCTGGTCAGGGGCGCCGCCACCCGCCAGAGCCGGGGCCACCACCATCCGATCCGTCAGACCGGCTATCGTGCCGGGGCGCTGTTCGGCGAATCGGCCTTGTTCCGCGGCGGGCTGCGAACCGCCGAAGTGGTCGCCGATACCCCGGTGGTCTGTTATCGGCTGGTGGTGGAAGACCTGCTGATGGTCGACGGAATCGATCCGTGGATCGCCCTGACCGTCGTCCGCAACATCGCCGCCGGCCTGATGGACCGGAAGCGGTTCCTGCGCCGGGTGCAGGGCGCGCGGGCCCGGCCCTGACTTTCGGCGGGGCACCCCCATATTGTATAATGCTGTCGGAGGGTGACGGGCAGGCCGCCCCCCGACAGTCATTCCAAGGGGGGAGCGACGCCATGAGGGTTCCAAGACTGTCGGCGGTGGTTCTGAGCCTGAGCCTGGTGCTGTCGACGGCGGTTCCGGTCCTGGCCCAGGAGTCGTCGGCCGGAGAAGCCTCGCGTTGGGCCGACGATTACCATCTGACGCTTCCGAAAATGATCGCAGTGCTGGCGGGTGCGCTGGCCGGCGGCACGCTGCTGTATGTGATTGGCGAACAACTGTTCGTAGACACCGTGGTTGATACCTCGGTCGGGGTTGCGCAGACGGTGGTGGCCAGCGATATGGCCGAACACAGTGGCATCGTAACCGCCATGACGATTTTTGGCGGGACCATCGGCGGCGTCCTGGCCGGCATCGGCTATGACCGCTATTACGCGGACGTGCAGCAGGTTTCCGATCAGGTGGTGATGGTGGCGCAACGGGTGATTACCGCCGGCGCCGATCTGATTCATTGAAACGGGTTCGGCGACGCCCAAAAACAATGGCGGAAAAAGGAGAAGCGGCCGGAAGCCGCTTCTCCCCCTTCGCTCAGTTCCGGGTATCGCCGCGGTCAGATGGCCTGGGCCAGTGGGCTGCCGGCCTGATTGGCCGGGGTTCCGAGGGTGGTGGCGGCATAGGCGGAAAAACCGCGACCGGTCACGCCATAGAGGGCGCCAACCGCCTGTTGCTGAGCCGCGAGCAGCGTGGTGGTGGTGGCGGTCACGGCCTGTTGCCGGGCGATCCTGCTTTGCGCGGTTTGCGCGGTTGCTCCGGTGGTTGTGCCTGCGTTGGTGTTGGTCGCAGTCCCGGCCTGAGTCGCGTGCAGGGCGGCTTCCGCCGTGGCGGTGTATTGCGCCGCTTCGCGAACGGCAAGAAGATCCTGGGCGGTGGGTGGCACGACGGACAGGGCGGCGTTGGTGATGGTCTGCATCGCGGCCAGGGTGGCCGCGGGATTGTTCGGAACCGGCTGGACGTTCAGCGAGACGTCGCCGGCAACCGCGTACAGGGTTCCGTCCGGCCCCCGTTCATATTGGTAGTCGACTGTGCCACCATAGGCGCCGGCCGCACGCTCCTGAGCGTCGACATCGGCGCGGGCCGTCTGGTCAAGCAGCTTGAACTGGGCGATCTGGGCCTTTTGCTGGGCCGAAAGCACGGTACCGGTGCTGCCGGTACCGGCCGCCGTCGCCAGCGTCTGGGTGGCCTGAGTCTGGGTGGTTTGCGCTTGGCCGGACTGTATCCCGGTGCCGGTGGCAACCTGCCCGGATGCAGTTGACCCCTGGGTGTAGCCGCTGGCCTGCCGAACCGCCGTGCTGCCGATCAGAGTGGACGACAGCGACTGATACGAGCTGCCAAGACCGGATATGCCGCTGATTCCAAAGGTGGCCATGGGACGGCCCTCGCCGTCCGCACCCGATCCCCTGATCTCGTTGCCGGACGACCTGTCGCTAAGCCCCGTACATGACTACAATTTAGGAAGCATTTTCGACAATTCAAGGCATCCTGCCCGGACCTCACCTTACCGGCAGGTTTCGAGGAGCGGCGGGAAGCGGAGGGACGCGATGGGCAGCGGGCAGGGCGTAACCGGGACCGGACAGAGCGCAGCGGCGGCACGGCGCGCCGGCCTTGGAACCGTGGCCAATCCAGCGCCACGGCACGACTATCTGGTGCGTTGGGCCGGCACCCTGACCTGCGGCACCCGGCTGGTGGTCGATTACGTGCCGGATCGGCTGGTGCTGGCGCCGACGGCGGTTGCCGCCTTGCTCGCGGTTCTTGACGCCGGGCCGTGGCCGGCTCTGGAGTCGCTGGTGGTGGCGGTGCTTGACGATCTCAACAATGAGCTGGTGCCGCGCTGGGTCCAGGTGACGGCGCACCGCCGCCAGGGGACCATCCGGCATCATGTGACCGCGGAGGACCGTCAACCCGATTGGGACAATCCCGGCCTGCTGGCCCGACTCGGGCCGGCGCTTCCCGGACCGCCGGGCTGACTCCTCAAAGAAAAAGGCCACCCGAATCCCGGATGGCCTTCCTCTTTCGTTCGTGCCTGAATGCGGATACGCTTACTTCTTCACCGCGGCCTTCGCCAGAGCCGACTTCAGCTCTTCGAGGCTCTCGCTGACCCGGTTGCTGATCACGTTGGCGGCTTCGGTATTGGACTTGGCAACCAGCTCGGCCAATTCCTTCATGTTGGAGAGGGCCTTCTCGAAGGCGGCCTTCACCAGTTCGGCCTGCTTGGCGGCCTTGTCTTCCGGCGACCCGGCGCTCAGCGCCTCGGTCAGAATGGTGCCGGTCTCTTCCAGGGTCTGACGCAGAATGGAGGCCTGACGGCGAACCACCGCCTGGAAGCCTTCAATGGCGAGCTGGTTGGCGGCAGTAACGGCTTCGATGTTCTTGCGCTGGGAAGCCAGGATCGCATCGACATCAACGCCCGGCAGCTTGAACTCGGCCAACACCTTGGAGATGTCCATTTCGAAGAACGGGTAGGCGGTCGGTTTAGCCATGGTGGATTCCCTCAAATATAGAGCCGCATGATGTATGTCACGACGCCAGGACTTTACTGGCAGCCATCAAGACTACGATGGCGCCGCTCTGGCGCTGGTGCATGTTGTCAGGCACGCCAGATTATCGGAGCAACGCGACATATCTGGATTAACAATATGCAGATCGGCCAAATTGGCGTCAACGATTATTTTTGTGCGCCGCAAACATGGGCACTCGCCACCAAACGGCTCCGGGCATACGCCCGTCCGTCAACCGATAGTAGGCCCTGGCGCAGACCCTACAGATTGTGGGCCATGCGTCGGATCAAGTGATGGCGCCGTCGATGACGGCAGCCGACACGCACACCAACCGTTGCCGAGTGAGATCAAAGCCTCGGCACGACGCAGACCGGTATCGAGGGCGGCCATGGTCCGCGCCAGATCCGGGGTCCCGTCATTCAACCAAACTCTTAGAGACGAAAGGTAAAGGCCGGCCAGTCCGAGTTGTTGCAAGGCATTCCGGCAGCCGGGGGAGTCCTGCCCGGTCGCCGCCATCATCCATGACATAGAAAGGTTAAGACTTTTTCCAAGCTCGACCACGGTTGACGGGTGCCACGGCAGGTCGTGAAGAATCGCCCGCAGTCCCGGGCGATAATCCCGAAGTGCGTCAAATCGCCGCATCAGGAGGTCGAACAGCCGNNCCCGGGGCGAATCGCGATCACTCCAGACCGGGGTCCCGGCCAGCACCGCGGCATCGACCCGGGCCATCAGGCGGCTCAGAATCGCGTCGCGGGATGGGAACAGGCGGTAGAGTTCGGCCAGCGACAGGCCGGCCTCGGCCGCGATGGCACCGAGGGTGGTCCGCCGCCAGCCCTTGGTTTCCGCGAATTTCATCGCGGCCGCAATCGCCCGTTCTTCGAAGTCGCCCGCCATGGCCTGCCCCTTCCCTTGTCCTGGATTCGGTCCCGGCCGCCGTTCCGGCTGCAATCCTGGCGCCGGCCGGCCCGGTTGGTGCCCTTGATTTGGGGGCGGGGGCGGTGGCGGCCAAGAACCGGGAGCGTCGGCGGCGACGAAAAAGGCCGGTTTGCCGCGACGGAACGGGGGCGGCGGCAAGTGGTTGACTGGCGTCTGAAGCATGCCATGTTGGTGGCGCGGAAGTGGGAGGCTCATGTTCAAGACGGCAAAGGCCACGGATCCGGCCGGTTCCCTGCTGGTGCGGCATGCCCGCCGGCAGGTCTTTCTCACCCCGGAGGAAGAGCGGGAACTGGCCCGGCGGGCGGCCGGCGGCGATGCCGCCGCGGCCGAAACGTTGATCGTCAGCCATCTGACGGTGGTGATCACGGTTGCCCGCCGCTACGGCCGGTTGGGATTGCCGGTCAATGACCTGATCCAGGAGGGCACGGTCGGGCTGATCCAGGCGGTACGCAAGTTCGATCCCGATCGCAATGCCCGGCTGGCGACCTATGCCCTGTGGTGGATTCGTGCAGCGATTCAGGATTATGTGGTGCGTTCGTGGTCGCTGGTCCGAGTCGGCAAGACCGCCGCCCATAAGGCGCTGTTCTTCAGCCTGAAGCGGCATGGCGCCGAGTCCCGCGGTGGCGTCGAGGCTTTGGAAGACGATGTGCTGGGGCGGCTGGCCCGGCGGTTCCGGCTGCCGCCGGCCGAGGTTGCCGGGCTGGCCCGTCGGGTTGCCGGTCCCGACCAGCCGCTGGACGCGCCGGTGCCCCATCGGGGCGGCGATGCCGGCGGCGGCGGGGGGGCGGAAAGTTTCGCCGATCGTCTGGCCTCCGACCAGCCGACTCCCGAGGACATCGTTGCCGCCACCGGCATGACCCGGTTGTGGGCGACCCTGATCGACAAGGCCCTGGCCATGCTGCCGCCGCGGGAAGCGGCGATTGTCCGGGAACGCCATCTGGCCGAGGTGGCCAAGACCTTCGAGGCCATCGGTCGCGAACTGGGGTTGTCCAAGGATCGGGTTCGCCAGTTGGAAAAGCAGGCGCTGGCCCGCCTCCACGACCTGCTGAAGCCGCTGGCCGCGGCCCACGGGCTGCCGGGCTGAGCCGCCCCGCCGCCGAAAGGCGTCACCCGGTCGCGGGCGGCGGCGGAAACCGGATGGTGATGGTGGTGCCAAGGCCGGGGGCGCTGTCGATGGTCAGGTCGCCGCCGTGCAACTCGGTCAGGGCCTTGACCAGCGGCAGGCCAAGGCCGGTGCCGCCGGTCTTCCGGGCATAGCGGTTGTCGATTCGCTCAAACGGGCGCAGGACCCGCTGCAACTGGTCCGGCGCAATGCCGATGCCGGTGTCGGCCACCGTGAGGGCCAGCCCGCCGGCGTCGGTGGCGCTTGCGGTTACCGAGATGCGGCCGTGCTCGGGGGTGAACTTGATGGCGTTGAACAGCAGGTTGAACAGAATCTGCTTGGCGGCCCGCGGGTCGGCCCACAACAGCGGCAGGTTTTCGGGGGCGGTACAGTCGATGGCCAGTTCCCGACGCAATGCCCGCTCCCGGACCAGCCGGAGGGTGGTGGCGAGCAGGGCTGCCGGTTTGATCAGTTCCGGCGCGATCTCCATCTTGCCGGCTTCGATCTTGGTGATGTCGAGAATGTCATTGACCACATCCAACAGGTGGTGGCCGCTGGTGTGGATGTCGGCGGCGTATTCAGCGTAGGTGGGACTGCCGATCGGCCCGAAAATCTGGTCGCGGATGACTTCGGAAAAGCCCAGGATCACGGTCAGCGGGGTGCGGATCTCGTGACTCATCATGGCCAGGAATTCGGTTTTGGCCCGACTCGCGGTCTCGGCGTCGATCTGGGCGGTGCGAATCTCGCGCTCGGAAAGGTCGCGCTCCAGCACCGCGCCGATCCAGCGGGCGAACAGGCGCATGAACTCCAGGTCCCCCTCGTCGAAGCCGTTGGGCGCGGGCGCCGGCGAGGCGAAATGGACGGTCCCGTAGGGCAGGCCGCACACCCGGATCGGGGCGCCGATATAGCACTGCGCCCATTCGGCGCCGGGGTACGGGAAGCGCCGATGGCCGGCATGGGGGGCGCGCGACAGGTCGGGAAAGGCCAGTACGTCGTTGGCCTTGAGCGTGAGCGCGCAACAGCTCCGGTCCAGCTCGGGATCGGTGTCGGCCGTGGGGTCGGGATCGCCCGCGGCGGGCCGGACGGCCGGGCCGGTGCGGCATTCGATGGTAAACCGCCGACCTTCGACCCGGCCAATGACGCCGGTCTCAAGGCCAAGATGGCGCGCACCCAAGGCCAGCGCCTGGAAAAGCCGGCCCTCGGCCGCGCCCGGCGACAGGGCGGTGATGTCGCTCAGCGCGCGCAGGTTTTCGTAACGGTGTTCGGCCTTGCGGGTGCGTTCGGCCAGAACCCGCTCGGCCTGGTCCCGTTCCCGGGACCGTTCCTGGAGCAGCCTCGAGGCCCGGCTCAGGACCTGGCCGACCGCGTCGGTCTCGCGCAGGTCGAGGGTTCCGATCGAGACCGGTTCGCCGCGGCCGAGGGCGGCCGCGGGGTCGGTCAGTGCCTGGATCGATCGGGCGATACCGCGCCCCATCAACAGGGCAAGGCCAATGCCGATGGCCGACAACATGGCCGCGCCGAGGATCGTCCACAACAACCAGCGGCGGGCATCGGCCAGCAGCAGGCCGGTGGGCACGGAAAGGGTGACGGTCCACCCCGATTCCGGCGATCGGCTGAACGCCCAGGTTCCGGGGACATCCTCGAAGGTCGGCATCTCCAGGGTGCCCTCGGCGTCCGTCGCGATCCGCTGGAGAAGGGCCGGACGTGCCGGCTGCCCGACGAACCGGTCGGGGTTGAGGGTGCGGGCGGTGACCAGCCCGTTGTGGTCGACGATGACGCCAAGCCAGCTTGGTGGCAGCCGTTCGCGAAGCAGGATATCGCCCAGCCGTTCCGCCGGAAAGGTCATGGACAGGTCGTAGACCACATGATTGTCGCGCATCACCGGCACATCCAGGCCGATCATGGGCCGCCTCGTGAGGGCGCCGCGGAACAGATCGGTGATGATCGGCTGGCCGGTGGCGAACAGGTGGTGCACATGTTCCGGGATGCTGCGCCGGGGCAGGGGCTCACCGAACGGCCGATAGGTGTTGACCCGCTGCTGGCCGTCGGCGTCGGAGAGGATGATATCGGCCCCGGGATAACCGGCCGCCACCTCCTGGGCCTGGCTATGGAAGGCGGCAAGGTCGCCGGCGGTGAGATAGGGTGAGCCTGCCAGCAGGCGAAGCAGTGCCTGAATGTTGCTGAGGTACTGGTCGACGGTGAGGGTCAGTGCCCGGGCGGTGTCGAGCATGTGCTGCTCAACCAGCGCCTTCTTGTCCTGATAGGATTGGTGAACCAGGATTCCCGCGGCCAGCCAGACCGGTGCCACGCAGGCTACGGCCAGGATGGTCAGCCGGGCGCGCAGGGTGGAGGTTTGCAGCGGCGACAGTCGCGGCGGGGGCGTTTCAAAGCTTCCGGCACCCGCCGGCCTGTCCATCGTGTCGCGACCGGTAGCCCGGAATCGTCTCCACCCGAAATGGATGAGTGTTGTGGTTCTCACAGAGTCACCGAGTCCCGATCCGCCAAAATCGTCAATTGACCCATACACCGGTACCATAAAAAGCAGTGCTTTGGAACCACATGTCCAGATCAAAAAGCGTGGAGTGCGGTGACCGGCATTCGGCGGAAATCAGCATCTCAAATCTTGATTGTCTGTGCGCGCAAATTGTTAGGAAAATAGTAACCATTACCGAATGCTTCTGGAAAAGTTGGTCGAGAAATGAAAATCATCGGTTGTTACCGGCGGAATGGAGCGCGGCTTCCGAGTATTCTATGTCGGTTGGCAATTCTCTCGATGGCGTGCCGGAAAAGTACCATCGCCGACGCTTGCCGGGACCGGCCGGTGGGTCAACGAACCCAGAGGATTGCCGCCAGCGCCATGAGCGTTCCGAGCAACAGGGCGGTGCCATAGAGACGGATCGGGATTGGCACCCGTTCGTTGGGGCGTTGACCGCGACGGCCTCGGGCGTCGGACGAAACCGCGCCTTTCTTCGGGTCGTGGAGCAGCAGCAGCTTCCAGTTGAATTCCATTCCCTCGACCTCGGCCTTGGGATTGTAGTCAAGCCGGATCAGTCGGAAATAGCCCTTGGGATTGACCTTGACCACTTCGCGAAAGGCCCGTTCGGCCGCCGGCGGTGACTCGTCCACCACCAGGGTCTTCCACCCTTTGCCCTTGGCGCACTGAACGACGAAACGCGGCGGTTGTGCCATCTCCTCACCCCGGGGGCGACCTTACGGAGCGACTGATGTACCGGAAACCGGGTCCTGGGCCAATAACGGCCGGTTCAGGTCAGGGGCGCAAACAGCGCCGCCAGATCGTCTTCGGTCAATTTGACCCCTTGGTTGGTTTCGGGGTCGTAGAGGCCATCGGCCAGCGCCTGCTTGCGCGCCTGAAGGTCCAGAATGGCGGTTTCGACGGTGCCGGCCGTGACCAGCTTGTAGACGAACACTGCCTTGTCCTGGCCGATGCGGTGGGCGCGGTCGGTGGCCTGCCGCTCGACCGCCGGGTTCCACCATGGGTCGTAGTGGATCACGGTGTCGGCGGCGGTCAGGTTGAGGCCGGTGCCGCCGGCCTTGAGGCTGATCAGGAACACCGGCACGGTGCCGGTCTGAAAGGTCTCGATCGGGCCGGCGCGGTCGCGGGTCTGGCCGGTCAGCTTGGCGTAGGGCATTTTGATCCGGGCCAGTTCGGTTTCGATCAGGCCGAGCATGGTGGTGAACTGGGAAAACAGCAGGATGCGCCGGCCATCGGCGATCAGTTCGGGCAACATTTCCATCAGGCGTTCGAGCTTGGCCGACTGCCGGACCGGGTTCGCCGCCGCCAGCTTGAGCAATCGCGGATCACAGCACACCTGACGCAGCTTCAGCAGGGCCTCGAGAATGATGATATGACTGCGGGCCAGCCCCTTGGTCTTGATTTCCGCCCGCACCTTGGCGTCCATGGCGAGGCGGATGCTTTCGTAGAGGTCGCGCTGGGCGCTGTCCAGTTCGATATGCTCGATGATCTCGGTCTTTTCCGGAAGCTCGGCCGCCACCTGCTGCTTGGTCCGACGCAGCAGGAACGGCCGGATGCGGCGTGCCAGGTCCTGCTGGCGCCGGGCATTGCCCTGCTTTTCGATGGGCAGACGAAACAGACTCTGAAACTGCTTCTGGCTCCCAAGCAATCCCGGCATCAGAAAGTGGAACAGCGACCACAATTCTCCAAGGTTGTTTTCCATCGGCGTACCGGTCAGACACAGGCGATGCCGCACCCGTAACTGCTGGACAATCAGGGTGGCCTGGGCCTTGGGGTTCTTGATGGTTTGGGCTTCGTCGAGAATCAGCAGCGACCATTCGCGGGCGAGCAGGATATCCTTGTCACGGGACAGCAAGGGGTAGGTGGTCAGGACCAGATCGTGATCGGCGATGTGCTCGAATTCGGCCTTGCGGCCGGCGCCATGCAGGGTCAGCAACCGCAGAGAGGGGGCAAACCGCGCCGTCTCCATCCGCCAGTTGGTCATCAGGCTGGTGGGAGCGATGACCAGCGCCGGCCGGTCCAGCCGCCCGGCCTGCTGTTCGACCAGCAGATGGGTCAAAGTCTGGATGGTCTTGCCCAGCCCCATGTCGTCGGCAAGGATGCCCGCGAAGTCGAAGTCACGCAGAAATTGCAGCCAGTTGACGCCCTCCTGCTGATAGGGCCGGAGCGTGCCCCTGAGGCCGTCGGGCACCGGGACCGGGGCGATGCCGGAAAAGTCGCGCATCCGTCGTCCGGCTTCGAGCAGGCGTTCGCCGCCGAACCAGCGCAGGCCGGCGGCGGCGGCGGCGGCGGCGATTTCGGCCAGTTCGGCGGCGCGGGCCGCGGTCAGTCGGATACTGCCGTCTTCGGCAATGCCGTCCACCCGGTACAACTCGTAGAGGGCCACCAGCAAGGGCCTGATGCGTGCTGCGGCCAACGGCACCACCCGCCTTTCGTTGATCCGGGCAAACAGCAGGCCCCCGGCCTCGGCCAGCTCTTCCAGTGGTCCGAGGTCGCCATCCTCGGGCAGGGCGCGCAGCAAGGGCAGCAGCACCGGCAGCAGGTCGACCCGTTCACCGTCCACGGTGATCCCCAGCGACAGTCCGAACCAGTCGATGCCGCTGCCGCCGTCGGTCACCTCGGCCAGCCAGCCATCCTCTTCCGGTTCGGCGATGTCCCAGGCGATCTCGTCGTCAAGCTCGACCCGCCAGCCCGCCGCCCGCAGCTCGGGGACGCGGTGATGGAGGAACGCCAGCAGGATATTCCAGTCGCCGCCGGCCCAATGGGGGTCATCCAGGTCGGAGAGCAGAAAGAAGGTGTCGCCCGTCCCCTCCTTGGGGCAAAACCCCAAGGTTTCCAGGTGGCGACGGGCCGTCCGTTCCGCCGCGGATTGCCGGGGAATCACCACCAGCGCCCGGGTTGCGGTGGCCGCCAACTCGGTGCGGGGATCATGGGCGCGGACGACAATGCCTGCGTAGTCGAAGGACAGGACGGCGAACAGCGTCGCCACCAGATCGCTGTGGTGACTCAGGTCTTCGCGCCGGTACGGGTCAAAGTCCGAGCGTCTGAACAACCGCAGGCAGGGGACCGGGGCCACCTCGCGGATGACGGGCTCGCCGAAGGCCTGGGGCAGGAGGGTGGGTTGTGCCGGCAGCTTTCGCTCCAGTTCGCGGCGCAGACGGCCGGCGGCGGCCGGCGGTACCGGTGGCGCGCTCAGCAGCACCGACAGCAGGTGCGGCGGCAGGTCCACCTCCAGCGGCCCGGTCTCTCCGGTTGCCGGGTCCAGGTACCAGGGCTGCGGCAACGGCAGCAACCGCACGCCGCTCTGGCCGGCATCGAGCCGGAATCGCTGAACGCCATCGGCCGCCGCTTCCCAGCGCGCCAGTCCCGGACGCGGGCCGCCCGCCACCAAAACCGGTCCCTCGGCCCGTTCCCATCGCCCGCGCCCGCTGTCCAGGATCATGCCCATAATCGTGGCGCTGAGGTCACCGGTGAGCGGATAGCGCCCATCGTCATGGGTAACACGGTCGGTGGTGCCGGTGACCGCAGCCGCCCACAGCAGACTGAGCAGGGTCTTGTCGATCGGCCGGTAATACTTGGGATGGACGCCGTTGACCAGGGTCGAAGCCCGCACCGCCGACACCTGATCATTGGCGCGCCCGGCCCTGGTCAGAAGGATCGATTGGGGCAGGACCAGCGCCGTGGGCCGGAAGGAACGGCGGTCATCGACGGCGAGGACGTAGAGTAACCGGCGGCGGACGGCGTCGGGGTAGTCGTTGGCTGTCGACACCGTCCCGGTCGCGCGATCCAACCGCTCGAGCCAGTCGTGGAACTGGCGATCGGTCTGCGGTTCGCCCGCCGGTACGGCCTCCGGCGCCGCGGGTGATGCCCCCGGTACCGGCCGTATCAGGAAGTACAGCAATGCCACCGCATGCTTGCAATAGCCGCCGAGCGGGCAGGAACAGCGACCGCCGAAGTTGACGGTGGTACGGTCTCCCCGTTGGGTGTACGTGATGCGGACGGTCACGTCATAAGGGCGGCGTTCCGAGCCCTGCACCTGCCCCGAGGCATGACTGCCGTCCGGCGACAGGACCGCCGTCAACACCCGTCCCTGGGTGACGTACCGGCGCCCGTGGTCCAGCTCATGGTACGAATAGGCGCGAATAATGTCCTGTTCGGAGTACATTCCCTTCGGCTCTTTCCTCTGGGGACCTCGATGCGGGTTACGCCCCGGCCTTTTCCGGCGGCGGTGGACACTATCATAAACAAAGTCGGGCCGGTTTGTCGGGCTATTGAAAACGGCCGTGGCGCTTTCGGGGTTTCGGGGTGGTAACGCTTGGCGCGAAAGCAACCTGTAAGTATTTTCGCCCATATTCAGGCAAAATATCGATAAACAATAAGTCATGACCCCGGAACGCCGGCAGAAGAGTCTTCCTTGAGGGGGCTGGCGAGGGCAAAACCGAAGGTCATGGCGAAGGCAAAGCCAAAATATTACTTTGTATTCTTTGTCGGTGCTTCGGTACTTTGCGGGCCGGCATCGAACATCTGCTTCCGGCTGCCGACGCCGGCCAGCACGACGATATGAAGTGAGCGTCTTGTCGACGGCAAACCGTTGACCCGGAATTTCGACTTGGTACAACCGCAGCGACCTGGATCCGGTCCGCCTGTACCGCTGATGCGCCGGTCCCGACCGTGGTCGGGACCGGGACCAGGGCGGGGGCTGGCTATCGTCTCCGCGCGCCCTGGGCCGGGCTGGGTGTGGCCGACGTCGAGGAAAAAAACGCCATCATCGCACGCAGGTCATCGGCCTGATCGGCCATCGCCTGGGCCGCGGCCGAGGTTTCTTCGACCAGTGCGGCGTTCTTCTGGGTCATTTCGTCCATGGCGGCCACCGCGGTATTGATTTCGTTGAGTGCCGTGGCCTGTTCGGTGCCGGCGGCGGCGATGTTGCCGATCAGCGTCGCCACCTGCCGCACGCCGTCGGCGATACCGGTCAGAGAGTCCCCGGCCTTCTTGACCAGTTCGACGCCGCTTTGCACCTGATGGTCGCTGTTGAGGATCAGGGTCTTGATTTCCTTGGAGGCCTGTGCCGAGCGTTGGGCCAGCACCCGCACCTCCTGGGCGACCACCGCGAAGCCCTTGCCGGCATCGCCGGCGCGGGCCGCCTCGACCGCCGCGTTGAGCGCCAGCAGATTGGTTTGAAAGGCGATTTCGTCGCTGACGCCGATGATCTCGGTGATCTTGCGCGAAGCCTCGGAGATGCGTTTCATGGCCTCGATGGCCGAGTCGGCAATGACCCGGCCCTGCTCGGCCGCCTGCCGGGCCTCTCCGACCATGGTGTTGGCGCGTTGGCTGGTGTTGGCGCTGGTGCGGACGGTGGCGCTCAGCTCCTCTATCGAGGCGGCGGTTTCTTCCAGGGAAGACGCCTGCTGTTCGGTGCGCTGGGCCAGATCGGTGCTGCCCGCCGAGACCTCGGCCGAGGCCTGGCCGATGGCGTCCGTGGCCTCGCCGATCCGGCTGACGATTTCTTCGAGTCGCGCCGAAGTGGCGTTCACGTCATTTTTCACGGTTTCGAAGGCGCCATGATAGCTCTTGGTGATCCGTTGGGTGAGATCGCCCCGGGCCAACGCCGCCAGCACCCCGGCAAGGTCGGCGACCACCGCGTCGATGGTATCGGCCAGGGCATTGATTCCTTCGCTCATGCTCCGGTAAAAGCCCTCCTTATCGGACAGGTCGAGCCGGCGCGAGAGGTCGCCCTTGGAGATGCCGCCGATCAGGGTGGCGATCTCCTGACCCACGGCCAGTTCCCGTGCCCGCCGGGCTTCGGCGTTTTGCCGTTCGGCCGCTTCCAGCCGCCGGGCGTTGACCCGGTCGGTGATATCCTGCCAATAGCAGCACAGCAGCGGCCGACCGTTGATCCGAATCCCAACCAGGGTCACCAGCACCTCGAAGATCGTGCCATCCAGCCGACAGTGGGTCCATTCGAAACGGTGATAGCCGTCCTTGATCGCGGCAGCGACCATCTGTCCGGCAAGTTCGGCCGAACGCTGGCCATCGGCCTGGAATTCCGGGGAAAACCTGGCGGGGTGGATGCCTTCGACCTGATCCCGGCGGGATGCGCCGAGCATGGCCAGGGCGGCGTCGTTACAGACCAGTATGCCGGCTTCGTCGAAGACGAACTGCCCGTCGGCGGATTTTTCGAAGGTGGTGCTGGACACCCGATCGCGAAAGCCGCCAAACCCCAGCGCAGTGACGCCACCGCGGACCAGCCGGAGCAGGACGGGCGCCAGACCCAATAAAATAGCGACTGAACCGATTGCCAGGGACTGGTCGCTGAGATGGAGATCTCCGGCAAGCCAGGTCGCGACAAACAACCCTGCGGCAGCAAGGCCGGACACCAAGCCGAGCATAACTTCCATTGCTTTCACCAGTACTGAGACGGCGAACCATTCGTGGAAAGTATTACAGCAAAATTCAGAGTAGCTGTCAATGTTGGGCTGACCGGATGTTCGGCGGAGCGGAATGCCCGGAGCACAAGATGTGACCGTGTGGGTCAGGCAGAGTTGGACGGACTTTGCAAGCCAACGATGAACCGGTGCAAAGGGCTTTCCTGCCTTCGTCATAACAGGGCCCATGCTCCCTCCACCAAAGTGTGATGCTTGGGCTGCCGGTGCCGGATGTCGCAGAATTATCAAGCAGTTGTCCATATTTCGGCTAAATGCGGCATGCTTGATGGGCGGGCTGAAATGCGGTGGTTTCGCACCGGCGGTCAGCCGGCCGCCGCCTCGGCCACCAGCCGGTCGGTGGCGGCTTCCAGTCGGGCTTCCAACTCGTGCATGGCCTGATGGCGGTCAAGGCCGGGCTGAATCGGGGGCAGGAATTCGACGACGATGGTGCCGGGTCGTTTGAGGAAGGCCCGCCGCGGCCAATAGAGCCCGGAATTCAGGGCCATCGGGACGATCGGGAGGTGAAGTTGTTCGTAGAGCATGCCGACGCCGATCCGGTAGGGGTGGTGGGTGCCCGGGGCGGTGCGGGTGCCCTGGGGAAAGATCACGATGGGGCGGCCCTCGGCCACCACCTGCCGCGCCCCGGCCAGCAGCGAGGCCAGGGCACGGCCGCGGGCGCCCCGATCCACCGGAATCATCCCGGCCTTGACGGCAAACCAGCCCCAGACCGGCAGCCGGGTCAGTTCGCGCTTCAGCACCACCGCCGGGTCGGGCAGCAGCAGGTGCAGCTTGAGGGTTTCCCAGGCCGACTGGTGCTTGGCCGCCACCAGACAGGGACCGGCGGGCAGGTACTCGCGTCCCCGCACCTCGTAACGCAAACCGATCACGGTCCGCTCGAGCCGGCTCACGGTCCGCAGGTACCAGTGTACCACCGCCATCACCGCCGGCCGGGGCAGCAGGGGCACCCACCACAGCGCCAGACACAGGCACGCGGTCCAGCCGTAAAAGGCGATGTTGAACACCAGAGAGCGCAGGACGATCATGACGACTCCGGGGACGCGCCGACGGTCAACACGAGACGGCGACCCAGGGCGACCAGATACTTGTTATACTCGGTGACAATCAAGCCCGTCGTGTGCCGCCACCGCCACCAGTCGGCCACCCGGACATTGGCCGGGACCACCGGGTAGGGGATGATCTCGGCCTCGGGAAGCGCCCGCCGGAATTCGAGCAGGCTGCGCCGCAGATGGTAGTTGGCCGTCACCAGCCGCAGGGAGGTGAAATGCTCGGCACGCATCCAGGCGGCGGTCTCCGCGGCGTTGCCGACGGTGTTGTCGGCGGCGTAGCCAAGGACAATGCAGCACCCCGCTTCGGCCGGTTTCTGCGGAGTGATCCGCAGCAGCGCGCGAACATCGACGCTGTGATAGACGCCGGAGACGAACAGCTTGTTGGCGCGTCCGGCGGCAAGCAAGGCCAGCCCCACGGTCAGCCGTTCGCTGCCGCCGGTGAGCACGACGATGGCGTCGGTGTGGCGCTGGGCTTCGGCGCTGTCGGCGGCCGGGGGGTCGCGGGGGATGGTCCCGGCAAACCACACAAGGCCGCCGAGCCAGACCAGCACGCCGACTCCGCCCAGTCCGGCCAGCCGGCGGAGCCATCGGATCAGGCCGGGCGCGGGGCGGATCATGGGGGCGACCTCATGGCAAGGCGGCCAGCACGCGCAGCACCGTCCACCGGGCGGTCACGGCGGCCAGCGCCGCCGCCACCAGCGGCACCGCGGGCAGCGCCAGCCACTGGGGCGGCGGCAACGCCATTACCGGCAACATGCCGGCCGCGGCCTCGCCGGTGGCACGATCCAGCAGCCCCAGGGTGGCCAGTCCCAGGGCCAGACCGACCATACCGCCGCGCAAGGCCAGACCCACGACATGGGCCTGGAACTGGCGCGCGACATAGCGGTCCGACGCGCCCATGATGTGGAGCAGCTCCACCACCGGCGAATGGATGGCAAGGCCGGTGCGGACCGCGAACACCACCGCCACCAGCGCCGCCGTTCCGACCAATACCACCACCGCCAGCGCCACCAGTTGGACCGTGCGCGCGAGCCGGCGCAGATCGTCCAGCCAGGCGGCGTGGTTGTCGAGGTGTGCGCCGGCGACCGATCGGGCCAGCCGGTCGGCCAATGCCGGCACCTCGGGATCGCTGCCCGGCGCCACCTGGACATCGATCAGGGCGGGCAGCGGCAGGTCATCGAGCAGGGCCGTGCCCAGCCACGGCTCCAGCAATTTGTGGGTGGTGGCCGCCGTCACCGGCTCGGCCCGCAGCACGCCCGGCGTTGCCCGCAGCAGGGCCAGCGCCACCTCGGTCCGCTGAACCAGCGGCGCCACCATTTCCGGGTCAGAGCCACGCCCCGGGGTGTCGGGCTGCGGCGAAATCTGGACCGTGAGGCGGCCGGTCAGCCCGTTTTCCCAACGGCTGGCCATTCCGGCCAGCACCAGCGCCCCGGCCAGCGCGACGATGCCAAGATAGACCATCACCGCCATGATCCAGATCAGGAAGCGCCCGGTGGCGTCCTCGACCAGCGGCAGATCGAAACGGTGCCGGAACATCATCGCTTCCCTTTCATGGCATCTTCTTCACGCGGTCGGTTTTCCTTCACCCAGAGGTCTTCCTTCACGGGGGCCAGCCGCCCCCGGTCAGGCTTCCGGCCAGAACCGCGGGCAGCCCGGACGCAACCGCGGTCATCGCCGCGGCCACGCTGGCCTCGGCCGGAATCACCGTCAGCGTGCCGCGGTCAAGGTGAAGGCGGGGATGGGGAAAGCGGCTGATCAGTCCTTCGTTGTGGGTCGCGATCATGACCGTGGTCCCGAGCTTGTTCAACTCTTCGAACAGGTAGAGCAGGCGCATGCCGATGCTGTCGTCCACATTGCCCGTCGGCTCGTCCGCCAGCAACAGCCGCGGCCGGTTGATCACCGAGCGGGCGATGGCCACCCGCTGCTGCTGGCCGCCGGACAGCGTCGGGGGCTTTGCCTCAAGGTGCGCGCCAAGCCCGACCCATTCGAGCAGTTCCACCACATGCTCGCGGATTTCGGCCTCGGCGGTTCCGGCCATGCGCAGCGGCAGGGCCACGTTGTCCAGCGCCGACAGGTGGTCGAGCAGGCGGAAATCCTGGAACACCACGCCCATTTGCCGGCGTAACGCCGGCAGGTCCGCCCGCTTCAGGGTGGCCACATCGCGGCCGAACAGCGTGATGGTGCCGCTGGTGGGGCGCAGCCCCAGATACATCAGCCGCAACAGGGACGATTTGCCGGCGCCGCTGGCACCGGTCAGAAAATGGAAGGATCCCGGCTTCAGCGTGAAGTTAACCCGGGACAGTACCTCCGGCCCCGAACCGTAGCGCAGGCCGATATTGTCAAAACGTATCACCCGCGACCCCGAACTTCGCTATGGCCGGCAGGCGCACCCCGCGCCTTGCTTAATTCCCCGCCGCTTCCTATAAGATTATTCCTATCGGAAAATCCGAGATTTCCGCCAGAGATAATCGCCACCCGATGATCGTCACCTGTCCAGCTTGTTCGACACGCTACAATCTCCAACCGATCGCCCTGGGTGGGGCCGGGCGGAAGGTGCGCTGTTCCAAGTGCGGCCACAACTGGACCCAACAGCCGCCAGACCCGACCAGGCCCGGACAGGCGCGGCCACCCGGCCCGGCGGCCCGGTCACCCGGCCCGGTCGTGCCGCCACCGGGTCCGGTTCCGAACGTGGCGACCGAGTGGCCCCGGGACAGCCTCGCGGCACCGGCGGGACGGGCGGAAGAAGAAGGCCGGGCGCCACGCCTTTCCGCCTTTGCGGCCGACCAGGGTATGCCGGGGCACGACTTTCACGACCAGGATCCGTTCGCGGACATGGGCGGCGACGCGCCTGCTTTTCCTGAGGGCGAAGAGGCGGCCGGGTGGCGGCGGCCGGGGAGATGGGCGGCGATCAGGAGGGCGGCGCGCTGGATCGGCTTTGCCGCCATCGTCGGCGGCACCGCAACATTCCTGGTTGCCGGCCGCGATACGGTCGTCAACCTGTGGCCGGCATCGGCCCGGCTTTACGAAGCCCTCGGCCTGCCGGTGGAACCTCCCGGCGCCGGCCTGCAACTCCAGAGCGTGAAATCGGAGCAGCGGGTCGATGACGGGACGGTCATGCTGGTGGTCGAAGGCCAGATTCTCAACGCCTCGGACATTGAGCGCCAAGTGCCGCCGCTACTGGCGGTGTCGATTGGACCGGACCACCAACCGGTTCATAAGTGGCGGATCCCCGTCACCCAATCCCACCTCGCCCCCGGCGCCATCGCCACTTTCCATTCCGTCGAGCGCGATCCCGGCGTGGTCTCGGAAGTGGCGGTGACCTTCGGCGGCGGCTGAATCCAGCGGCGGCTGAATCCAGGGGCGCTGCCCCTGGACCCCTTGCTACCGGCGCCGTGCCGGCAGGTCAGGCCGCGCGCTTTTGCTCGATGCTGACCCAGCAGATTGCAAAGGCTTCAATCTGAAGCCCGAAATGCTTGAGGAAGGCCTGGCGGGTGAACTCGCGGGTCGCTTCGTTGGAGTTCTCGGGATCGTGATGCATGAAGCGGCCGAAGATGGCCTGCATGTCGTCGGCATAACGCTGGGTATGCAGGATATGGGCATGCAACGCACGATCGGCGGCCACCGGCGGGGCCAGACGATCGTTGGGATATTCCACTTGAAGCGTCAGCAGACGCCGATACCCGTCGACCGCTTCGCGGGCCTGTTCGACGCTACATCCCTCGATGTTAACCAGTCGGCGTTCCACGAAAGACAGATCAAGTTCCTGAATCTTTCGCTTGGCGCGCTCGGCATCAAGTTGAATCGGTTCCATTGGTGTTCCCTCGAAACAGTTTATCGCCCCCCGCGCGAATATTGCCGGCTTCCGAAGACCCGGGCTAAGTCCGATACACGGCGAGCGATATCAGCTTGCCCCTTGTAACCGGTTTTTTCAACAATTTTTTTGACCTGGGCGTACACGGTGTTGGTTTGCACCTCCCGCTGTTTCGCGATTGAGGCAATGGAGGTGCCGGCCCCCAGTGCCGCCGCGACCTCGGCCTCGGCCAGGGTGATTCCCAGGAACTCCGCCAGCAGGCGCGGATCCATGGCGGGAGTGACCGAGGGGTTTGCTACCGTCAGTACCCCGATGTGGCCGTTGTCCCAGGTCTCCCGTCCCTGATCGAGCAGGGACGACACCGTGATGAAAAAGGGCTCGTCGGACTCTCCCCGGGAGATCCGCATGCCCACCGGCAGGCGTGGGCCATCGGGTTCAAAGAACAGGGCAAGGCGCCGTAAAAACTCGGCCTGCTCCGAGGGCTCGCAGGCGACCACCCGGCCGTCCACCTTCGACAGGCCGTCGCCGTCGCGCAAAAGGGCCAACAGCGCCTGGTTCGCGTCGAGAAGTTTGCCGCGGGACATGATCAGTCCCGCCGCCGCCGGTATCGCCTCCAGGACGTTGGTGATCGGAACGGTCGAGTTCCGGGCCAGCGGCGCAAAGCCGCCTTCCCAAAAAGCCGGACCGAGCAAAACGCTGTCCTGGTTGAGTCGCGCCTGCAATTCTCGAGTAATATCAATTCTCGCCTGATACCACCAACTTGAGGTATCATTAACTTTTTCATAACAAACCAGCAATACCCGTCCATCCGCATGGCGGGTGATGAATTGCGAGTAATCGCAGACTTGGCGGGATCGTGCCGCGGCATCGATCCAGGCCTGGGGGTCCTGATAAACCGAGGTATCGGCCATTTTTCGAAGTTCGATGCCCCGCCACTGGAACTGGTCGAATGTCATCTGGGTGGAAAAGTCCACAAAATGGTAGATCTGTAATTGCTTGTTATTGACCCGAATAATCCGGTCCTGATCATCGCAGATTAATAGCGCGGCGCCGGCGCGCTCGGCGCGATCGAGAAGGTTGCCGAGGACGGTATTCATATTCGCATTCCTTCAGTGCGCCAGAGCGAAGGACAGCGGAGGATGTCCAATGAGCCCGTATCCTTATACTCAATTCTGAACCCCCGGAGAAGCTCTTTATCATCGGAGCACAGGTGCGCCGTGGTCAGAACGTGACTTGGCTCTTCCACAAGAAAAGGTTGGCGTTGCCGCTGCTACCGGCTCCGAATCCTAAGGGATCGCTTTTGAATCCGGGTTCGTTACGGGTGGTGCTGCGCAGGGCTTCAAGAGCGAAACTCAACCCTGGAGCCAGCCGGAACGTGGTGCCGATCGCGTAAAGCGACGCAATTCTTGGGCCGGGAACGGTCAGGTCGCCGGCATCATGCCCATATTGCATGTTAAACCCGACCGAAACCGGGCCGGTTTGATAGGACATCCCGGCGGTCCAGGTGAATTGGTCGTCTTGAAACAGTGGTCCGGTGGCCGCAGACTGGCGGGGATAGGCCGACCGGCCAGCATAAAGATAACTTCCGCCAACCAACAAACCATCTAGTCCAAATTGTAAGCCAGTTTGCCATGCCGATAGATCGTAGAAACTCTGTGGTGTTCCAAAATTAATACCCGGGGTCGAGCCGCCGAGATAGGTGAGGTTGCTTGCGACCGTCACGCCGAAGACGCTGCCATCGTAGCGCAGGCCCCCTTCATATACGTCGTGGTAATTGCACCCGATGGGATCCGGGCCACCCAGGCAGTTGGAGAAAGCCGTCGTCCGGCCGTAACCGAATGGCCGCTCCCCGACCGAATCGGTGTTGATCAATGACCGGTTCATTTCGGTGAAGATCGCGCGGTTGACCGGGGCATAGCTCAGGGTGGCCAGCAGGCCGTGTTGTGCCTCGCCATCGGAGAACAATCTGGGACTCAGGTAATTGACCCGGTTCGCATCCTTTACGAAAGTCGTCACCGTATAGCCGCCGCCGAAATACGGCTCCAGAAAGGTCAGCTGATTCTGGATCCAGCCGGCGTCGCCGATGGCCCAGTCGCCGTCGATCCCGCNNGATCCCGCCGGTGCCAAAATTGCCGGGCGCGATGACGTGGTTGGGCAGGCTCGGATTGAACTGGGCACCGGCCTCAATGGTGCCAAAGCGGCCCTGGGTGAAGACGTATGCCTGGTCGCCGTCAATGATTCCGGTATGGATCGAGGCCCGAACCCGCAGACGGGCGCCATAGGTCACGCCATCATCGGCCTGGACCGTCGGGGTCACGGCCAGACGGAACCGGTTCATGAAGTCGACGCTGCGGGCGCCGGCATCGGTGTTCTGGTGGACCATTCCGGCCGTGAAGAAGGCGTCGCCGTTCAACAATACGTCAAACTTAGCGAGTGGCTCCGCTTGGCTTCTGCACCAATAAGAGGAAATCATTGCCGTTGTAAAGAGGGCGAGAAATAACCTGTTCATACAATCACGAACTGTTACAATCACTGGGCGTCGGTTTGTTAGCTCGAAATGTTTCAAAAATCAATCCCGTAACTTTCGTTCAAGGTCGAAGTATTGGGGGTTCAGGTTGACCCGGTGGAGCCCCGGCCGCCGGCATCGCGCCCGGCCCGGTGGCCCGCCGCGTTTCGACATGCCTTCGCAACAAAAGGTTCATCATACCCCCGTACCGCCTGTCATCGTCGACAGGGTACCGGATCCCCCACCTTCGAGCGCGGCCGTCGGTGACGGTCTGGCGCCGATTATGCTGGGGGATTGAATGGACGTATTTTTCGATGGTTCGCTGCCGACGCTGAGCCTGGTCTTCATCGTCTTGGCGCTGTTACTGGCGTTTGGCTTCGAGTTCGTGAACGGCTTNNACCGCCAACGCGGTGGCGACGGTGATCTACACCAATACCCTCAAGCCGACGACCGCGGTGCTGTGGTCCGGCTGCTGGAATTTCCTGGGCGTGCTGACCTCGACCGGGGCGGTGGCGTTCGGCATCATCGCCCTGTTGCCGGTCGAGCTGATCGTCAATGTCGGTTCGGCGGCAGGCTTTGCGATGGTGTTCGCCCTGCTGATTTCGGCGATCATCTGGAACCTCGGAACCTGGTACCTGGGCCTGCCGGCGTCCAGCTCCCACACCCTGATCGGCTCCATCGTCGGCGTCGGACTGGCCAACTCGGCCCTGGCCGGCGGCCGTGCCTTCGGCGAGGGCGTCAACTGGGGCAAGGTTTCCGACGTCGGCATGGCGCTGGCGATCTCGCCGCTGATTGGTTTCTTCTGCGCGGCGCTGCTCCTGCTGCTGGCCAAGGCGTTGATCCGCAGCCCGGAACTCTACGCCGCGCCCGAAGGCGACAAGCCGCCGCCGCTGTGGATCCGCGGTCTGCTGGTGTTCACCTGCACCGGCGTCAGCTTCGCCCACGGCTCCAATGACGGCCAGAAGGGCATGGGCCTNNTGATCATGCTGATCCTGATCGGCATCGTTCCCGCGGTCTACGCCCTCAATCCCGGAACCGGGAGTGATCAACTGGCCGCCATCGCCGCCGCTTCGGACAAGGTTGCGGTGATCCTGGAGCAGACCGGCAAGACCGCAACCCCGGTCGCCGATCCCGAGAGCACGCTCTCGGCGACCTTGCGCACCGGCCAGGTCGTGGACGAGACCTATGCCGCGCTGGCCATCAAGAACAAGGCGATCCGTAGCAGCATCGACGGCGCCAAGAGCTTCGCCGACGTGGCGCCCGAAGCCCGGCGGGCCTTGCGGACCGACATCTATCTGGAGACCGAGGCCCTGGCCAAGGTTCTGAAGGCGCCCAATCCGTTCTCGGCCGAGGACAAGGCGGTGGTGACCGGCTACAAGGACCAGTTGAAGCAGACCACCCAGTTCATTCCGACGTGGGTCAAGGTGGCGGTGGCGCTGGCCCTCGGCCTCGGCACCATGGTCGNNGTCGGCGAGAAGATCGGCAAGGCGCATCTGACCTACGGTCAGGGTGCCTCGGCCGAGCTGGTGGCCATGGCGACCATCGGGGCCGCCGACGTTCTGGGGCTGCCGGTCAGCACGACCCACGTACTGTCCTCGGGCGTCGCCGGCACCATGGCGGCCAATAATTCCGGCCTCCAGATGAACACCTTGCGCAATCTGCTGCTGGCCTGGGTGCTGACCCTGCCGGCCTGCGTGCTGTTGGGGGCCACCTTCTTCTCCGCCGGCCTCTATCTGGTGCTGAACGTCCTCGGGCTCTGATCGACCGGTACGGAAGGGGGCGTGTGGGTTGCGCGCCCCCTTTCGAGAATCCCCTTGACCCCGACCGCGTTGAGCCTCAGTTATTGCACTGAATTTCACGGCAGAATAAGGGCCTCATGGCGAAGGAAGATCTGATTGAATTCTCGGGTACCGTGATGGAGCTGTTGCCGAACGCCATGTTCCGGGTCAAGCTCGATAACGATCACGAGGTCCTGGCGCACACCTCGGGCAAGATGCGCAAGAATCGCATCCGGGTGCTGGCCGGGGATCGCGTCAACGTGGAAATGACGCCATACGACCTGACCAAGGGCCGCATTACGTTCCGGTTCAAGTAGCCCGGCCGACTCATGTCAGAACATGTGCCGCTGCGGCTGGTGCTGGCTTCGGCGTCGCCGCGGCGGGTCGATCTTTTGCGTCAGATCGGACTCGAGCCGGTGGTGGTCGATCCGGCGGATATCGATGAAGCTCCCTTACGACGGGAATTGCCGGCCCGGCACGCGGCGCGACTGGCGGATGCCAAGGCGTGCGCGGTGGCGGGCCGGCATCCGGGTGCGGTGGTGCTGGCCGCCGATACCGTGGTGGCGTGCGGGCGTCGCATCCTGCCCAAGGCCGAGGACGTCGGGACCGCCCGCGCCTGCCTGACCCTGCTGTCGGGCCGGCGTCATCGGGTTTATGGCGGGGTCGCGGTCCACGGTCCCGACGGCCGGGTGGCCCGGCGGCTGGTCCAGAGCGTGGTGGTGTTCAAGGTCCTGAACCCGTCTGAAATTGAGGCCTATCTGGCGTCGGGCGAATGGCGGGGCAAGGCCGGCGGCTATGCCATCCAGGGGCGGGCGGCGGCCTTCGTTCGCCAGATCGGCGGGTCCTACAGCAACATTGTGGGGCTGCCGTTGTTCGAGGTTGCCGGGCTGCTGGGCGGCTTCGGCATCGGGGCGCCGTGACCGCGACCGCCGCGGTGGCGGACTCGGAACTGCTGATCGATCGCTGCGGCCCGTTGCTGCGGGCGGCGGTGGTGACCGATGGAAAACTCACCGATCTGCATGTGGACCACCGGGACCGCACCGGGCCGCAAACCGGCTCGCTGTGGCTGGGCCGGGTCGACCGGGTGGCGGCGGGGCTCAATGCCGCGTTCGTTGACCTGGGCACCGGTCGTCCCGGGCTGCTGGCGGCGGCCGAGGTCCGGCTGGCCGGCGGCCGGCGCCCCGGTTCCGACGTGGCCATCGGCACCCTGTTGCGCTGCGGCCAGGCGGTGCTGGTTCAGGTCAAGGCCGAGGCGGTGGGGACCAAGGGGCCGACGCTGGCTATGGACCTCAGTCTGCCCGGGCGGGCGCTGGTCCATGTGCCGTTCCGGCGCGGGGTCACGGTGTCGCGGCGGGTGGGGCAGGGTGCCGTGCGGGCGGCGCTCACCCGACGTCTCCAGGCTCTGACACCGGGCGAGGGCTGGATCGCCCGGGCCGGTGCCGAAGATGCGCCCGACCACCTGATCGCGGCCGAGGCCGAGTCGCTGGCGGCCTGCCGGCGGGTGCTGGAGCGGGCGGCGGCGGGAATCGCGGCGCCAGCCCGGCTGGGCGACGCCCCCGATGCCGGCCGCCGGGCGGTGATCGGCCACGGCGTCCGCCCGCTCAGCCGCATCGTGGTTGCCACCGGCGACGAAGCCCAGGCCCGCTGGGCCGAGGGCTTCGCGGCCTGGTGTCGCGAGGTGGCGCCCGACCTTGTCCCCCGGCTGGTGCGCGAGAGCGGTGCCGGGCGGTTGTTCGAACACCATGATCTCGAATCGCAGTTCCAGGCGCTGGTCGGACCGCGGGTGGCGTTGACCGGCGGGGCTGGCCTGGTGATCGAACCTACCGAGGCGTTGATTGCCATTGACGTGAATGGCGGCGAACGGGGCAATCCGCTGGCGGTCAACCTGGAAGCCGCCCGGGAAATCGCGCGGCATCTGCGGTTACGCAACCTTTGCGGTATCATCGTCGTCGATTTCGTTTCCATGTCCCGCCGTGCCGACGGCGAGCGGCTGCTGGATGCGCTGGCGACGGCGGTGCTTGACGATCCGGTTCAGTGCGAGGTCTACGGCCTGTCCAAACTCGGTCTGGTCGAACTCACGCGGGCCCGGCGCGGGCCGATGCTGGCCGACCTGCTGTCGTGCGGCGTGACCTCGAGTCCGGCTTCGGGTGGGCGCCCTGACCATGACTGACCCGTGTCGTTCGGCGTCCCGGCCCTGTTGTCCGATCTGCCGGCGGCGGCCGGAGGTGCCGGAGTTCCGCCCTTTTTGTTCCCGCCGTTGCGCTGATGTTGACCTTGCCCGCTGGCTGGGCGGCGCCTACCGGATTCCCGACGACGAGGCGCCCGCCGCTTCCGGCTGCGACGAGGACTGATCGCCCTGCCGGCGGCGGCAAGAAAGAATGCACGACCGTTCGGTGACGCTGGACAGCGCCGCAAAAGTTTCTTATAAGCCTCGCCACCAACCCAGCCCGGCCGCATCCCGGCGGGCTCGGCTGCCCAGGTAGCTCAGTTGGTAGAGCAGGGGACTGAAAATCCCCGTGTCGGCGGTTCAATTCCGTCCCTGGGCACCATTTTTTTCAATGGGTTAAGTTGGTCAGGGTGACTGCCCTTGTTTGGCGATTTGGCGTCACTTTTTGGCAAAAGTCCGCTATCGGTGAAAATTTCCATCCTTTCAATGGCTTGCGTAGCGCGTAGCCGCTGCTCGGCGCCTTCGGTGTAGAGCCGCACCATGGCCGCCGTTTTGTGTCCCGTCACCTGCATGATGTCGCGATCTCCGCATCCGGCATCCGCCAGCATAGTCGCGGCGGTGTGTCGCAGTCCGTGGACGGTAAGCCCGCGCCGATCGATCTCCGCATCCAGAATCGCGCGCAGTTCGCGGTGAACGGGGAGCCAGAGCGGAGTCGATGGTGCGCCGGTGCGCCGGTGCGCCGGTTGACTGGCGGCGTCAAGCGGTTGATGATGGGGCAGTGACCAAGGAGACGGTGATGAGCACCGCTGGCAAGGCCCTTGACGATGCGCTGTCCGAGTTCCGCACCGAACTGCGTCGTGAGATCAAGGCCGATATGGTCGAATTGATGAACGCGCAAACCGAACGGCTGGCGGCCGAACTGAGAGAAATCCTGGGCAAGCCGAACATCACCACCGGCCCCAGGGAACCGCGCCGTCAGAGCGGGGCTTGAGCGGTTACCAAGGAGACGGCGGTGGGTGCGACCTTTGAAGACCTGATGGCGGCGATCGGCGATCTGAGCGCCCGAATGGAGAGACGGTTCGAGCGTGTCGAGGAGCGGCTTGGGCGTGTCGAGGACCAGCTTGGGACCGTGGTGGCCGAACAAAAGCGGCTGGCCGATGGCCAAGCGGCGCAAGGCGAGCGTATGGCCAACATCGACGGGCAACTGCTCCAAATCGGCCTGCGCATCGGTGACATCAACAGTCGGCTGCCGGTTCCGATCGCTTGGCAACCGTCGGAACCGCGCCGGCAGAGCGGAGCTTGAGCGGTTCGCCAGTACGCTGACGGCAGGAGGTTCCCGATGATGACGATGATCGCCGAGCTTTACGATGCCCTGATCGCTGCCGGCACGCCGGAGGACAAGGCACGTAAGGCGCCCGAAGTCATGGCGGCCTGCGAGATCCATTTTGCCAAAATCGACATCGAGTTAACGGTCATCAAGTGGATGGTCGGCTTTAATCTCGCCGCGACCATCGGTGCACTGATGCTGCTGTTGCGGCATTAGAATCGCGGATTGATAAAACTGAACGTCAGCCATCGATCTGTCCTCAATCAGACGGTCACCTGTCGGGATATTTTTGCCAGGACGTCAGGGGGGGGGGGCGAAAAAATCCGAACGGGCCCCGGCACGGCACCGGGGCAATCGGAGTCGCGTTTTCGATGATGAATCCGAAGGTGCCGCTAAACCAGACGCTGCCGTGGTCGGCAACGCAATCGGCAATTTTGCCCTTTCCGACAACAGCCCCGCGCACCGCCTCGTTTCTGTAATCCGCCGCGTGAGTTGTGGCGTCGATGCCGGTCAAGCCTGAAATAAGCTCAAGAACGTCTCGGACGGACTCCTTTTCTTCTGTCTTTCCTGCGTGAATAAAGAAATCTCCGCGGAAGCTTGTCGCCCGGTCACGGTTTTCGACCGGCTTGAAGCCACGGACGATCGCCCAGGCGTAGGGGTGACGGACGGAAAGGGCCGGAAGCACGATCACTGGACGTTCTCCCTCGCGGCACGGACCGCTGATGCCAAACGCGACACCGTCGCGATAGTTGCGCGGACGGCGATGGTGGCGCGGTCACGATATCTTGCCTGCGCGCCGGCCAGCCATCCGGCCAGCGTTGTCATGAGCGCGACGCCGCTGACGACTTCCTTCGGCACCGGTTGTCCTGGTGCCCAAAAGACGACCGGCTTCCTCGCGGCGCGAAAGGTTTTGATCTCTGCTGTGACTCCATAAGACCGGTCCCAGCCATCGGCCTGGTAGACGACCAGCGCGGTTGCGGCGTCCTTCCTTCTTTCCCAGAACCCAGGCGCACTGCCGAGAAGGCCCCGACCGCGGTCATTCAGGAAGCGTAT
>PLTC01000168.1 GCA_003165295.1 Rhodospirillales bacterium | reverse complement strand
CCCCTCTTTCCGCCGCTTCTACAGCCATAACGAGTCAAACCTCAATGTATCTCTATCGAAGACCCTCCACTCCTGGCACCTATGGGGCTGAGGGGTATGGTGGTTCGTGGAACCGCTTGACCAGCAACCTTGGCCCCAGTTCCTCCTGGCGGAGCCGCGCCAGAATGCGCGGGACGGCGTGGCCGTCGCCGTAGGGGTTGACCAGGGCCTCAAGACCGGCGCGAAAGGCCGGAGACAGCGCCTGCCGCCAGGCCGCGGCCACCGCGGCGCGTTCCGCCGCGACGCGCAGGACGTTGGCGGGGGCCAACCGGCCGCCCTGGCGCTGGCCGATATCGACCACCGGCAGACGAAAGGAGGCGGCCTCGACGATGCCGCTGGATGAGTTGCCGACCATGCAGGCGGCATGATGGAGCAAGTGGAGATAGCGGGTCCGGCCGAGATGCGGCACCACCCGGCAGCCGGGCCGGTCGGCGGCGAAGCGTTCGATGGCGGCGACGATCAGGTCGGCGGCGGTGTCGCCGTTGGGGTAGGTCAGCACCATCTGTCCCGGCATCTCCGCCGCCGCCGCCAGCACCTCGGCGACGGCGCGGCCGGTGGCCGCCGGCGCCAGGGTTTCGGGATGCAGGGTGAAGACCGTCACCGGCCGGTCCGGGTCCAGCCCCAGCCCGCCCAGCACCGCCGCCCGCGGCGGAACCGCGAGGGTGCGGAGCACGTCCAGTCCGGGCTCTCCGGTCACGGTGATCCGCCACGGCTCTTCGCCCAGCCGCATCAGGCGGTCGGCATAGGCCGGCAAGGTCGGAAAGTGCAGATGGCTGAGCTTGGTCACGGCATGCCGGATGGCGTCGTCGATCACGCCTTCGGTGAGTTCGCCGCCGGCCAGATGCGCCACCGGCAGGGTCAAAGGCAGCGCCGCCAGCACCGCCGGCAGCATGTCGTAGCGGTCGCCCATGACCACCAACAGGTCGGGCGGTACCATCGCCAGGACTCCGGCAAAGGCGGCGACGCCGCGGCCGATGGCCTTGCCGATGGCCTGCGGGCTGTCGTCCTCGGGCGCCACCGGCACCCGCACCAGCACCGGCTCCAGGCCGGCGCCGACAATCTCGTCGAGGCTGTGCCCGTGACGCGGCGAAAAGTGCATACCGGTGGCATAGACCACCACCCGCAGCCCGGGTTCGGCGGCGGCAGCCTGGATCAGCGGCAGCAGCAGGCCGAAATCGGAACGGGCCGAGGTGACGAAGCCAAGGGTGCGGGGCAAGGGGAGGGAACTCCTGGTCTGATGGTGCCACTTGTGGGCTCTGCCCACACCGGCAAAGGGCCGCCGGCCCTTTGAACCCATGACGTGAATGAGGTCAAGGAGACGCGCCTCCGTCGCGGGCGCGGGGCGGAGCCCTGCGAAATCAAAGACGGCAGCATGATTCCGGGGGCCGATGGCTCCAGACCCGGTTACCGGGCATATTTTGACCGCTCCATGTCGAACTGGATGGCCAGCATCCGGCGGAGCAGCAGGGCCGGACGTTCCGCCGGGTCGGGGCCGAAGGAAGGGGCGGGCAGCGGGGTGGCGGTCAGGGCGGCGGCCAGGCAGTGGTTGAGATGGGCCTCGAAGGGCGGCGGCAGGTCGCCCGGTTCCGGGTCGGGGTCGAGATCGTAGAACACCGGGGCGTCGGAACCGTCGGTCACCAGTGCCGCCGCCCAGCGCACGCCCAGGGTCGAAACCGCCCGGCCGATGGTTGCAAGGAACTCCGGGGGCAGATCGGTGACGGGGATCATCGTCTCCAGCCGCTCCAGCCCGTCGCGGTTGGGCGGCAGGGTCGCCAGCACCAGCGCCACCTGACCGTCGAGCACGTAAGCCCGCAGCAGCCGCCCCGGAGTCACCGCCGCCAGCAGCACCGGCGGCCGTTCCGGCCCGACCAGATGTTGGCGCTGGCGGTCCTGGAACCATTGCCACGCCGCCCGACCGGTGACGGGTCGCCAGACCACACCGTCATGCCGCCGCTGGAACGCCGCCACCGTGCCGTCGTCGTTGCCGGCCAGCCGCGACGGGACCGCGAAGCCGGCCAGCGCCAGCCGGTCAAGCTGCCCCAGCCGGTCGAAGGCGGCAACCTCGGCCGACGGCGGATTGTAGAGCCGGGGGCCGCCCAGTTGTTCCAGCCGGCTCAGCACGCTGTACAGAAAGCTGTAGGATTGTTGCCGGATCACCGATCCGGTCTGCCACAGCGACCAGTCGCAGGCCGGATCGGCCGGCGGCAGCACCGGATCCTCGTAGCGGAAGCCATGAATGTACAGGGCGTCGAGGCGTTCCAGACGCACCCCGTTCCAGGACACGCCTTCGGCATCGAGAACCACCCGCTGCCCCGGTTCCAACCATACCGCGTCCGCCACCGGCAGCGTCCGGTTTCCAAAGATTGCGACCGTCACAACCAACCCCCCAATGGGGGCTTTGCCCCCTTGCCCCCGACCAGGGCGTTGCTGGACCGTAAAGCTCTCGTAATCCCTGTTACGGGGATAGCTGGGACAACTCGTAAAGGATATGCTCGTTGGCAAGAGCGGGGCCGCTCAACGTCCAGTGGCCCTCGCGGATCACCATGGTCGTGAACCGGAGCGTCGGCCGGCCGCTTTTGTGGAGGAAGACCAGCACGCCGTCCTCAAGACGCCAGAGCGATTCGCTCGGGCGAGGGCTGCCCGACAGCGTCCCGTCCGGCAGCGGTCGGAGCGTCGCGATCGGGCCTTCGGCCTTTGGTCCAAAGGCCCAGTTGTGGTTGCACGGCTCCAGCCGGACCTCCAGCACGGTCGGGCCGGAGCCGGCCGGACTCACCGGTGCCGCCGCCGGGCGCGGCGGCTCGGCGCGCAAAACCACCGGATCACCGGACTCCGGCGGGCTGGCGCCGAAAATCCGCACGCCATCGGGCTCTTGCAGGATGCGATCGAAACGCGCCGTCGCCCTGCCGTCGGCGCCGTATAACCACAGCACCGCCTCTTCCACCGCCCAGTATCGGATGGCGTCGTTCCCGGTGCCGCTCACAATCCCCTCGGCGTCCAGCGTCACCGGGACAAAGGCAGCCCCGGCCTTCGGGGCGTAGCGCCACCGGGTGCCGGACAGGCGGTCGTCGAGAACCGGCTGGGACGAAAGCGGTTCGGGAACCGCCCGGGTCCGGTCGGGGCGAACGGCCGCGGCCGGCACCGGACCCACGGGCCCGGCGCCGCTCCTGGCCGGCGGCGGCACGTCGCCGCCGTCGACCCGGCGCAACCGGTCCAGGGTCACGATGCCGCCCGGGCCGGTCAGGGTGAGGCTTGCCTCATAGCCCTCATAGCCCCCATAGCCCCCATAGCCCGAGGACTGCTGCTGACTGACCCCGGTCAGCGTGAAGCCCGAAGTATCGTAAACCGAGACCGTACCGTGGATATCGATGGCCAGCCGGTTGGCCGCGGCAAAGCAGGCGTACCGGAGATTGTTCTGGCTGCCCTGCCAGTTCGGCGTGCCCAGTGCCGCCGGCCACCATTGACCGGCGGTCCCGCCCTGCGCGCCCCCGCCCCACGGATCGCCCCCCGACGGCACCGGCGCCGGCCGGAACGGCGAGGCCGACAGCAGCGCGGCCAGATCGTTGCACAGGCTGTCAACCCGGGCCTTCAGGCCCTGGTTGAACATATCGCCAACCATGACCATCCCGCCCGACATCCACTGTCCCGAGCCCCCCAGCTCGGACAGGTTGAACTGGGCCATGGTGCCGTTGGTGCGCGACAGGGCGTCGAGCAGGGCCAGACCGGTGGCGTTCCCGACGCCATAACGCCGGCAGATTTCGCCAAGCGCGTGCTCCCCGTCGAGGGTCAATCGGGAGGCCGGAGTATACGTCTGATCCAAGGAGCAGTCCTCGCAGGGGAACGGATCGCAGGACAAAACGGTCCCGTTCCCGAACCTGACCGCCTGCGACGTTGAAAAAAAGTATGGCGCGGCTTCCATGCGGTTTCAAGTTTCACGGCAGGGGCCGGGCGGGGCGCGATGGGGGATCCCGGCCCTTATGGGTTCCGCAGTGCCACCGGCCTTTGGTGGGTCCAGCAACGCCTCAGCCGTTGGTTCCCGCCCCGCCCGATCCCTCGGGCGGGGCGTTACTCCGTCAGGGCGATTTTCATGAGCACGCAAAATCTGCACAGGCGCACCACCCCGGAAGCAACCGGCAGCCGGCCCGGCTCCGGGGCGCCGCCGTCCCAGCAGATGGGGTCGGGCCACCTGACCACCGTCGTCAGTGCCGGGTGAGGCACCAACGGCACCATGGCCCAGTTCAATCTGTCCGAGCCGGGGGGCTCGGGGCAATGGATGTCGGGCGGGATGGTCATGGTTGGCGACGTGTTCAATCGGGGCCTGAAGGCCCGGGTTGACAGCCTGTGCAACGATCTGCCGCGCTGCTGTCGGCCTCGCCGTTCCGGCCGCCGCCGGTGCCATGAGGTGTGTCGCAAATTCCCCTTGACCGGTTGGCGCGACTGAAGGTACGAATCATCATCGTCGCGAGAGGTCGGTATGATGCCTGGAACGGAAAACCGCTCCGGGCTTTTTTCGTGCCCCCCGGAGCAGAACATTGAAGGCGGTGTGGATCGGGTCGTTTGATACCCTCCTGCCCGATTCCGCGCAGCACTCAATTGCCCGAACGGCACCGTAACCTGCGAGGCTCATCCTGGATCCGGGGTGTTGCCGATAACACTGGACGCGATGACCACCCCGGAATCCAGGATGAGCCAATTTTTATTCGCAGGCTCTGGACGCTTATGTTGAAATGGACTATCGGCGCATTTACCTGCCGCGATGGCGGGAATGGCAGGAAAAGACCGAAGCATTCCTGCGCAGCCTGCCGATGGTGAAGGCCGGTCCGAGAACCTATTGAAGCGGAGGACAGCATGTTTCGCGGTCGGAAATGGCGGATTGCCGGAGTGGTGGTGGTGCTTTG
>PLTC01000182.1 GCA_003165295.1 Rhodospirillales bacterium | reverse complement strand
CACCCCGGAATCCAGGAAGAGCCTTCGCTCTTTTTCCGCCTCTCTGCCCCACAACAAATCGGCGGTTGCACGAACCCTATCTTCGAACTCATATGGAGAAATCATTGGAAGCGATCCCTAGATGGCATTCCATAATGTAGAGAACTATCACAGGATTTCGTTCGGCAAACAACTTAACTCACAACGCCCAGCTATGCGGCCAACATGCCCCCCGTTTGGTGCCTCGGCAACGACGTAGGCGCTAACTACGCGGATCGGCGCTTTCCTCTTCCGAGTTAGCGATCGCAGTGGCACCTCGCAAGGCCAAGACAACCAGACGCCAGTTACTCTATACCTTAGACCACCCCGCCCTGAGGGTGGTCAAGGCTCGGGGCAGAGGTGCGGTACGACCGCCGTGGCCGATTTCATTGGACGATGGTTGGGGCTTCCGCTTAAATGCCGGCCGGACGGTGGCGATGGGCTCGAGGCGGTGGCGATGATCAGGTTGGTTTCCGTCATGGCGGCGATGGCAGCGGCCGTCAGCGGCTGTGCAATGGACATGAAGCCCTATGTCTGGCCGGCGCCGACCTATGGTGTGCCGTACACCCAGACATATTTTACGGTTCGTTACAGCAGTTGGTGGAACACTCCCGACGAAATCCGCGAAGTGGCCGCCCGCTATTGCGGTCCCGGCTACGATGTGGCCCGGCTTTTCCTCAACCCCGGGCAGGGCACCGCCATCCATTCCGATACCGTCCAGGTTTCGTGCGGGACTTCGCCGCAACCGATGCCGCTGTTCCGCGGCCAGGACGCGGGCGTCAGCTATCTGATTTCCCTGAAGCCGCCCGCCGACCCGTCCGCCGCACCGGCAGCGCCCTAGGGCATCCCGCTCCATGCGTGACACCGCCCTGGCCTGGCTGCTGTCCGGCGGACTATCCACGCAGGCCCTCCCGGCTGCCGTTGCCGAACACCGACAGGGCGTCGCACAGTTCGGGAAGGGCGCGTTCCACCGCGGCCTCGCCTTCGATGATCGCCTCTTCGGCGCGGTCGAATTCCAGCAGCCCGATATGGCCGACGCGGGGCGTGATATGGACGTCGGGCGGTTCTCCGGCCAGCCGCGAGCGGGTGACGCGGTCCATGATGATGCCGAACGACGACACCATCACCCCGAACAGGCTCGGCCCCTCGTAGTCCCGGCGGAAGATGCGGCGGGTCAGGGCGTCGAGGGCCGAAGGGGTCGGAATTTCCGGCGCCGGCTGCTCTTCGAGCAGTTTCAGCAGGTCGAAGCCGGCGGCGGTGGGCACCAGGGCGCCCGGCCGGCGCGCCTTGCCGATCAGGTCGGCGCTGAGGTTGACCGCGATCACCATCTGCGCCCCCAGCGCCCGGCACACTGACACCGGCACCGGATTGACCAGCGCGCCATCCACCAGCCAGCGGTGATCGATGCTCACCGGCGGGAACACGCCGGGCAGGGAAAAAGAGGCGCGCATGGCCTCGACCAGCGAGCCTTCACGCGACCACACCTCATGCCCCGTAACCAAATCAGTGGCGACCGCCACGAAGGGCAGGGGTAATCCCTCGATCCGGCTGTCGCCGAGATGACGGCGCATCTCCGCCACCAGACGGCTGCCGTCGATCAGGCCGCCGCAACTGAGCCGCAGATCCAGAAAGCTGACGATCTTGAGCTTGGTCAGGTGCTTGGCCCAGTCTTCGAGTTCGGCGAGGTGGCCGGCCAGATGGACGCCGCCGACCAGCGCCCCCACCGAGGATCCGGCGACGATGTCGGGTTCGATCCCGTAACGGCGCAAGGCCCGGACCGCGCCGATATGAGCCCAGCCCCGGGCCACGCCGCCGCCCAGGGCCAGCCCGATCCGCGGCCGGGTTCGCGGTGCAGCACGGTCGTCGATCATCGCCATGGCTGTCCTCGGGGCGGTTGGGAGCGATTTCCGGGAAATAAGGAGGCCGGTTCCGGCCAACCATAATTTGATCGGTCTCCCCGGTTCCGGCAACTCCCAATCGCCCGGAACCGGTTCGTCCCTGGTAACCGAATGCGCCCCGGAACCGGTTCGGGTGCGCTCCCGGTTCCGGCCCGGTCTGGAAGCGGTCTGGGTGCTGTGAAAGGCCGTCATTTGTGTTATCGATCACGTCGTCGTCATGCCGCCGTCCGCGGCTGCGGGGGAGGGGTTTTCGCGATGCCGCCGTTCACACGCCAATCCGATCGTCTTTGCCCTTGACCGCCGTCACCGCCCCCCTTGCCAAAGGCGCCGATGGCCATGCCGCGACCTGGCCGCTGGTGCGCCGCCTGTTCGGCTCCTACCTGTGGCCCCATCGCGGGGCGCTGGGGGTGGCCTTGATCTTCATGGCCATCAATGCCGCGACCACCGGGGCCATGGCCCGGCTGATGCAACCGGTGATGGACGGGGTTTTCGAACAGCGCGACCCGACCCTGGTGATTCCCGTGGCCACCCTGGTGTTCATCGCCTTCGTGGTGCGCGGGCTTTCGGATTATTTCCATTCGGTGATGATGAACCGGGTCGGCCAGCATGTGGTGGCGGACCTGCAAAAGCAGCTTTACGGCCATTTGCTGGGTGCCGACCTGTCGTTCTTCCATGCCACCGCCACCGGCAACCTGATCTCGCGGGTGATCAACGATGTCATGGTGATGCGCGGGGCCATGGCCGAATGCCTGACCAGCCTGGGCAAGAGTTCGCTGACCCTGGTGTTCCTGGTCGGCGTGATGTTCTACAATGATTGGTTGTTGGCCGCGGGCGCCTTCCTGGCGTTTCCCGCGGCGGGCGTGTTCGTGGCGCGGATGGGCAAGCGGATGCGCCGCGTCACCGCCAACACCCAGGCGGAACTGGGCGACTTTGCCACCGTGCTCAACCAGACCTTTCAGGGGGTGCGCCACGTCAAGGCTTACGGCCGGGAACAGCACGAGCACGAGCGGGTCTCGGCGATCATCGACCGGCTGTTCGTGCTGGTGTGCAAGGCGTTCCGGGTCTCGGCGCTGACCACCCCGGTCACCGAGGTTCTGAGCGGTCTTGCCATCGTCGCGGTGATCGTCTACGGCGGTTTCCGGGTGATCGACGGCACCAGCACGGTGGGCGCGCTGATGTCGTTCATCGCGGCCTTTCTGCTGGCCTACGAGCCGATGAAGCGGCTCTCGAAAATCAATGCCCAGTTGCAGGCCGGTCTGGCCGCAGCCGAACGGGTGTTTGAGCTGCTTGATGTTCATGCGACTGTGGTCGATCGGCCCGGCGCCCGGCCGATGGCGGTCCGGCAGTACGATATCCGTTTCGAAAACGTCCATTTCTCCTACCGGGACGACGCCCCGGCCCTGCGCGGCATCACGCTGACGGTGGCCCACGGCCAGACCGTGGCGCTGGTCGGTCCGTCGGGGGCCGGCAAATCCACCGTGCTGAACCTGATCCCGCGCTTTTATGACCCGCTTCAGGGCTCGGTCACCATCGGCGGCGTCGATGTGCGCGACCTGACCCTGTCGTCCCTGCGCCGCCACATTGCGCTGGTCAGCCAGGAGGTGGCGTTGTTCGACCAGTCGATCCGGGCCAACATCGCCTATGGCCGGCCCGAGG
>PLTC01000080.1 GCA_003165295.1 Rhodospirillales bacterium | reverse complement strand
GCCAGTTGGTGTTGGTGACGAAGCTGACCGCGGTGTTCAGGGCCAGATCCGGGGTCAGGGCGGTCATGCCCTGGGGATTGAGCGGCAACAGGTCCTGGAGACGCAACAGGGCGTAGAGCAGGAGAAAGCAGATCAGGTTGAACACCAGCATGGCGATGGTATAGGTCAGCCAGTGCTGTTCGCTGCGCTCGTCAATTCCCGACAGGCGATAGAGCCCGACTTCCAGCGGGCGCAGCACCGGGGAAAGCAGGGTGCGCTCGCCGGCAAACAGGCGGGTCAGATAGCCGCCCACCGGCCGGGTCAGCAGCACCACGATCGCGCAGAAGAGCGCGATTTGAAGCCATCCGTTGAGGGTCAAGGACCGTACTCCCAGCAAAAAGGCGGTTTGATCAGAACTTTTCCGGCCGGATCAGGGCATAGATCAGGTAGCCGAACAGTAAAACGGCAACCACACTGCCCAGAATGAAGTCGAGGCTCATGGCAACTCCTTATAACCGGTCGCAAAGGCCGGCATAAATCAGCATCACGCCGAAATAGCCGATCCCCGCCAGCACCAGCACCAGATCGAACATAAACGACCCTCCCGCGTCATCTAACGCCGCGCGCACAATCGGGCGCGGCTGGAGAGTGGGAGTCTCCCACCGGCGGCCGTAAGGGTTCGAGAGCAAAGGCGGGGGCGGGGCGTTAAAGAAAAATAAGAGCGAGGGGCATAGGTGCTTTTCTAAGGTCCGGCCCGCACCCGCAAGGCGGCGGTCGGCCTTTGGACTCCGGAACCTCATGAAGTCGAGGAGATCGGCTGCCTTGGAAGTGCAGGGCGGACCCCGGCAAAATTAAAAAATCCGCGATCCGCGCCGTAAGGAAACAACGACGGCGTCACTTCGCCGCCGGTACCCCGCCTCTTCGCTTCATCCCGGCGCTGACCCGGAAGATATCGGGCACATTGATCCGGCCGTCTTCGGTGCGCGACAGCACCGCGAGTTCGACCAGATCGTCGATCAGAACCGCGGTTTCGCCACGGCGGACCGGATCGGTGGCAAAGCGCCGGGGCGGCAGTTTTCCGGCGCTTTCCATGCTATCGATGGTTGCTCTGGTCCATCGGGCGGTGATTTCGTCCTGGGAGCAAGGAACCGTCAGCCCGCGCAAGGCATCAAGCAATGGTTTGACCCAGGGGTATTCTTCGCCGATCTCTTCCACCCGGATCCTCGATGCCATGGTTACTCCGGCGTCGATTGCCTTGTAATGAATGGCCAGGTTATGAGTCGCGAACGATTCTTTGGCTTTGCGTGCCGCCTCGCCGAAGGCCAGCAGCATGCTGCGCGGACTGACCCGGCCGTTGGCGTCGGCCAGGTGGTTGGGGATCCACTTGAAGGTGACGCCGCGGCGCGCATCGCTGCCCATGTAGGGACCGGCGATCGCGTCAATGATACTTTTCATCTTGGCGGTTTCGCTCAGCCACTCCGATTTCAGGATAAAGCCGCGACCCGGGCTTTGCTCGATGGCGTTCCCCAGAGCCGCCCGGATCACCGCGCCATGATTGCGATCATTGATGATTTTCTGAACAATAACAGCATACAGGTCAACCGGAGACCAGGACAGCTCGCCCAGGCTTTGCTTCAATTTAGAGCTGTCGGCAAAGTTCCATATCTCTGGATCGTCGAACATATCGGGCCGTAAAAAGAGTTTTGCCCGAATCGATCCGGTCATGCGCATAAACAAGGCCACCTGTAAGGCGCCGCGCACAATCTTTCTAAGAAACTCCCAGTCACCTGAAGCCCTATCAAGAGCATCAAAGACGAAAAGCAGTCGTTTATTGACCTTTGTAAACTCGCGATCGCAATCGTAGATATACCGGCTTGACGGTTCTGGATTGGCCCAAGCCCACTGTACGCGATCATCCCAACTGCCGGACCTGGGAAAAGGTGCCAGTCCGGGACTGATCTTGTCAAGCGCGGTAAGGATAACGGTTTTCCAGATCTTATCGGGATCATATTTTTCAACCAACGCGGCGAGCGTATCCGGTCCCGGGAACCGCTCGCCGCTGATGAAGTCCTGACCGAAAGCCACCTGAACATCCATATCCCTGAACGAGTCGATCCGCCATTCGGTTGCCATGATCTGCCGGGTTGCCGGATCCGAAAGCGCCGCGGTCCACAGGCTTTTGCCTGCTCCGCGCATGCCCAGGACCACGCTGCTGTTCCAGTCGAAGGCGCGACGGTGGCGTTGCGGCAGAACCAGATCCGATGCTGAGGGCGGAGTCAGGTTTTCCTTGGCCGACACCAGATCGCGGGTCAGGTTTTCGTCCAGGCTATCGCGGGTTTGAACAGCCGGAAGTTTCAGCATTAATCATCGCCTCCCGCGATCGCAGGCAGCAATTCCTTGACGCCGTCGACGAATCGTTCGTAGGCAGGCAGCAATTGCGGCCATTGATCGGTCAGAGTCTCGTCAGTCAGCGTCGCACGCCGGGCCGCGAAGGTGAAGGCGATCGGCAAAGGATAATGTGGAGCCTCTTCGTCGGTTTCGGAGAAGGCGTAGGGTGCATCTTCTCCTTCGTCGTAGATCGCCGTCCAGGTGTCGTAGGATCGCTTGATCCACAGCTTCAGGGGATCGCCGAAATCGTCGACCATCGCCGCGACGGTTTTCAGACGCAGGCGCAGGTCTTGGTTTTCATCAGCGGTTCCGATCTGGGGCGAGCGCCGCAGATGGATAAGCCAGCGCCGGTACATTTCCCAGCTTTGGGTTTCGTCGCGGCCGAACACCAGCACCTGCGCACCCAATCGGACCACGGCGGCGGCGGCGATATCATGAAGTCCGGCCCGGGAATCGATGAGAATGAGATGGGGCGGATCGTCACCACCGGCCACAACCGACACCAGATGATCGAGGCGGTCGGCAAGCCGGGAAAAATGGCCGTCGGCGCCCAGCGAGGGCATGTACGCCCGCCCGACCTTATCGACGTAATTGCCGGTCTTGCTGCCGTAGGCAGGCATCACCATGACGTCTCCGGCCAAGGCGTTGGCGTTGACCGCCGGTGCACGGAACAGGATATCCTGAATCAAGCGGTCGGCGGACTCACCGTCGACCAGCGTCTCGGTCAGCCAGTCGATCACGCCATAGGCCGGCAACCTGTCACCCAGCAACAGTGCGCCGATACCCGGGGCCTCGAGGTCGAGGTCGATGACGGTGACGCGCCTGCCTTCTTTCGCGAGCGCGAGCGCCAGCACCGCCAGCGCGGTGCTCCGCCCCACCCCGCCCTTGATGCTGTACCCAACCACCAGTGGAATTTTTTGTTCGATCCGAATTGCCGGACGCAGCCAGTCCTGGTTGGTCTGCAAACGATCGAGTAGGCCGATGTCAAAATTCTCGGACCGGTCGAACCGAACCATCGCCGGATCTTTAAAAATCGCGTCAGGCGCCACATGGTCTCCAGGACGGAGCGCGATCGACTCGCCGCTCAGGGCATGCCTGCCCGCGGCCGCCCGCAGTTCTTCCCTCAGGCGATCGATGGCATCGCTGTCCTCATCGCCGCTCGGGGGCGCCGCCGAGTCATCCGACGCCAACAGAACCGACAAACGCCCGTTGCCGTCCCGAACCAGAACTGCCGCGGGCCGGCCGTCGGTTCCCGCCGGCAAATCGCCCCGGTCGATCCACTGCCGTAAGATCAGGACGGTGTCGGTGGTCGCGTCATCCAAGGTTGACTGCTGATGGAGCACCATGGTCGGCCCTCTCCACTTGGGTTCAGGGTTTCAAGCCGGCTTCGCGAAGAATTGCGGCGGTGGCGTCGCGTCGTGCCTGCCGCCGGGAAACGCCGCCGTCCAAAGTTTCAAGGTCGGCTTCCAGTGCCGTCGTGGCTGCGTATCGGTCGTCGATTTGCCAATTGGCGAAAGGAGACGTCCCGCCGAGTCGCGCCACCGTTTCGGGAAATCGCGCGGCATCAACCAGCCCGGATACCTTTTCCCAAAGGCAGTCCATGTGGCACTTGGCGTTGGAAGGGAGCGGGGCGCCCGAGGCATAGGTTATGGCATGCTTTATGGCGCATTCCGCGGCAATTCCGACATGATGGTCGGCGGCGGCGATTCGCTCGCCCTTCAGGAACTCGGCGTCGTGCCAATGACGGAGCGCCGCCTCCTGGTAGTTCTCGGGAAATCTGGTCGGCTTGGTGCGCTTCGACCCCACTTTGTTCCTCCGGTCACGGGAGACGACTGGTTCAACGTCTTTGGTGCCTGAACGGTTATTACCGCAGAAGTTGGCGCGGATTCCAGCGCGATCACGGTTCCGCCGTCTCCAGGGCCGGGAGGCCCGGATGAACGCGACCGGGACATGGCTCTCTCCCGCCGATTCACCGTTGGAAGCCCCCCAAGGTCGCCCGACAATAATACGCAAACAGTAACATTGTTGTCGCTATGTTCTGATAATAGCCGGATATCTCGCTGGACATATAGTACGCGACAACGTAGTATCGTTCCCGTCGCCGGGTCGGCACTCTCCGGCGGTGGACCGCGGGCCGGACCGGTGCGATCACCAGGCGGTAACGGGGGAGACCGATGCCCATGAGCGAGGATGCCGGAAGGCCGGCGGTGAGGCTGCGTGATGTGGTCAAGACCTACGAGGACGACGGCCTCAAGGTCACCGCGATCGACGGTATCAGCCTGGAAATTCAGCGACGGCGTTTTTCCATGATCGTCGGGCCGTCGGGAAGCGGCAAGACGACGCTGCTCAACCTGATCGGCTGCATCGATACCCCGGTTTCCGGCAGCGTCGAGGTCAACGGCGAGGCGGTGGGGGCGTTGCGCGATGACCGGCTCACGGATTTCCGGGCGCGCAATATCGGTTTCGTGTTCCAGAATTTCAGCCTGATGCCGGTCTTGTCGGCTTACGAGAATATCGAGTATCCGCTGCTTCTGCTCGGCGTGCCGGCCCGGGAACGGCGGCAGCGGACCCTGGCGATGCTCGATTCGGTGGGGCTGGCGGCCCAGGCGCGGCACCGCCCCAATCAATTGAGCGGCGGACAGAAGCAGCGGGTGGCCATCGCCCGGGCGCTGGTCAAACGCCCGGAAATCGTCCTGGCCGACGAGCCGACCGCCAATCTCGACAGCCGGACCGGCGCCTCGATCATCGAACTGATGCGTGCCGAGCAGCGGGAGCAGGCGACCACCTTCATCTTCTCGACCCACGATCCCCAACTGATGTCCTTCGCCGAAGACACCTTCGTCATCCGCGATGGCAAACTGATCGAACATCGTGCCGGGGCCATGCCATGATCACCTTCAAGATCGCCTGCCGCAACATTCTGCGCAACCGCCGTCGCTCGTTGATGACGATGTCGGCCATCGCGGTCGGCGCCACCGCCATGCTGCTGTTCGGGGCGTTCATGGCGTTTCTGGTCCTCGGGTTTCAGACCACCACGGTCGCCACGGGCGGCCATCTGTCGGTCTTTCGCACCGGCTATTTTGACTACGGGGCCGGCAACCCGGCCGCCTACGGCATCGCCAATTATGACTCCGTGAAGAAACTGATCACGGACGATCCGGTCCTCGGCCCGCTGGTCCGGGTCGCCACCCCGCGGGTGACGCTGTTCGGCATCGCCGGAAATTTCGCGGTGGATGCCTCCAAAACGTTCATGGGAGTCGGCGTCGTTCCCTCGGACCGCGAGCAGATGGCCGATTGGAACGATTATCACCTGACCGGACACCATTCCGACCGGTTGCCTTCGGCGCTCCGGGACGACGATGAAACCCTTGGCGTCATTGGCCTCGGATTGGGCCGCATCCTCGGACTGTGCCAGGCGTTGGCCATCCCCGACTGTCCGCCGCCGCCGGAGTCCGCCGCCACCGACACCGCTCCGGCCACGCCCGATGCCGCACCCGATGTTGCGGTGGATATTTCCGAGCTGGCCCGGCGCGACCGTGAACCGGTGCCCGCCCGGTCGACGTCGCCGTGGCCGCGCATCGACCTGCTGGCGGCCACCGCCGGCGGCGCGCCCAATGTCGTGAGCCTCAGTGTCGCCCAGGCGGAATCCCAACGGATCAAGGAGCTTGATGACAACTATGTCGGGATGCACCTCGCCCTGGCCCAGCAACTGCTCTATGGCCGCGGCGAGCACAAGGTCACGGTCCTGGTGTTGCAGCTTTACCATACCGACGACATGACCGGGGCGCGAAACCGGTTGCTGGCGCTGTTCAAGGAGCACCACCTGGATCTCGAAATTCGCGACTTTACCGAGCTGACGCCGCAGTATCATCAGGTGCTCGGCCTGTTCGGTTCGATCTTTGTCTTCATCGCCGTGATCATGTCGGTGATCGTGCTGTTTACGGTGGTCAACACCATGAGCATGAGCGTGATGGAGCGCACCAACGAGATCGGCACCTTGCGGGCGATGGGGGTCCGCCGCCGCGGTATCCGCCGCCAGTTCCTGATGGAGGGTTTGCTGCTGGGGCTGGTGGGGGCCAGCGCCGGGGTGCTGCTGTCCCTGATCATCGCCGCGATCATCAACCAGTCGGGCGTGACCTGGATGCCGCCCGGTCAGGTCACGCCGACCCCGTTGCTCCTGCTGATGTCGGGGGTGCCGAAGCTGATCGTCGGCACCTGGCTCGGGTTGATCGTGATCGCCGCCCTCGGTGCCCTGGTCCCGGCCAACCGGGCGGCGCGGATGCCGGTGGTCGACGCGCTCCGTCACGTCTGAACGAGGGAACAACCATGAAACGGATCATGCTGTTGTGCCTGGCCGTGGTGTTGGCGGGCATCACCCCGCCGGCGGCCCGGGCGCAGGACAGGGGCGCGCAGGACAAGAGCGCGCAGGAGATGATCGCGGCCCTCGACCGGGTGCGCAATCCCGGCCAGCCGTTCCGGCTGACCAGTACCCTGGTCGAATACGTTGCGGGCAAGCCACGCGACCGTTCGGTCCTGATCGTTTTTGCCAAAGAGGATAAAAGTACCGGTCAGTTCGACAATCTGGTCCGCTACGTGGAGCCGCCGCGTGACGAAGGCAAGGCGGTGCTCTTTTACGGCAGCAAGCTGTGGTTTTACGATCCCGCCTCCAAGGCGAGCGTGCGCATTTCGGCGCAACAGCGGCTGCTTGGCCAGGCGTCCAACGGTGATGTGCTCACGGTTAATCTCGCGCGCGACTACACGGCCAGGGTGCTGGGTGAGGAGACGTTGCAGGACGCCGAGCGCAAGGCTCATGGGTGCTGGCATCTGGATCTGGTCGCCGCCACCGATGAAGCGGTTTACAGCCATGTCGAATACTGGTTGGAGAAAAATACCTATTATCCGGTCAAGGGGAAGTTCTACTCCGATAGTGGTCGGGTCCTGAAGGTCGCCTATTATCGTAAATTCGAGGAACAGCTTGGTGCCATTCGCCCGCTTGAGACGATTATCATCGATTCCGTCGATTCCAATCTGGTAACGACGGTGACGACCTCTGACTACCGCTTTCAGGAGATTCCGGACTCGTGGTTCCAGCGCGATTATTTGCCCCGGCTCAAGGCTGAATGATGCGTGCGTTGCGTGTTCCCGCCGTCCTCTTCGCCCTGGCCGGGCTGGCCGCGATGCCGGTGCGGGCCGACGACGAGAACCGCGACTTCGACCGGATTCCCGCGTTGTCGCCGCCCGAAGCCGGACAGGACGCGGTGCCGGGTGCGGCGGCCGGCGCGATGCCGGCGCCGACGTCGGCGGCATCGGGACGGTCCTATGTCGAGGACGCCCTGACCCTGTGGTCGCGGCGCACCGGGCTGGTGGTGCCGACGCCGGCAACCTCTCCGGACTGGCAGAACCGCACCAGCCTTGATGGCCGTCACGACTGGACGCTGGGCGACGATGTCACCGCCAGCGTCAGCGACCGTTTCAACCTTTATGCCGGGAGCGGGCTGGCGATCCCGTCGCGCCAGGATTTCCGCAATGACTTCCGCGAGGGCTATCTGACCTGGGAGGCGGCGCCGCAGAAGTATCTCGAGGTCGGCCGCATCAACGTCAAGAACGGCGTCGCCCTGGGCTTCAATCCCACCGATTTCTTCAAGACCCGGACCTTGCTGGATCAGGCTTCGGAGGATCCGTCGGTGCTGCGCGAGGATCGTTTGGGCACCGTGATGGTTCGCGGACAGACCCTGTTCGCCGACGGTTCGGTCAGCCTGGTCTTTGCCCCGAAACTGACCGCGCAGAGCGCGGTCTATACCGGGACCATGCCCAGCCTGGATCCGATGATCGACCGCACCAACGGCGATGATCGCCTGCTGGTGACCGGCAGTTATAATCTGATCCCCGAGGTCAGTTCCGAACTGCTGCTCGAACACGCCAGTGGCCAGACCCGGATCGGTGCCAATTTCTCCCGGCCGATTGGCGATGCCATCGTCGCCTATGCCGAATGGGCCGGCGGCCGGCAGCCCAGCCTGATCACCGCGGCGGAAAGGTATGGCCGGGAGACCGGGACCCTGCCGGCCACGGCCCCGGACCCGCTGTTCGCCGGGTCGGGCCAGGGTTTCAAGAACGACGTGGCCCTCGGCGGGTCCTGGACCGGTCCCGAAAAGATCACGGTGAATCTGGAGTACCATTACCATCAGGCCGGCTTTTCCGGACAGGACTGGCGGCATTGGTTCGCCGCCGGCGCCGCCGCGCCGGCGCTGGCCGGGGAACTCTGGTATCTGCGCGCCTATGCCGAAGACCAGCAGGAGCCGATGTCGCGGCAGCAGATGTTCCTGCGGGCCGACTGGACCGACGCCTTCGTTTCCAATCTGGAATTGTCGGCCTTCGCCCTGGTCAATCTCTATGACGGCTCAACCCTGGCGCAGCTTTCGGCAAGCTATTTCCTGTCCGACCTGTGGACCGCGGAAGCCCTGGCCGGGGCGACGGTGGGTAATGCCCGCACGGAGTATGGCAGCCAGCCCCAGGCCGGCAGCCTGATTTTCCGGCTGGCCCGCTACTTCTGACGGGAAGGGCCGCAGTTCCCCGGGGTTCCGCAGTGCCGCCGGCCCAAGGTTGGGTCAAGGGGGACGCCCTGGTCGGGGGAAAGGGGACGAAGCCCCATGTGCGCCAGGTTACGATGAATCGTTGAAATGGAAGGGCTTTGTGGGCTCTGCCCACACCCGCAAAGGGCCAGTCGGCCCTTTGAACCCATGACGTGAATGAGGTCAAGGAGGCGAGCCTCCTTGCGGG
>PLTC01000112.1 GCA_003165295.1 Rhodospirillales bacterium | reverse complement strand
AACGAGGCGCCGAAGGGCAGCCGGAGCCCGGCGAGGCCGGCCGGATCGGCGGTGTCGCCCCCCTCCCAGGGCGCCAGATCGAGCCGGGGAACCGCGAGGCGCAGTTCCAGCGCCGGCGGCAGGCCCGGAGAAAACCGGGCACTGCCGGTGGCGCGGGTCTCGCCGAACCCAAGTTCCAGGCCGTTCAGCGTTACCCCGGCGGCACCGGCGTCAACGGCGGCATGGGCGGTGAACCGTTGATCGAAGGCCGGCGGCATTCCCGGGAGCCGGCCGCCGGGGGCGCCGGCAAGCGCGGTCGACAACAGCGTCGCCAGCAGCGCCGGGTGGGTCGCCTCGGCCCGGCCGTCGCCCTGAAGCCGCAGAGTGGGCCCGGTGGCGGCAAGACCGGCAAAATGCAGGCTCGCGCCGCCATCGGCCAGCGCCAGCGACACCGAAAGCGACATCGCGCCGCCACCGCCGTCCAGGCGGCCGGTGGTGGCCTCGACCCGAACCGGAATGCCGCCGACCGCCGCCTCGCCCCGCAGCTCGAACGGTCCGGCCAGGCTGGCGGCTCCAAGCCGGGCACGCACCGCGGTCAGCCGGACCGAGGTGCCCGCGACGTCGTCGCGCCACAGCACGGTGCCATCGGTGACCTCAATGCCGTCCAGGGGCCGGGACAGGGTCGGGACCTGCGGGGCAAGACCGCCGGTGGCCGGCAGCCAGCCCCGCCGGCCGTCGGCCAGGGTTTCCAGGACCAGGGTCGGATGGTCGAGAGCCAGCACCTTGACTTCGATTCGACCCGACAGCAGCGGCAGCAGTGCGACCCGGGCATCGAGTCGCTCCAGATGCAGCAGCCGCGGCTCCGCCGCGCCCGGGGCGTTGGCCATGTCGATTCCGGTGGCCGAAAGGGTCGGCACCGGCAACAGCCGGAAGCGGATCTCGCCGGCCAGTTCGACCCGGCAACCGCAGGTCGCGCGTAACGCTTCGACCAGCGGCGCCTTGACGCGGCTCCAGTCGATCAGGCCGGAGATCAGGAACGCCGCCCCGAGAACCAGCGTCAGCAGGGTCAGGACGGCGACGCTCAGCTTTTTCACGTCCGGGATTCCCACGCTGCCAGGATTCCGACGCCGCCCGACGACGGTCCCGGCCGGCACGGCGCCGCGCCGGCCGCTTCACCGATCCCCGCGCGTCGTCCCGGTCTTGCACCCGCGGAACCATGCGCTAGACTAATGGTTCATGTGGGAAGAAGCAACATGTCCGGGAGCGTCACCCCGGCGGGCGGGGGCTTCGCTCCCGGGCACCGGCACCCGGATCCTGACATGTCGGGACCCGGACCGGGGACGGACGCACATGGGGCAGGCAATTCGCAACGGGAGACCGCGACATGGGGGAAGTTATCAATCTCAATCGGTTTCGGAAGCTGCGTGACCAACGCCGCCGGGAACAGGAGGCCGAAAGCAACCGGGCAAAATTCGGCCGGACCCGTACCGAAAGCCAGTTGGAGCGCAAAACCCAGGAACGGGCGCGCCGCGACCTGGACGGCAAGAAAATCGACGAACCGGCATGAGCGTCGATGTTCCGGCAACTATAGGGTGAGAGACGGTGCGGCGGGAGGGGTGATCAAGGTCAAAAACCTGATCAGGAAAAAAGTATTGTCTCCGCGCCCCCGGTCCCGCCCTCACAAAAAAATCCGGGATCGCCGTTACGGCATTTCCACTCAAGAAAAAATCGTTTTCCATCGGTTTCAGGAACGCCATCGTCACGGTCCTGTAATGGATTATTCAAATATGTATTGTTGACTTGTTATTAAGTTGCTCCTACGCTGCTTCCGGCCTTTTGGAAGTCTGATGTAGTCTGGCGCCAGTGTCGGGTGTCGAAGGGGTAACGAGACCATGCTTTCCAATATATCGATAAGCATCAGGATCGCGACGATGGTCGTTGCCTCCCTTCTGACCATTTCCCTGCTGGTCGTCATCGTTGTGCTCGGCGAACAAAAAATTTCCGGGGCAACGATGAATCTCAACCAGTTTCAGGCGGTGTTCGATCAGACCACCTCGATCGAAAGAGGGGCGGCGCAGATGCAGCATCAGGCATACCGGTTTATCGCCGATCGGGATGCCACCGCCGCCGCCGCGTTTGCTGAGGCGGCACCGAAGGTTGCTCACGGGCTGGATGTCCTGCGCTCGATGCCGGCGGCGCAGTCGGTCGAGGGTGAGATCGGCGATCTGGCCGATGGTCTGACCAAAATCTCGACCTTTTTCGGCGAGATCACCGCCACCGCCGGGACACTCGGCCTTGACGACGGCAGCGGGCTGCGCGGGCAGTTGAAGACGTCGGCCCAGGCGGTTGAAGACGAACTGAAGTTGTGGCCAAATCTTGACAAGCTGATCGTGCCCATGGTCGGCATGAGAATCCAGGAAAAGAATTTCTTCCTGTATGGCGATGCCGCTGCCGTCATGGGACCGTATCGCAAGGCTTATAATGAATTCACCTTCAAGGTCGGCAGCGTCGAGCTGGACGACGAGACCAAGCAGAAACTGACCCAGTTGGCCAAGGCCTATCGCCGGGATTTCGAATCGTCGGTGGACGCGGTCAAGTCGTTGCATCAGGAAATCACGGTTTTCAACGACAATTTCCGGGCGCTCGGCCCCCGGTTCGGCGCCTTGCTGGAAACCGCACGCCAGGGCATGACCGAGGCCACGGCGCGGCAGAAAGCGGTGCGCGATCAGGTGGTGGCGCAGTCGCTGGTGATCCTGGTGGTGTTGCTCGGGGCCTTCGTGATCATCAGCCTGATCGTGTCGCTCAGCATCACCCGGCCGTTGCGCGCCATCGAACGGGCGATGCGGCGGCTGGCCGGCGGCGACGAGGAGACGGCGATTCCCGGCGTCGGACGCCGGGATGAAATCGGCGAAATGGCGCGGGCGGTTCAGGTGTTCAAGAACGGCCTGTCCGAGCGGGCGCGGCTGGCCGCCGAACAACTGGCGGCCCAGGAGGCGCGGGACCGGCGGGCGCGGGCGCTGGAGTCGCTGATCGACGGTTTCCAGACCACCATCATGAAGGTCATCGGGACGGTCTCGGCGGCGGCCAACGACCTGAGGGCGAATTCGGAAATCATGACCGGAATCGCCGAGCAGACCCGGAAGTGCTCGGAGGTGGCGGCCAATGCCGCCAATGACGCCTCGACCAATGTCCAGACGGTGGCCGCCGCCTCCGAAGAACTGCACCTGTCGATTACCGAAATCGGGCGGCAGATTCAGGAGACGGCGCAGATCACCGCGAATGCCGCCAATGACGCGGCACAGACCAACAGCAATGTCGAGGGCCTGGCGGCGGCGGCGTTGAAAATCGATCAGGTGGTCAAGTTGATCGAGGCGATCTCGGCCCAGACCAATCTGCTGGCGCTNNCTGAATGCCACCATCGAGGCGGCGCACGCCGGAGATGCCGGCAAGGGCTTCGTCATCGTCGCCAACGAGGTGAAAAGTCTGGCCCGCAAGACCGCGGAGGCGACCCGGGAGATTGCGGCGCAGATCTCCGGCATGCAGGCCATGACCGCCGGAACCGTCACCGCCATGCGGAGCATCGGCACCACCATCGCCAGCCTCAATCAGGTGGCGGCGGTCATCGCTTCGGCGGTGGAAGAACAGACCGCCGCCACCAACGCCATCGCCCGCAACATCGAGCAGGCGGCGGCCGGAACCATGGTGGTCTCGGTCAACGTCTACGACGTCAACACCGAAACCTCGACGACGGCGGAGACCGCACGCCGGGTGCTGACAGCGGCGGCGGACCTTGCCCGACAGGGTGAGATTTTGCGCAACGACGTCGAGGTCTTCGTCGAGCAGGTGCGTGCCGCCTGAGAGGCCGACAAAGAATGCCCGCCCTGCCCGGCTTTGAAGGAAGGTTTGTCACACATCCGAGGATGTCCGGCGTCATGGCAGCCCCGTGGTTCCCGACGGGAAGAAGCAGGCCTGGCCGGAAGTGCCGGTGTTTCGCCCCGGCCCCCCTCGTCCTATAGTGCCGCCATTGGTTCGGAACGGCAGGCAGGGACGGTCATGGGACGGGCGCTGGGAAAGTGTGGAGTCGCGGCCGGAGCGGCGATGCTGGCGATGCTGGCCGGCGGTGCCGGAGCCGCGGAACAGTGGGTTACCGATCCGCATTCGGGCTGTAAGGTGGCCGATGCCTATCCGGTGCCGGGCCGAACGGTGGTTTGGAGCGGCGCCTGCGCCGGTGGCCTCGCCGTGGGCGCCGGAACTGCTCAATGGTGGGTCGGCGACCGGCTGGACGCGACCCAGACCGGCAGCTTCGTTGCCGGTCGGGCCGAAGGGCCGGGCGAGGTGGTCTGGACCGACGGCCGCCGTTACAGCGGCGGCTTCCATGACGGCGTCGCGCAGGGCAAGGGCAGCTTCGTCTGGCCCGATGGCCGCCGCTACGAGGGCGACTGGGACGGGGGCTACCGCACCGGTCAGGGGGTACGGACCTTCAAGAACGGCGACCGTTTCATCGGCCGCTTCGACCACAACCGGCCGGTGGGCGATGGCGAATACGTGACCGCCGCCGGCCGGCATCTGGTGGCGCACGTCCTGGAGGACGGGACCATCCGGGCCGGCGACGGGATCGGCGACGCCGCGCCCGACGCGACGGCCCCCGGAGCCCCCGCTCCCGGCGCACCGGTCCCGGTCACGCCCAGGGTGCCGCCACCGCCCCCTTCGGCGGTGGTAACGCCGAGGCTGCCGTCGTCTTCGGCCGCGGTGCC
>PLTC01000297.1 GCA_003165295.1 Rhodospirillales bacterium | reverse complement strand
GGCGTTGCCGGTGATCCGCCATTATTCATTCCGCCGCGGCCATGGCGGGCGGGTGGAACTGTGGCCGCCGGTCCGGCCCGAGCCGCGGCCGGCGCCGCTGCCCTGGCAGCCGCCGCTCGGCCGGGAGACCGCCGACCAGCCCCCGGCCCGGCTGGCCGCGGCGCTGGCTGTCACCATTGCCGGCTGGCTCGAGGGCGGCGAGGTTCTCGAGTCGCGGGGGCGTCCGCNNCCGGGGATATCATGGTGCTGGTGCGCCGGCGCACCGGCTTTGTCACGGAACTGGTGCGGGCGCTCAAGGACCGGGGGGTGCCGGTGGCCGGAGTCGATCGCATGGTGCTGACCGAACAGCTCAGCGTCATGGATCTGGTGGCGCTGGCCCAGGTGCTGCTGCTGCGAGAGGATGACCTGTCGCTGGCCATCGTGCTCAAGGGGCCGTTCATCGGCCTTGACGAGGACCGGCTGTTCCGGCTCGCCCATGACCGGCCGGGCAGCCTGTGGCAGGCGCTGACCGTCGCCGCCGCGGCCGACCCCGGGTCGCCCGAGGCCGGCGCCTGGTCCTGGCTCGACGGACTGGCCGCCGGCGCCGACTTCGTGCCGCCCTACGAGTTCTTTTCCGGCGTGCTGCACCGGCCCTGTCCCGCCGACGCCGGCAGCGGCTTTCGCGCGGTGCTGGGCCGGCTCGGGGCCGAGGCCCGGGATCCGGTCGACGAGTTCCTGTCCCTGTGTCTGGCCTTTCAGCGCAGCCATCCGCCCTCTCTCCAGGGCCTGCTGGCCTGGCTGGCCACCAGCCAGGCCGAGATCAAGCGCGAGCAGGAGCGCGGCGGCGGCCCCGGCGGCGGCGTGGTCAGGATCATGACCGTTCATGGCGCCAAGGGCTTGCAGGCGCCGGTGGTGATCCTGCCCGACACCCTGGGCAAACCCCGGCAGAGCGCACGCATCCTGTGGCCCGATGAGGACCGGCGGGTGCCGCTCTACGCGCCCCGTCGCAGCCAGGAGGAAGCGGTGTGCCAGGCCGCCCGCGCCGCCTCCGATTACCGCCGCGACCAGGAATACCGCCGGCTGCTGTATGTGGCGCTGACCCGGGCCGAGGATCGCCTGTACGTCTGCGGCTGGCAGGGCAGGACCGAGCCGCCCGACGGGAGCTGGTACCGGTTGGTGGCGGCGGCCCTCGAAGGCGACGATCAGGCCCGGCGGATTCCGGTTCCGGCCCTGGGCGCCGACGCCGAGGGCTGGTGTCTGGTCGAGCCCCAGACCGTGGCGGCGGCGGACGATCAGGCCGGGACCGGTCCGGCTCCGGCTCCCGATCCGCTGCCCGATTGGGCGTGGCAGCCGGCCCCGGCGGAACCCGAGCCGTCGCGGCCGCTGGCCCCGTCCCGCCCCGACGAGGCCGAGCCGGCGGTGCGGTCGCCGCTGGGTCGGGACGACGGCAGCCGCTTTCACCGTGGTTTGCTGCTGCACCGGCTGTTCCAGACCCTGCCGGCCCTGGAACCCGGAGTCCGCGCGGTGGCCGCCGCCCGGTTCCTGGCCCGCCCGGCCCATGGCCTGACCCCCGAGAGCCAGGCCGCGATTGCCGCCGAGGCGCTGGCGGTGCTGGAGCATCCCGACTTCGCGCCGCTGTTCGGCCCGGGCAGCCGGGCCGAGGTGCCGCTGGTGGGGGTGATCGGCGACCGGGTGCTGTCGGGCCAGATCGATCGTTTGCTGGTGACCGACCGCGAGGTCTGGATCGTCGACTACAAGACCAACCGCCCGCCGCCCCGCACCGCGGCCGGGGTGGCGCCGCTTTATCTGCGCCAGATGGCAAGCTACCGTGCCGCGATCAGCACCATCTACCCCGATCGCCGGGTCCGCTGCCTGCTGCTGTGGACCGACGAGCCCCGGTTGATGGAACTGCCGGAGGACCTGCCGGTCCCGGAGTAAGAGTCCCCTGGGTCAAGGGGCTGCCGGCGCCTCACGAGGGGGGCCGGGGGAGCGGCGCGCCCCGGGAACACGTCGGGCAAGCCTGCCCCCTGCGGTTTTGCGCACCCGCTCGCAATGATATCGTGATAAAGGATTCCGACCCAGTCGCAACAGGCGGGCGGTCGGACATTCGGTGTCGCCGCCGAGGAGAAGGTTTCCATGCCCGGATTGATCCAATTGGCCGGCGATCCGGTCGCCGCGCCCGATCCCGCCACCACCACCGCCACCCCGCCGGTCACCTCGATCCAGGAGCTGGGTGCCCGGGCCGGGGACGCCGCGGCTCAGGCCGGGCAGGCCGCGCTGGATGCCGCCCATCAGGCCGGCGCCGCGGCCAGCGATGCCGCGGGCCAGTTGGGAACGGCCGCGGATTCGGCCCTGGGCAAGGTTGGCGCCGCCCTCAGCTCGGCCGCCGACGCCACCGGTGCTGCGGTGGCAAAGGCCGGAGAAACCATCCCCAGTTGCTCCGGTTCCTTCGGCACCACCTGGACCGATCTCTGGAACGGCGCCTTCAGTCAGGCCGGGGCCGATATCGGCGCCGCGTTCGGGGCCTGCGCCCAGTCGGTCGAGGTTGGGGTGAAGACGTTGTTTTCGTACTGGAACTGAGACCGGGAGAGCGGGCGGTGGCCTTCGGCGACCAGGGACTTCGCCCCTGGACCCCACCGGGGCCGGCGGCCCCGGACCCCGTTACGACACACCCTCTCGATCCGGCAAAATTCCGGGAGTCCGGGTTGACGGCAAGGGGCGAGCGGCGGGCCTGGGTGGCGTTGAGCGGGTTGCGGACGCTGTGGTTCAACACCGGCAGCCTGTGCAACATCGCCTGCGGGCGCTGCTACATCGAGTCGTCGCCCACCGACGACCGGCTGGCCTTCCTGACCGCGGCCGAGGTCGGGGGGTATCTCGACGAAATCGCCCGGGACGGCCTGCCCACCCGGGAGATCGGCTTCACCGGCGGCGAGCCCTTCGTGAACCGGGAGTTGCCGGAGATGCTCCGGCTGTGTCTGGCCCGGGGCTTTCAGGTCCTGGTGCTGACCAATGCCCTGCGCCCGCTGACCAACCGGCGGACGGCGCTGTTGGGGTTGCCGGCGGCCGACCGCCGGCGGCTGGTGCTGCGGGTCTCCCTCGATCATTACACCGCCGCCGTCCACGATCAGGAGCGCGGCCCCGGCACCTTTGCGCTGGCGCTGGAGGGCCTGGTCTGGCTGGCCCGCAGCGGCTTCCCGGTTCATGTCGCCGGCCGCAGCTTTTCGGGAGAGGATCAGGCCAGCCTGCGCCGGGGCTATGCCCGGCTGTTCGCCGTCCATGACCTGGCCATCGATGCCGCCGATCCGGCGGCGCTGGTGCTGTTTCCCGAGATGGATGTCCGGCTCGATGTGCCGGAAATCACCGAGTCGTGCTGGGGCATCCTGGGCCGGTCGCCGGAATCCGTGATGTGCGCGTCGTCCCGGATGGTGGTCAAACGCCGGGGCGCCGGCCACCCGACGGTGGTCGCCTGCACCCTGCTGCCCTATGATACCCGCTTCGAACTGGGCGCGACCCTGGCCGAAGCTGCCGTCAGCGTTCCGCTCAACCATCCCCATTGCGCCCGGTTCTGCGTGCTGGGCGGCGGGGCGTGCAGCCGCTGAGTCGGTGGCCTGGATCTTGCGTGCTGTCGCACCGGTTTTATTCCCATCCGGCGGAAGGAGGCGCAGCATGCATCCCGGTCCCCTCGGCGATTCTGTCCTGTTCCAGCGGTTGGTGGCCATGGCCGCCGCCGGGCGCGAACCGTTGACCGTGGCCCTCGGGCTTGGCCGCGACGCCCTGGAGCGGCTGCTGCGGCGGTATCTGCCCGACCGCCTGGGGTTGCTGGTGACGCTTTCCGCCGATGCCGGCCGGGGGGCGGACGCGCTGGAGGAACCGGACCTGCGTGCCTGTCTGCTGGAATGCCGGGCCGGGCGGGGTGAGGAGGAGGAGTGGCTGGCCGCCATCGTTGCCCGCCGCAGCCTCAAGCCCAACCATCTGTGGCAGGACCTGGGACTGGCCGATCGCGGCGAACTTACCTGGCTGTTCCGCCGGCACTTTCCCGAGCTGGTGGTCCGCAACCGGTTCGACATGAAGTGGAAGAAGTTCTTTTACCGGACCCTGTGCGAGCGCGAGGGGGTGCCGATCTGCAAGGCGCCCAATTGCGAGGTGTGCGGCGACGCCGTCCTCTGCTTCGCGCCCGAAACCGGCGAGCCGCTGCTGGCGCTGGCGACGTTGGCCCGACATCCCCGGGCGGCGTGAAACCCGGCCCTTGTGGCGGGGACTGTCATGCTTGGAACGTACCGGCGTCGCCTCTGTCGGATTTGCGACAAGGCGGCGGCCGGTGCCGGGGCAGGCTTCCGGCCCTCGGGTTCTGGCATGAAAGTTGCCATCGGGAAGACGCCATCGAAAGAATCCGACAAATCCAAACCGGGGGCGGCGGGCGGCAGTTGCCCTCGAGGGACCCTTCGGGTAAGCGGAGCCGGGAGGACCCGGCCCGCAACCCGGACCGGGGGTGGCGGCCAGTGTACCAGTATCAAAGGAAACCTGAATGACACAGTTCACTTCGGCGGCCGATACCGTTTCGGTTGCGATCACAGGCAGCGGCGGCGCGGGCGCGATCACCGCGGGTTCGCTGCTGCTGGAGGCGGCCGGTCGGGCCGGCTGGTACGGGTTGATGACACGAACCGTCGGCCCGCAGATTCGCGGCGGTGAGGCCGCGGCGCTGGTGCGGCTGGCCCGGCGCGGCGTGTCCGGGCTGGGCGACCGCTTCGACGTGCTGATCGCCCTGGACTGGCGCAATGTCGAACGGTTTGTTGCCGAGATTCCGCTGGGGCCGCAAAGCGTGGTGCTGGCCTGCGAGGATGCGGGCGACATTCCCGAAAAGATCGCGGCCAGCGGCGCGCTGAGCCTGACCGCGCCCTTCACCAAGCTGGCCGAGGACATCCGGGGCGCCCGGCCCAACATTATTGCGCTTGGGACCGCGGCGGCGCTGGTGGGTCTGCCCGAGCAGGCCATGGTCGAGACGGTGGCGGCGACCCTGGCCGACAAGGGGGTCAGCCTGGAGGACACCGGGCAGGCGATCCGGGCCGGCTACGATATCGGCCTGCAACTGGCCGCGGGCCACGGTGCGGTGGCGGCACTGCGGCTGGCCGAAGAGGCCGGCACCGGCGCCGGTTCCGATCGCTGGCTGATCACCGGCAATCAGGCGGCCGGTTTGGGGGCGTTGCGGGGCGGCATCCGTTTTGCCGCCATGTACCCGATCACCCCGGCCACCGACATGCTGGAATGGATCGCGCCCCGCTTCGGCGCGGTGGGCGGCGTGCTGTGTCAGGCCGAGGACGAGATTGCCGCCATCAACATGGCCATCGGCGCCTCCTATGGCGGCGTGCCGGCGCTGACCGCCACCTCGGGACCGGGGCTGGCGCTGAAGCTCGAGTCGATCGGTCTTTCGGTGGCGGCCGAGGTGCCGCTGGTGATCTTCAACGTCATGCGCGGCGGCCCGTCCACCGGCATCCCCACCAAGTCCGAGCAGACCGACCTGAATGTCGCGCTCTACGGCCTGCACGGCGAGGCGCCCCATGTGGTGGTGGCACCGCTCTCGGTGGAGGATTGCATCTTTACCACCCAGTGGGCGGTGCATCTTGCCGAGTCGCTGCAAACCGCGGCCTTCGTCCTTTCCGACCAGTTCCTGGGTCAGGCCAAGGCGGTGATCGACCGTCCGGCCGAAACCGACCTGGGGACGGTCCGGCTGAAGCCCACCGATCCCCAGGCCGGCGCCTATAAACGCTATGCCCTGACCAATTCGGGGGTCTCGCCCATGGCCATCCCGGGCATGCCCGGCGGCCAGTACACCGCCGACGGCCTGGAGCATAACGAGCGCGGCACGCCCTCCAGTCAGGCCGACGACCACCACTCGCAGCTCGACAAGCGCAACAACAAGCTCGAAGGCTTCGAGTACGGCGACGCCTGGGCCGAGATCGAGGGCGATGCCGACGCCGAGATCGGCCTCGTGACATGGGGGTCGACCACCGCGCCGGTGCGCGAAGCGGTGGCGCGGGCGCGGGCGCAGGGGTTCAAGGTCCGGCTGGTGGCGCTCCGCCTGCTGGCGCCGACCCGGCCGGCGCTGCTGGCCGAAGCGTTGAAGGGGGTCAAGCGGCTGCTGGTGGTCGAACAGAGCCACTCGGGCCAGTTCCTCGGTTACCTCAAGGCCCATTACGACCTGCCGGCGCCGCCACAAAGTTTGCGCCATCCCGGTCCGCTGGCCATTCGTCCCGCGGAAGTCTGCGACGTCCTCAGGAGCTGGAGTTAAATCATGGATGGGCTGACCCCCGATTTCAAGTTTGAGCCCAAGCATTACAAATCGGACGTCAATCCGATCTGGTGCCCGGGCTGCGGCCATTACGGCGTCCAGGCCGCGATCAATCGTGCCTTTGCCGAGCTGCAACTGGACCCGGCCAAGGTGGTGGTGGTCTCGGGCATCGGCTGTTCGTCGCGGATTCCGGCCTACACCACCTGCTACGGTTTCCACGGCCTGCATGGCCGGGCGCTGCCCCTGGCCATCGGCCTCAAGCTGGCGCGGCCGGATCTGACCGTGCTGGTGGCGGGCGGCGACGGTGACGGCTTTTCCATCGGCGGCAACCACTTTCTGCACGCCTGCCGCCGCAACGTCGACCTCACCTATGTCGTGATGGACAACGAGGTCTACGGCATGACCAAGGGCCAGCCGTCACCGACCACCGGGCCGGACTGGGACAGCGAACTGCAACCGGGCGGTACCGGCATCAGTGCCTTCCGGCCGCTGGGGGTGGCGTTGCAGTCGGGGGCCAATTTCATCGCCCGGGGCTTTTCCGGCGATCTCAATGGCCTGACCAAGCTGATCGTTCAGGGCATCAAGCATCCGGGCTTTTCCTTCATCCATGCCCTGAGCCCGTGCATCACCTTCCGTCCCGAAGAGCGGGAATGGAAGAACCTGACCCACAGCGCCGGGACCGGCCCCACCAGCGAGTTCAACGAGGCGTCGCGCCGGCTGGCCGAGGATGACGGCCTGACCACCGGCCTGGTTTATGTGGGCGACCGCCGGCCCTACGCGCCACCGGTGGCGCCGCTGGTCGACACCAGGACCGACCTGTCGCAGATCGTCGCCGAGTTCCGAATCTAGCCCCCGAATCGGACCTGTCTCATCGCCCGTTCCACCCGCCGCAAGGGTGGAGCGGGCCTGGGAAAACGGGGTCCGGGGCCGCCGGCCCCGGTGGGGTCCAGGGGCATCGCCCCTGGTCACCGAAGGTTCCGGCGGTTACGGAGTCGTCGGCGGCTCTGTCGGTTCCGCAGCCGGTGCCGTGCCCTGAGTCTTGGTCAGGGTCGCAAGCTGCTGCTGAAGTTCGTCCAGACGGCGTTGCAATTCCTCCAACGACTTGCCGCTGTCGGCAGTCTGCTTGTTATGCTCAACCGCAGCGCGAACGGTTTCGCTTTGGAATCGAGCGAAGTCGGCGGCGCCGAAGGGCGTGAACATGCGCATGGCGCGTTCGAAAAGGACGAGGTTATGCTTGCTCATCTCTTCAAAGCCCGTAAACGGAAAGATTCCGCCGAGCGCACTTTGAAAGTATTCCCGCATTTGCTCCTGATTTCGCGCAAATGCCTGCATGCTGTATTCAAGATAGCTTGGGACCATCCACTGCATACTATCGCCATAGAGCCCTATAAGCTGGCGCAGGAAACTGATCGGCAATAAATTCTGGCCCTTGCTTTCTTCTTCGACAATGATCTGGGTGAGGACCGATCGGGTGATGTCTTCGCTGGTCTTGGCATCATAGACGACGAAATCAATGCCATCCTTGACCATCTGGCACAAATGCTCAAGAGTGACATAGCTGCTTGTGGCCGTATTATAAAGGCGGCGGTTGGCGTACTTTTTGATAGTGATGAGTGAGGACGACTTAGTGTCTTTATCGGCCATCGGTGGTGCGCTTTCGATCGGTTGACACGGCAGGGACCAGCCGCACGATGCTAGCAATACGCGATCGGAGGGCTGCGAGGCAAGAGCCTGCGCCGCAGTGCAGTCCGGCGGGGATGTTCATGCTCCCGTCACGGCCTCTCGGGCACCCACATGCCCTCATGTGCGGACTGGTCAAGTGTGCGTCGCAGCATGTATACTGCGATCATGTCCGATCTGAACGACTCCGATCTGAACGACACCGAGATTCCGACTCTTGAGGCGTTGGCCCAACGCTACCTGGAGCTATGGCAGGACCAGTGGGCGGCGGTTGCCGCCGACCCGGTGACGGCGGAGAGCGTCACGCGCTGGTTCCAGATCATGGCTCAAGGGGCGTCGCTGTTTACGCCCCTTGGTGGGGCGGCCGGCGGGCCGGGTTTTGGTTGGAATCCTCGGCCGTCGCCGGTGACGCCGCCAGCCCAGGATTCGCCATGGCCGTCCGTACCGCCCGACCCGAGCGTCCGACCCTGGCCCGGCGAGGGGCCGGTGAAGGGTGGGGCTGGTGATGAGCACGCTCCCCCAGCCGCTGCCGCGACAGGGGCCGCGCCCGCTGGCCCTGCATCTGGCCGTCACCCTGACGGTGCTGCTGAGTTCGCCCGGCGGCTTGCCGTTCTTGAGGGACGGTTCGCCGCTCTGGAAGCCGGCGCTGCGACACCGCGTTTCCGAACTCGGCGGCCTGATCGCCGCCGCTGAACGCGCCGGCGGGGACAGCAACGGTTTTGCCCGGGCGGTGGATCGGGAGATGCGGCGCCGGCTGGATCTGTTCTTCACCGGCGTCGAACGCTACCGCCACCACCCCTACCGCCGTGCCCTCGAAGACCCGCCGGTGGTCTGGACCGAGGGCGGCAGCCGGCTGCTGGACTATGGCGGTCCGGGGCGGCCGGTGCTGTTCGTGCCGTCGCTGGTCAATCGCGCCTACATCCTGGACCTGTCGGCGGCGCGCAGCCTGTTGCGCTGGCTGCCCGGGCAGGGCATCCGGCCGTTTCTGGTGGACTGGGGCGCGCCGGGGCCACTGGAACGTCGCTACACCCTGACCGACTACATCGCCGGCCGGCTTGACCGGGCGCTGGATGCGACGCTGGAGCGGTGCGGGCGGCCGGTGGCGGTGGCCGGCTACTGCATGGGCGGGATGCTGGCGGCGGCGCTGGCGCTGCGGCGGCGGCGCGACGTCGACGCCCTGGCGCTGCTGGCCACGCCCTGGGACTTCAGCGGCGAGACTGCCGCCAGTGCCCGGATGGCGGCGGCGTTCACCGCCCTGCTGGCGCCGATGCTCGAAACCTGGGGTGAACTGCCGCTGGATCTGCTCCAGTCGCTGTTTACCCAGGTCGACCCGCTGCTGGCGCTGCGCAAGTTCAGCCGGTTCGGCCGACTCGACGGCAATTCGCCCCAGGCCGCCAATTTCGTGGCGCTGGAAGACTGGCTCAACGACGGCGTGCCGCTGCCGGCGGCGGTGGCCCGCGACTGTCTGGCCGGCTGGTACGGCCGCAACGATCCGCCCAACGGCAACTGGCTGGTCGCCGGCCTGCCGGTGGAGCCGGCGAACCTGAGATTGCCGACGCTGGCGCTGATCCCGGCCAATGACCGGATCGTACCGCCGGCCTCGGCGCTGGCGCTGGCCCGGGCGATTCCCGGGACCCGGGTCCTGCGCCCGCCCCTTGGCCACATCGGCATGGTGGTCAGCGCCGGCGCCACCGCCGCGGTCTGGCGGCCCCTGGCCGACTGGCTGGCGGCCACCGACCGGCGCTGATCCGGGGACAGAAATGCGCGGCTCCAGCGGAGCCGCCCCCTTGCGTTGCCTTGGTTCGGGCCGTAATGTGCGGGCCTTCCCTCCCTATCCTGTCCAACCAAAAAATCCGAGTGTGCGAGGAGCGTTCATAATGACTGAAGTCGTCATCGCCGGTGCTGCGCGTACCGCTGTTGGAAGTTTCAATGGCGTGTTGAGTTCGGTTCCATCTTACACCCTGGGCGAGGTGGTGATCCGTGAGCTGTTGACCCGCGCCAGGGTCGAGGGTGGCGAAATCGACGAGGTTATTCTCGGCCAGATTCTCACCGCCAACTGCGGCCAGAACCCGGCCCGCATCGCCGCGGTCAATGCCGGCCTGCCGGTGGAGAAGACCGCGTACAACATCAACCAGCTCTGTGGCTCCGGGCTGCGCGCGGTGGCGCTTGGCTACCAGTCGATCCTGACCGGGGACGCCGAGGTGGTGCTGGCCGGTGGCCAGGAAAGCATGAGCCTGGCCCCACATCTGATCCATCTGCGCAACGGCACCAAGATGGGTACGGCGGAACTGGTCGATCACATGCTGCGGGACGCGCTGTGGGACGCCTTCAAGGGCTACCACATGGGCAACACCGCCGAGAATATCGCCCAGCAGTTCCAGATCACCCGCGAGGAGCAGGACGAACTGGCGTTGCGCTCCCAGAACAATGCCGAGGCTGCCCAGAAGTCGGGCCGGTTCAAGGACGAAATCGTGCCGGTGACGATCAAGGGCAAGAAGGGCGACGTCATCGTCGACACCGACGAGTTCCCCAAGCACGGCACCACCGCGGCCAGCCTGGCCAAGCTGCGTCCGGCCTTCGACAAGAACGGCACCGTCACCGCCGGTAACGCCTCGGGCATCAACGACGGCGCCGCCGGCGTGGTGCTGATGACCGCGGCCAATGCCGCCAAGCGTGGCATCACCCCGCTGGCGCGCATCGTGTCCTGGGCCACCGCCGGCGTCGAGCCCTCGATCATGGGTACCGGCCCGATCCCGGCCAGCCGTCTGGCCCTGAAGAAGGCCGGTTGGACCCACCAGGATCTCGACCTGATCGAGGCCAACGAGGCGTTCGCGGCCCAGGCCGTGGCGGTCAACAAGGAGCTTGGCTGGGATCTGGCCAAGGTCAACGTCAATGGCGGCGCCATCNNCTCGCGACCCTGTGCATCGGCGGCGGCATGGGCATTGCGCTCTGCGTTGCCCGTGACTGAGCGATACCGGCAGGCGTAAAGAACGACCCAAGGGGGCTTTGCCCCCACCCCCTTCCTTAAGTCCCGGGTTCCAAGGGCCGTCGGCCCTTGGTGGGTCCAGGGCAAAGTCCTGGTCGGGGGCACGAACGGCAGAGAATACGGGCCGTCGTCCCCGGCGGTCCGTATTGCGTTTGATCTTTAGAGGGGAAGCGGCCGTTGGCGATGGTGCGTGAATTTCCCAGCCGGCCGTGGGTTGGCGTCGGCGTGGTGGTCTGGCAGCATGACCGGGTCCTGCTGATCCGGCGCCGGCATCCGCCCGGGGCCGGCCAATGGGGGCTGCCCGGCGGCGCCCAACAACTGGGCGAAACATTGTTTGAGGCCGCGGTGCGCGAGGTCCAGGAAGAGACCGGCCTGTCCGTCACGCCCTACGCGGTGATTACCGCAGTGGACGGCATCAGCCGCGATCCCGACGGCCAGATTCGCTTTCACTATACCCTGGTCGAGGTTGCCGCGGGTTATGACGGCGATGCCGACCCTGTTGCCGCCGACGACGCCATCGATGCCCGCTGGGTCGCGCTGGAAGACGTGAGCACCCTGATCGAGTGGAGCGAGACCCTGCGGGTGATCATGACCGCGGCGGAGCAGCGGCGCGGGTAGAAAAAAGGGTTTTGTGGGCTCTGCCCNNCAGAGCCCTGCAAAATCAAGACAAGGGTATCCCGGCGCCTATGGGGCGTTGCCCTTGGACCCCGTCACACGTTAAAGCGGAAATGGAAGATGTCGCCGTCCTGGACGATGTAGTCCTTGCCCTCCTGGCGCATCTTGCCGGCGTCCTTGCACGCCTGCTCGCCGCCCAACCGAACAAAGCTTTCGTAGTCGATGGTTTCGGCGCGGATGAATCCCCGCTCGAAGTCGGTATGGATCGCGCCGGCCGCCTCGGGCGCCCGGGCGTTGCGGTGGACGGTCCAGGCCCGCGCTTCCTTGGGGCCGATGGTGAAGAACGTTACCAGATCCAGCAAGCGGTAGCCGGCGCGGATCACCCGGTTGAGCCCGGTTTCCTCCAGCCCCAGCGCCGCCAGGAACTCGCGTTTCTCCGCGGGGTCGGTGAGCTGGGCGACCTCGGATTCGATGGCCGCCGAGACCACCACCGAGAGCGCGCCCTCGGCGGCGGCTTTGTCCGCCACCCGGGCCGACTGCCCGTTGCCGGAGCCCGCCGCCGCTTCTTCGACGTTGCAGACATAAAGGACCGGCTTGGCGGTCAGCAACTGAAGCTGGGTCAGCAGCGGCCGTTCTTCGTCGCTCACGGTCACGGTCCGCGCCGGCCGTCCGGCCTGAAGCGCCTCCAGCGCCCGCTCCATCACCGCGACCATGGCGCGGGCGTCCTTGTCGCCGCCCTTGGCCCGCTTCTGGGCCGCGGTCAGCCGGCGGTCGAGCGAGTCGAGGTCGGCCAGCATCAGCTCGGTTTCCACCGTTTCGGCATCGCGCAGCGGGTCCACCGAGCCCTCGACATGGGTCACGTCACCGGACTCGAAGCAGCGCAGGACGTGCAGGATGGCATCGACCTCGCGGATATTGCCCAGGAACTGGTTGCCCAGTCCTTCACCCTTGGAGGCGCCGCGAATCAGGCCGGCGATATCGACGAATTCCAATTGAGTCGGGATGACCCTGGCCGATCTGGCGATGGCCGCCAGGGTCTCGAGTCGCGGGTCGGGCACGCCGACCCGGCCGACATTCGGCTCTTTGGTGCAGAACGGGAAATTCGCCGCCTCGGCCGCCTGAGTTGCGGTCAGCGCGTTGAACAGGGTCGACTTGCCGACATTGGGCAGGCCGACGATACCGCAGTTGAAGCCCATGGGACGCTTTTTTCACAGTCGGGGACAGGGTCGGGCCGGGTTATCCTACGCCCGGGGCCAAAGCGCAAACCCCAAGTGGCTTCGAAGGAGCAAGAGATCATGACGCTACCCGCCGTGTTCGTGTCCCACGGGGCGCCGACCCTGGTGATCGAGGACAGCCCGACCCGTCGCTTTCTGGCCGGGTTGGGGCCGACACTGGGGCGTCCGGCCGCGGTGGTGGTACTGTCGGCCCATTGGCTGACCCGGGGCGTGACGGTGGGCGGCGCCGTGCGGCCGGAAACCATCCACGATTTCTCGGGCTTTCCGGCCGGGCTGTACGGCATCGGCTACCCGGCACCGGGCGACCCGGCGCTGGCCGGGCAGGTGGTGGCGGCGCTGGCCGCCGCCGGCCTGGAGCCGACGCTGGAGTCGGGCCGCGGCCTGGATCACGGCGTCTGGGTTCCGTTGGCGCTGATGTTTCCCGCGGCCGATATCCCGGTGGTGCCGGTGTCGGTTCAGCCCGGCGGCGATGCCCGCCATCACTGGCGAATCGGGCAGGCCCTGCGGCCGTTGCGTGACCAGGGGGTGCTGATCCTGGCCTCGGGCGGCATCTCCCATAACCTGAGGGCGTACTCCGACCACCGGCCCGGCGATCCGGCGCCGTCCTGGGTCAGGGAGTTCACCGACTGGGTCGCAACCGCGGTGGCCGGGGGCGACACCGCGGCATTGCTCGATTTTGCCCGGCAGGCGCCCCACGCCGCGGCCAATCATCCGACCACCGAGCACCTGTTGCCGTTCTTCGCCGCGCTGGGCGCCGGCACACCGGGAGCCGCCGGGCGGCGGCTGTTTGCCGCCATCGAGCATGGGGTGCTGGCGCTGGATGCCTATGGCTTCGACTGATCCCGGTGCCCGGCCCTTCGGTCATTCAGAGACGATGAAGAACAGTCGATGACGGGGCGCGTCCGCGATCAGTGTTGGCGATCTGTCAGGAAGACGTCGGTTACGGTGCGGGCGTCCAGGAGGCGGTCGCTCCAGGCGTCCAGCAGGTCGTTGTCGGCGGCGCCGACCTGTTCCTCGATCCCCGGAGGCAGAGGGCCGAAGCGCCGGCCGAGCAGGCGGAGCAGGATTTCGGCCTTGCCCTCGGCCTTGCCGGCCGCGAGGCCCTCGGCCTTGCCGGCCGCGAGGCCCTCGGCGATCCACTGTGCCCTCCATTCCTTTGCCCGTTCCGCCAACATGGTTCTGATCTCCAGCATGTCTTCGGGGACCGTAACGCCCTCGGCCTTGGTGTTCTCCGCCGCCTGCCGGACCACCTCTGCGAACAGGTGTTTCACCTTTTCGTAGTCCGGGTGCCGTCGGAACCAGCCGATCACCTCATCGACCAGGGCCGCCAGGTCCTGGGGTTGCCGGCAGTGTTCCAGCCGGAACAGCAGCGCCACCAGGCTGTCGCGTCCGGCCAGATCGCCGCCGGCAAAGGCGCCCTCGTCCAGAAGATGATAGCGGACCCGCGGCTGCCATGGCCACAACGGCGAGCCCGGCGGCAGGGCGACCAGGGCGGTGGTTTCGGCCGGGGCGTTCCAGCGCGGGTCGCCGTTGAACAACACGATGGGCAGGACCGGCGGCAGCCGGTCGCCGGGCTTGAGCCGCCGTTCGCCGATGATCTGCTGCCACAACAGGCCGGCATAGACCTGGATGCGCACGGCCATCCACCAGTCGATCCGCGACTGGAATTCCAGCAGCAGATACAGATAGATGTCGGTGCCAAGGCCGGTCGGCAGCCGCCAGATCACGTCGCTTTCCCGGCGCTGCCCGGTGCGGCTGTGGAATTTGGCCTGGACCCGCTGAATCCGCGCAAAATCGATGTCCGCTCCCAGCGCATCGGGCACGAACTCCCGCACCAGCCCTTCGATCATGATGGCGTAGGAGAACAGCCGATGATAGAGCGAATCGGAGTCGGCCATCCATGAACACTCGAACAGGAGCCGGAGAGTTGCGGTCAGAGTGTGACAGACAATCGAGTCCGCCAAAGAATGCCCTTTGGAAACATCGGGTGTCTTCCTTCAAAACCGGGTAGGGCGGGCATTCTTTGCCAGCCTCTCAGGCCGGCGGCCATGCCGGCACCGGCCCTATGGTGACGGCGCCTGCCGCCCCGATATCAACCGCTGGTACAACCCGGCATAAGCCCGGGCCGAGGCGTCCCAACCGAAGTCGCGGGTCATGGCCCGGCGCTGGATGGTCTGCCAGCGGTCGCGCTGGTGGAACAGGTCGATGGCGCGGCGAATGGCCCAGACCAGGGCGCCGGGGGTGGGGTCGTCGAAGGCGAAGCCGGTGGCACAGCCGTCGGCCAGCGCCGCCGGGGTGGCGTCGATCACCGTGTCCTCGAGGCCACCGGTCCGGCGCACCAGCGGCACGGTGCCGTAGCGCAGGGCGTAGAGCTGGGTCAGGCCGCAGGGCTCGGCCCGGGACGGCACCATCAGGACATCGGCGCCGGCCTGAATGCGATGGGCCAGCGCCTCGTCGTAACCGATATGGACGCCGACGGCACGGGGATGGCTGCCGGCGACCCGCAGCAGCGCCGCCTCCAGGCTCTTGTCGCCGGTCCCCAGCACCACCAGTTGTCCGCCCCGGGCCAGCAGGGCGGGCAGCGCCGCCAGCAGCAGGTCGGCGCCCTTGTGCCAGGTCAGCCGGCTGACCAGGGCGAACAGCGGCGCATCCGGGTCGGGGGCGAGCCCGAACCCGGCCTGAAGCGCCACTTTGTTGGCGATCTTGGCGTCCAGCCGGTCAGGATCATAGGGCCTGATCAGATGGGGGTCGGTGGCCGGATTCCATATGCCGTAGTCGACACCGTTGAGGATGCCGTCGAACTGGTCGGTGCGGCTGGCCAGCAGGCCCTCGAGGCCGCAGCCATAGTCGGCCGACTGGACTTCCCGGGCGTAGGTCGGGCTGACCGTGGTCAGGCGGTCGGCGTAGTAGAGACCGGCCTTGAGGAAACCGATGCCGCCGTAATACTCGATCCCATCGACCTGAAAGCTGTGGGCGGGCAGGTGCAGCGCCGGCAGCAGGTCGGGCGGGAATTGTCCCTGATAGGCGATGTTGTGGATGGTCATGACCGTGGCCGGCCGCGGGCTGCCCTGAAAGGCGACATAGGCCGGCATCAGACCGGCCTGCCAGTCGTGGCCATGCAGAAGGTCGGGCCGCCACTGGTGGCTGGAGGTGGTCTGGGCGAATCCGGCCGCGACCCAGCCGAGGGTGCCGAAGCGCAGCGGGTTGTCGGTCCAGTCGGCGCCGCCGGGGGCCAGGTACGGGTTGCCCGGACGGTCGAACAGTTCGGGCTGGTCGATGGCGTAGACCGGCACGCCGTTGGCAAGATGGCCGGCGATCAGCCGGCCGCTGCCGCCCCCGGGCAGGTCCGACAGGGGGCGGGCGGTCCGTCGGCCCTCCAGCCCGTCAAGGACCGCGGGATAGCCGGGCAGCAACACCCGGACATCGATGCCGAGTTGGGCGAGGGCCGGAGGCAGCGCCGCGCTGACATCGGCCAGCCCCCCGGTCTTGACCAACGGAAAGCATTCGGAAGTGACGAACAGCACACGCATCATGGGGCCGGAGAATCGCAGGAGACGGGGCCGGACAAAAGCCGGCCCGGGATGCCGGACGCCCCCTGGACCCGCGTCGCTCAGATCCCGGGTTCCAAGGGCCGCCGGCCTTTGGTGGGTCCAGGGCAAAGCCCCGGTCAGGGGGAAAGGGGGCGAAGCCCCCATTTATCGATCACCAGGCAGACCGGATCAGACCTGGAGGCGGTTGAGATCGTCCTGGCAGATCAGGGTAACCCCATTTTCGGTGAGATGGAACCGGCGTTCATCCTCCTGCCGGTCTTCGCCCACCACCAGCCCGTCGGGAATGCGGCAGCCCCGGTCGATCACCACCCGGGTCAGCCGGCTGTGGCGGCCGATGCTGCACTCGGGCAGAACCACCGCCTGATCCAGGGTGCAATAGGAATTGACCCGAACCTGGGAGAACAGCAGGGAACGGCGCACCACCGAGCCGGAGACGATGCAGCCGCCCGAGACCAGACTGTCCACGGCCATGCCCCGGCGATCGGCCCGGTCGAACACGAATTTGGCCGGCGGCAGTTGCTCCTGGTAGGTGAAGATCGGCCAGTTGCGATCGTACATGTTGAGCGCCGGGGTGACGCTGGTCAGGTCGAGATTGGCCTCCCAATAGGCGTCGACGGTGCCCACGTCCCGCCAGTAGGGCTCGGCCGCGGCGTCGTTGGAGACGCAGCTTTCGGCGAAGTGGTGCGCCATCACCTTGGCTCTCGGCACCAAATAGGGGATGAGGTCCTTGCCAAAGTCACGCGACGACGTCGGGTCGGAAGCGTCGCGGTGCAACTGGTCGAACAGAAAGCCGGCGTTGAAGACGTAGATGCCCATGGAGGCCAGCGCCCGGTCGGGCTTGCCCGGCATCGCCGGCGGGTCGGCGGGCTTTTCCAGGAAACCCACCACCTGGCCCCGATCGTTGACGTCCATGATGCCGAAGCCACTGGCCTCGGCCCGGGGCACTTCGACGCAGGGGACGGTGAGGTCGGCGCTGTTGGCGATGTGGTCCAGCAGCATCGCGGCGTAATCCATCTTGTAGATATGATCTCCCGCGAGGATCAGCACGTATTCGGGGTTGTGCGCGCGCAGAATATCCAGATTCTGGTACACGGCATCGGCGGTTCCCTGGTACCACGAGGTTTCGTCGATGCGCTGCTGGGCCGGCAGCAGATCGCAGAACTCGTTCATTTCGCCGCGCAGGAAACCCCAACCGCGTTGGAGGTGGCGCAACAGGCTGTGGGATTTGTACTGGGTCAGAACACTGATCCGTCGAAATCCCGAATTTATGCAGTTGGACAGGGCGAAATCGATGATACGGAACTTGCCGCCGAAGTGAACCGCCGGCTTGGCCCGTCGTGCCGTCAGATGTCTCAGGCGGCTGCCGCGGCCGCCGGCCAGCACCAGGGCGATGGCGCGCCGGGGTGCGAGGCGCAGATCCCGTTTATCATGCATCGATGTTGCCTTTGGCTGTTTTCATTATTTCCGTGGTCCTGCCCCGGAGACTCACGGGCCTCCCGCCCCTGGCCCCGGTGATGCCGGCAAAGTGTGCCACAGAACAGTGCGATGCACCATAGAGGCAGGATCCTGTGAGGCAGTGTCCGGGGGCGTCCGGGCGGCGCGACCGCTGCCGTGATTTTCCCCTTGCTCCTACAGCGGCTGTAGGTCGTAGCCTGGGGGCAGTGGACCGAAACCTGACCGGCCGGTCCGATGATGCCGCCCTTATCGGGAGTCGGGTATGAACCATCGCAGCATCGCACGGGCTGTTACCGTACTGGTTCCGTTGCTGACCGCGCTGCCCCTGGCCGCGCGGGCGCAGACGCCGCCGGTGGCGGTGCCGGAGATTGCCACGCCGCGGGACGTCCTCGAACCGCTCAACCGGCTGATGTTCGGGTTCAATGCGCTGGTGGTCGACGACCTGGTGGCTCCGATGGCCCGGGTCCTGGGCCAGGAGACGCCGGGCTTCGTGCAGCAGGTGGCCGGCAATCTTTACGAGAACATCAGCGAGCCTGAATTCGTCTTCACCAATCTGCTGGCGGGCCACCCCGTGGACGCCGCGGTGTCGGTCGGGCGGTTCGCGGTCAACAGCACCATCGGTCTTGCGGGCCTCTTCGATGTCGCGACGCCGATCGGTCTTGCCCGTCGGACCACCGAGGTCAGCGAGGCCATGTGCAAGGTCGGCATTCCGCCCGGCCCCTATCTGGTGCTGCCGCTCATCGGTCCGACCAACCTCTTGAGCGGCGGCTTGCTTGGGGCGGCACTGGCGACGGAATGGTATGCTCTGAGCCTGGTTTCGGCGGCGCTGGCGGCGGGAGACGCCGTTTTCGATGTCAGCGTTTCGGTGGCCAGCCTGCGCCATGTGCGCGACATCCCCGAAGACCAGCACCCCGACCATTACGCCCTGCAACAGCAGGAATTCTGGGACTACGTGAAGAAGGGCTGTGGCTCGTCGGAGGACACGAAGACCGCTGCGGTGACCGGGGGCAGGTGAACCGATTTTGTGAGCTCCGCCCACACCCGCAAAGGGCCGGGCGGCCCTTTGAACCCATGACGTGAATGANNATGACGGAATCAACCGGAAGGATTAAGCCATGAACAGAATGGTCATGACGGTGGCGCTGGCGGTCGGGGTGGCGTTGCTGCTGCCCGGTCCCGGTGTCGGGCAGGCACAGGCGCAGACGGCGACGGCGCAACCGCCGGCAACCGCGGCTCCGGCGCCGCTCAGGGAAGTCTATCCCTACGAGTTGATGAGCTTCGGCGAGCGGTTCGACCTGTGGCGCCGGATGCGCGCGGCGCGGACCCTCGACGAACGGATGGAACTTTGGGCGCAAAAGCACGCGGAGCTGGAAAAGCGGGCCGCCGGGCGCGGCGTCGTCCTGCGGGATCACGGTCCGATGATGATGGATCACGGCCCGATGATGATGACCGACCGCGGTGCCTACGATGGCCGCGGCCGGATGGGGTCGGGCGGAGAAAACCGGATGGGCATGATGGGCATGATGNNGGGCGGCGGCGGCGGCGGGGTGCACCATCCGCCCATGGGCTGGTAACAGTTTGCGGAAGGCTCCCCGGTTCTCTCGCCAGGCGGGAGCCTTCCTTTCCGCCCGCCGGGATCAGACGATGGCGATGGTGATGGTCCCGATGCCGTCGATTTCGCCGGTCACATGGTCGCCGGGGACCAGCGGTCCGACCCCTTCGGGGGTGCCGGTGTAGATCAGGTCACCG
>PLTC01000205.1 GCA_003165295.1 Rhodospirillales bacterium | reverse complement strand
AGGCCAAGGCGCTGCGCAAACTCAAGCACCCCAGCCGCAGCCGCAAGCTGCGCAGCTTTCTCGATACGTGATCGGCCGGGGGCGATACCTGACGGTTTCCAAAGGCCCCCGGCCAAAGGTTGGGTCCAGGGCAAAGCCCTGGTCAGGGGCAAGGGGGCGAAGCCCGATAGGCGCCGGGATATCAGTATTGTGTTGATTTTGCAGGGCTCTGTCCTGCACCCNNGCGGGTGTGGGCAGAGCCTACAAAAACCATTTTACTTCAACGACTTATCGTAACCTGGGGCATAAGGGGCACCGCCCCCCGCCGCTCAAGCCGCCCGAACCTCGCCGATGAAACGGTCGACCACGCTGCGAAGCGTGGTGGCCTGGGTCGACAGCATCCCGGCGGCATCGAGAACCTGACCTGCCGCCGAGCCGGTTTCGGCGGCGGCGCCCCTGACCTCTACGATGCTCTGCGTCACCAGGCGGGTGCCGTCGGACGCCTGCTGGATATTGCGGGAAATCTCCCGGGTGGCGGCGCCCTGTTCCTCGGCGGCCGCGGAGATCATGGTCGAGATTTCATTGGTCCGGCGGATGGTCACGGTGATGGCGGCGATCGCCTCGATGGCCTTCTTGGTCTGGCTTTGGACATCGGCGATCTGCCGCGTGATGTCCCGGGCCGCGGCACCGGTCTGGTTCGCCAGGTCCTTGACCTCGGTTGCCACCACGGAGAAGCCCCTGCCTGCCTCGCCGGCGCGCGCCGCCNNCCTTGCCTGCTTCGCCGGCCCGCGCCGCCTCAATGGTCGCGTTCAACGCCAGCATGTTGACTTGCCGGGCGATGTCTTCGATCAGCTTGACCACGGCGCCGATCCGTTCGGCCGCGGCGTCAAGATCGCGCATCACCAGGCTTGTGTGCTCGGCTTCGGCCACGGACGCGGCCGAGGAGTATGTCGATTCTGTGAGTTGGCGGTTGATTTCGGCAATCGAGGACGAGAGTTCCTCGGTGGCTGCCGATACGGTTTCGACATTGGTCGAAGCTTCTTCCGCCGCCGAGGCGACGGCGGAGGCGCCGCGGGCCGAGTTCTCGGCGACCGTGGTCATCGACCTGGAATTCGACTGCAAGGTGGTGGCGGCAGCCGACACTCCCTGAACGACCTCGGTCACCTGCGTCTGGAAACCTGCGAACAGGGTTTCCAGACGCTGGGCATACCGTTCGCGCGTCCTGGCCGCCGCGGCCTGTTCGGCGGTCAGGCGTTGGGCCGTGCCGGCATTCTCCCGAAGGCTGTCCAGAGCCCGCGCAATCGTACCGAACTCGTCACCATAGCGGTTCTGCACGACAGGTGTCGCGTAATCCTGTGCCGACAGACGCTCAATGGTTGTAAGAATGTTGCGGACCGGCCGCATGAAGCGGCGCCGGATCATGACGGCCCCCCCCAGGCTGATCCCCAGCGCCGCCAGAAAGGCCAAGGTCTGACCGAGAAGACCGTATTTGGCGGCGCGCTGCTGGGCTGCCGAATAGGCGACGATCTCGTCAAGGGCCGCCCGCCCGATGGCCATGGCCGGTTCGACCGGAGCAAGACACATAGAAAGGAAGGCGCCGCGCGTAGAAAGGAAGGCGCCGCGCGGCAGCGCCGAAGCCGCGGTATCGTTAAGGTTGTTAACGATTTGTTCCAATTGCCGGTCTTGAGCCTGATGGACTTGGCGGGCGGTTGCCACCGCCGCTGTCACCGCGGCCGGAACCCCCGGACGGCTCAGCAGTTCATCGAAAGCCAGCTAGGATGCGGCGATCACCCCGCGGGACTGTTCAACCTTCCCACGCAGTTGGTCATCAAGTCGCCGACCGGCCTCGACATCATTACCAAGTTGCACACACAGCAGGGCGGAACGAATCTGCGTCGCCAAGCGATGCACCTGGACCATTTCTGCGAGAAACGGATCCGACATTCTGATGCTGTTGCTTACGGCTGCGGTCACGACGGCAGTCTTGGCGACGAATGTTCCGACGCTCGAGAACCAGGCATCCGGCAAGCGACGGTCGGCGCGCGGTTTGGCTATTTCGTCAAATACCAATTTATAATCCCGTTCGACCGTCTCCCACGACTGTCTTACCGGTCCAGTCAGATCATTGGAATTTGCAATATCAAGAGAGTCCATAATCACGAGTATCTGATTTGCTATCTTGTACATATTTGATTTCATTTCTTCAATCTTCGCGGTCGGATCGTCCAGCGTCATCAGGGCTTCTTCTGAAGCTGGGCGCAGAGAGCGCATTTGAAAGCTGCTAAACAACTCCTTTACCGTCACCGCCAGGTTTTGGATCCGCTGGCTGTCCAGATATCGAACACTGGCATTCCACATTCCCGCCCCCGTCATGATCAAGACCCAGAGAGTGAGCATGGTCATTACGGCATAAAGGATTCTGGTGAAGGACATATTACGCATGCAACGATAATCCTTTGAACAAACACTAACTAAAGACACCGATTGATAACTAATCACCTTGCAAAACGAAGGAGTCGACGCAGCAAAGGATTTTCGTTGACCACGATATTGGAAAGTTATTCACGGGTCAAGGCGCAAACGTATCTTCTCAACCCGGGTGGAGTACGGCGGTTCCGCGTAGCGTCTTTCGGCCGTGATCTTCCGGGCTAGGTCTTCGGGCCGGGCGATGTCGTCGGGGCCGGCGGCGAGACGGTCAGCACCTCGGGCTGGATGTGGGCGACGCCCGATTCGGGATTGATCACCAGGATGCGCCGCTCGGGCTTGCCGGTGGCCTCTCCGGCCAGCCATGCCGCGGTCAGTTCCCACTGGCAATAGCGTCTCAACCCATAAGTCCCGGGAATACCACGCCAGCAGCGCCGCCGACAGCTCCAGCCGGTCGATGATCCAGTCGTGGATCGGCTCGAACGGCCGGGTGTCGCGGGTGTCCTGGAACACCGTCACACCGCCGGCGCGCAAGGCCGCCACCAGGGGCGCCACGGCGTCCCCGTCGGTGCGGCTGTAGCTGAGGAAGACGGAAGCCATAACCGACCCTATCAAGCCGCCGCCGCCCGTGTCACGGGCCACGGTGCCGCGCCCGACGGGGGCATGCCGCGCTCAGTCGACCCGTTCGAGCATGGAGGTGACGAAATCGTGAGTCCAGTAGTCCATGATCACCGAAATCGTCCCGGACTGGTCGTCATTCTGCTCCTGCAACAACGACTGGGTGTCGGGGGGCGGCAGATCGATCACCGAGAGTGCCTCGGGCAGATCGACCACCGGCGGGGCGTTGACCCGGACCAGCAGCTTGCGCATTCTCATGTTTTCGGCAAGGCAGTAAACCGCGACCTGANNACCTGAGCCAGGCCGAGGTTGCGCGCCACCACCAGAATCCGCCGCATGAGGGTGGTGCCGATGCCCCGGCCCTGGCACGGTCGCTCGACACTGAAGGCGAGTTCGCCGTTGCTGGGGGTGAAGGTGGGCTCCAGCCGCAATTCGGCGGCGGCGTGCAGGGCGCCATCCTCGAAGAAGCCGACGATGACGGTGTGAGTCCAGTTGATTTTTTCGCAATATCTGGTGATCGCGTCGTCGGAGGTCGGGCTGCCGAACCGACAACAGCGATCGTTGGTGGTCAGGCGCAGCAAATGATCGGCAAAGGCGGGGAGATCAGACGGGTTCAACTTGCGATATCCAGCCATGAAAGGCTTCCTTCCCGGTCTGAGGCGGCGGGCGGGGTGGCGGGGCGGGGGTGGAGGAGGCGAAGCGCCGGCGGCGTGAGTTTTATTGCCTTTCGGCCTTGTCACCGCTAAGGTAACAATGGTTCAGGTGTTTTCCCGACGTTCCGAGGTGAAGGCGCAGCATCGGCAAGGCCGCTCTGTCCACAGCGAACACCCGTCGTCCCGTCGAACCCATTACGGGACGGGTCCAAGGCTTGTGGTTCGGCGCGGCCATCCACCCATGACGTTTACCTCTGGCAGACCCCGATAGTAAGGCGGGTTATTGGAAAACACAATGTGGTATGTGTGGTTCAGGGGGCGGCGTCGGGTTCCGCCGGCGCGGCGTCCAGGTCCCCGCAGCGTCGCTGTCGCCGTTTTTCAGGTGACGCTCGCCGACGGTTTCAAGTATTGAAGAGAACGGGCCGGAACGCCCGGGAGTCGGGGTCCGATCGTGCCGCCGGCCCGCCGCCAACAGAAAACACGGGTCGCACCGGTTATGGAGTGGCTTACGGCTCTTGCCCTGGTGGCAATCGTGACCGGCATCACCATTACCGTGGTGGTGCTGCTGGCGGTCCGTACGCTGCGACGTAGCCTTGACGATGGAGCGTTGCGCCAGGCGCACCAGATCAAACGTCTGGTGGAGACGGTGACGCTGTTGAGCCAGCAACAGCAGAGTGCGCAAACCAGAATTCAAAGTCTGGCCGAGGCCAACCGTCGGCTTGGCGAAGAGGTGACGGCGCTTTACGAGCGGATCGGTGACGGCGAAGGCGGCGGGCGGTCGTCCGGCACGCCGCGGCTGCTCAATTAGTTTCCCTGGTGGTTTCCTTGGACGTGTGAGTCCCATGACTGTGATCGCCGTGAACGCCGCGACGGGTTCGGCCGCCTGGGGTCAGGCCGAGGCGGGGCGCTGGCGGGACAGCGTCGCGGCGTGGGCGCGTTGGGCGGATCCGCTGGCCGAACTGGCCGATCGTCTCAACCAACCGTTGCTGGATGCCGCCGGCGTCGGCGCGGGCGGGGCGGACGAGGTGGTGCTGGACCTGGCGGCCGGGGTCGGCGAGCCGGCGCTGTCGGCGGCGCGGCGGCTCGGGCCGGCCGGTCGGGTGATCGGGGTGGATCTGGTACCGGGCATGGCGGCGGTGGCGGCGTCCCGGGCACGGGCCGGCGGTGCCGGGCGGGTGGCGTTCCTTGCCGCCGACATGGCGGCGCTGCCGCTGGCGGCGGCCGCGGTGGATCGCGTCACCTGCCGCTTCGGGCTGATGTTCGTCGCCCGACCCGAGGCCGCCCTGGCCGAAGTGCATCGGGTGTTGCGGCCGGGCGGCCGTGCCGCCTTCATGGTCTGGGGACCGAAGGCCGATAATCTGCTGTTCGAGGTGCTGGAGGCCGTGGTCGACGAGGTGCTTGGGCCGCCGGTTGCGGCCGGCGGCGATCTGCGCTCGCTGTTCCGCTTTGCCGGGACCGGCAGTCTGGCCGGTTTGCTGGCGGCCGCCGGCTTTGTCGGGGTGACGGAACAGGCATTGATGCCGGTGCGCAAGGTGCCCGCGGGCGCGCCGTTCTGGCAGGCGACGCTGGAGATGACCCTGGGCTCCCGGCTGGCCACCGCAACGCCGGACCAGCGTCGGCGCGTGCCGGCCGGAATCGAGACCCGCTTTGCCGCCCTGGCCGTGGCCGGCACGGTGGCGGTGCCGCTCCACGCCCGCATCGTTACCGGCACCAGGATGGAAGAGCCTCGGGACTGATCCGGGTGCAGACGTAGAAACGATTCCCGTCCCGATCATGGGTGCCGAAGGCAAAGCCGGCACGGCGCAGTTCGGTCTCGAATTGCCTGACGCTGAAAGCGCGGTCGCCCCGCCTGGACACTTCTACCGCGACCAGGGGCCTGTCTACCAGAAATATTCCGGTCTCCGGCAACGCTTTCGCGACTCCTGAGGTCAGACGACGGGCCTGAGACAGCGTGAAGTGGTCCGTGACCCATAATACCACCGCCAGATCGAAGGATTCGTCGTTAATATCCAGCCAGTCCATCAGATTGGCTTCGATCAGGTGTTGATAATGACCGCTCTCCCGGGCTGCTTTGAGCATGTGCGCCGAAAGGTCGACCCCGACCAGCCGGCCGTCAAATCCGGCCTGGCGGAGCATGGTTCCGGCCCGGCCGGTGCCGCAACCAAGGTCGAGTGCACGGTTTGTTCGATCCAGCGGCAGCGTCGCCAGCAATTCGGGCATCAGCGTCGCCCCGGGCCAGATACGGTCGTCGTAGCCGGAAGATTTTATAAAATAGATGGCCCGAATCATGTCATCGTCGGTTATGGTCTGAGCCGACAACAGGGTGTTGATCTGAGTAATGAAGTCATTGTCGGTAAACAGCCGGCAATATCGGGCCAGTTTCTGCGAAATGGCGGGACGGCCGATCACGTAAAGAAAATGGACCAGCAAATTGAGCGCGACGTCGCCTGATATGCGCCGGTTTGCGATCATGGTTTCGGTGATCGCCTCGACCGTTACCAGTAATTCGGCGTCGTTGGCCAGGGGCTGGCGGGGATTAAGCGCCTGGGCAACGGTCAGCAGGTCCCGATCGGTGTCAATGGATCGCTTGAAATTCATACCTACAGCTTTATGATGTGACCATGGCCGTCAGTACCCTGATTGGGGGTAAGGCCCCCCGGTGTCATTTCTTTTCCTCGCCGCGCTCAGTCCCCGTCCAGATAGCGTCGCTCCAGGTGCCGGCGATAGCAGGCGGCATCCAGCGGGCGGCCGGTGGCGGCGGTCAGCAAATCGTTGGTGGCGAGCAGGCTGCCTTTGGCGTGGACGTGGGTGCGCAGCCAGCCGACCAGCGGCACGAAGTCGCCGCGGCCGAGGCCGGGCAGCACGCCGGGGTCGGCCCGGCAGGCGGCCTCGAACAGTTGGGCGGCGATGGCGGCACCCAGGGTGTAGGTCGGGAAATAGCCCCAGCCGCCCGAGGGCCAGTGGATGTCCTGGAGGCAGCCCTGGCGGTCGTCGGGGGGCGTGATCCCCAGCAGCCCGCGCAGGCCGTCATTCCAGGCGGCCGGAAGATCGGCGGGCGCCAGATCGCCGGCGATCATGGCCCGTTCCAGCCGGTAACGCAGAATGACATGGGCGGGATAGGTCACCTCGTCGGCGTGGACCCGGATGAAGCCGGGCTCGACCCGGGTATAATGGCGCCACAGATTGTCGGCCTGCCAGGCCGGTCCGTCGTGGCCGAAGGTCTGACGCAGCAGCGGCGCCAGGAACTCCAGGAACGGCCGGGAACGGGCGGCCTGCATCTCGATCATCAGCGACTGGGATTCGTGGATGGCCATACCCCGGGCCGCGCCCACCGGCTGGGTCAGCCAGGCCGCCGGCCGGCCCTGCTCGTAAACGGCATGGCCGGTTTCGTGCAGGACACCCATCAGCGAAACGGTGAAATCGGAATCGTCGTAGCGGGTGGTCAGCCGCACGTCATTGGTGGCGCCGCCGCAGAACGGGTGCAGGCTGATGTCGAGCCGGCCCCGGTTGAAGTCGAAGCCGACCACCCGCATCAGCCGCTCGCCCAAGGCCCGCTGGGCTTCCACCGGGAAGTGCCGGCCCAGCGCCCGGGGTGCCGGCAGGCCGGCCTGACGTTCGAGGACCCGGGGCAGGAAGTCGGGCAGGAACGCGGCCAGGCTGTCGAACAGGGGATCGAGCGCGGCGGCGCGGGCGCCCGGCTCGTAGGCGTCGAGCAACGCCTCGTAGGGTGAACAGCCCAGGGCCGGGGCCTTGGCCGCACCGATCGCCCGTTGCAGGTCCAGAACCTCGGTCAGGGCCGGCAGCAGGGCGCCAAAGTCGTTGGCCGGCCGGGCGGTTCGCCAGATCATCTCGCAGGCCGAGGTCGCCCGGGACGACGCCTCCACCAGCTCCGACGGGACGGCGTTGGCATGGACCCAGGCGTGGCGCATCTCGCGCAGATTGGCCCGCTGCCAGACACTCAACTCCGGTTCGGCCTCGGCCGCGGCCAGCCGGTCGGCCAGCCAGGGGTCCGTCAGCAGCTCATGAGCCAGGACCCGCAGCGTCGCGAGCTGGGCGGTCCGGCCGTCGGCGGCGCCCGCCGGCATCATCGTCTGGCTGTCCCAGTCAAGAATGCCAAGGGCATCGTTAACCGTCGCCAAGCGGGTAAAGCGGCGCTCGACCTCGGTGTATGCGATATGTTCAGGGCTCATCGTTTTCTACCGCTCACGGTGCCAATAGCAAACGATATAGATCACGATCAATGCCGCCGCCAAGCCGAACCAGGTTAAAGCGTATCGCAGGTGATCATTGGGCGGGTCGATCACGGTTTGCCCGCCCACCGGCAGTCCGCCCGGATTGTAGGCCGGTCCGGCATCAACGAACACCGGTGACAGCGATGTGGCCGGGTCGATTCCGGCGGCGGCGGCCATGGCCGGCGGGTCCATGAACAGCCATTGGTTGAGATCGGGACGGTTGTCGGGCAGGAACCAGACGCGGCGGGGCGGCATCCGGGCGATGCCCTCGATGGTCACGGTTCCGTCCTGCCGGCCGGCGCTCCGGCTGCCCGGAGCCCGACGTTCCTTGGGAACCCAGCCGCGATTGACCAGCACCACGCCGCCGCCATCGGCGCGCACCAGCGGCGTCACGATTTCCAGCCCGTCGTTGCCGTAGCGGGAACGGGCCACCAGAAACAGTTCGTGGTCGTTCAGAAACCGCCCCGTCACCGAGACGTGCCGGTACTCGTAGGCCGCCGGGTCCGTGCCGCCGGCGGTGCCGGGGCCGCCGAGGTCGGCCGGCAGCGACACCGTCGGGGCCGCGATCCGGGCGTGGATGCGGGCGATCAGGGCGTTCTTCCAGGCCGCCCGCTCAAGCTGCCAGAGGCCGAGCGAGACCAGCACCAGCACGCCGAGCACGGCCGCCAGGGTGGCCGGCGCACCCGGTGCGAAGCGACCGCGGAAAACACCGCGTCGCGGTTGGCAACGGTTGAACCAGGGGGCCGGCATCACCCTCTCCCATCCCCAAAACGTCCTTTGGCCCAAAACGTCCTTTGGCCCAAAACGTCCTTTGGCCCAAAACGTCCTTTGGCCCACGGCGGCGCGTCCGGGGGGCGGCTGCACGCCGCGACAACCCGACCGGCCGTCGGGAACAGGATAACCGTTCGGCGGCCGATGCACAGCCACGATCCGAGGCCACGATCCGATGCCGGCACCTGTCCGGGATGCCGTGTGCGCCACGGTTACACGCCGCCGCCCGCCAGTTCCCGCAAACGTCAGAGGGGGTTAATGGGCGTCAACGATGGCCCGGATGTCCTGGGCGCGCAGCCAGCCGGGGGAGCCGGCCGGCAACATCCGTTCGGCGCGTTCGGACTCGCTGCGGGCCATGGCCCGGTCTCCCTTGGCCACCGCTTCTTCGGCCAGTGCGTAGGCGACCATGCCGTCATTGCTTTTGCGGCCCCAGCCGGTGGCCACCAGCCGCCACAGGAACGGCGAGTTCCGTTCCTGCCGGGTGGCGAACTGGAGCTGGCGCAGTGCCTCATCGATCAGCCGGGGGTCGCCGGCCTCCAGCAGCGCCTGGGCCAGCGCGCCGCGCAACAGTCCCGAGTCGGGCAGCAATTCCACCGAACGCCGGTAAGGGGCCAGGGACTCGGCCACCCGCTGATTTTCCATCAGCACCTGCCCCTTGAGTTCGTAAAAGAACGGGTTCTTCGGTTCCTGGGCGATGAGCGCGTCGAGCTGGGGCAGGGCCTCGGTGAGGTTGCCCTGGCGGTAAAGGGCGATGGCCCGGGCGTAGCGGGCGATGATCGAGGGATCGCCCGGCGCGTAGCGGCGCAAGGCCAGCGCCGGGTGAATGAAGCCGATCAGCTTGGCCTTGAGTCGCTGGAACTGCTCGTTCGCGGCCGGTCCCAGCATGGCCGTCTTCCAGGGCGAAGCCTGGAGATGGTCCGCGACGGCGTCGATGCGGTCCTGGGTCAGCGGGTGCGTGCGGGTATAGGCGACCTGCCGGTTGGCCGGCAGCAGTTCCTGGCCCGCCAGTTTCTGGAGGAAGTCGTGGAAGCCCTGGGCGGTGATGTGGGCACTGTCGAGAAAACGCATGCCCGCGGCGTCGGCCGAGCCTTCCTGGGTTCGGGAGAACGCCAGCAGGTTGTTCTCGGCCATTCCGGTGCCGCCGGTGATGACGGTGGCGGCGGCGCCGGGCTGGTGGCTGGCGATGGCGGCGCCGACCCCCAGCAGGGTGGCCAGCAACGCCTCGGCCGAGGCGTTGTCCATGGCGTCCCGGCCCCGGATCAGGTGGCCGCCGGCGATGTGGCCGGTCTCGTGGGCCATGACTCCGACCAGTTGCTCGGGATTGTCGCATTCCTGGAGCAGGCCGGTGTAGATGAACATATTCTGGCCGCCGGCGACGAAGGCGTTGATCACGTCCTCCTGGACCAGGATGATGTCCACGGCATCGGGGTCGACGCCGGCAGCGTGGAAGATTGGCTGCGCGTAGCCCCGGATGATATGTTCGATCTCGGCGTCGCGGATGAACTCCATCTGCTGGCCGCGGCCGCCGCTTTCCTGGGCGGTGGCCGCGGCCATGGGGATCAGCAGCAGTGCCAGCGCCAGCAGCGCCGGTCCCCACGGCCCCGTTGCCGCGTTCCCGCCGATTCTGAACAGCGAGTCCGCCTTGACGACATCTTTTCGCTTCAGCACCGCGTTTCTCCCGCCGATGGGTCGGGCGCCATGGTTCCCGTCCGTTCGGGCTGCTGTCAACTGTGCTGATGCCGGCCCGGTGTCGGGGGCGGGGCGGATGCGGTCCCGGACGGCCATGGCGGCCATGGCGGTGGCGCTGCTCGCGGTCGCCGGCTGCCATCCCGGCAAGCCGCTCCTGGGTGTCAACGGCTATGGCGCCGCTGATGATCCCCGGGCGGTGGAGGTCGGGCGGGCGGTGATCGACGGCGGCGGCAGTGCCGCCGATGCCGCCGTGGCCATGGCCCTGACCATGGCGGTGACGCTGCCCTCCCGGGTCGGGCTGAGCGGCGGCGGTCTGTGCCTCGTCCATGATCCCGCAACCCGGGCGGTGCGGACCCTCGATTTTCTGCCCGAGTCGACCCCTGCCGGTCGGGCGCCGGCGCCGGGCCTTTTGCGTGGCCTCTATGCCCTGCACTCGGCCTATGGCCGTCGGCACTGGGAGGAGGCGTTGGGGGCGCCCGAGGCGCTGGCCGGGCTGGGCACGCCGGTTTCGCGGCAGCTTGCCGCCGATCTGGGAACCGGGGCCGGGCGGCTGGCGGCCGACGCCGGCGCCCGCCGGCTGTTCCTGTCCGCCGGCGGCCGGCCGTTGGCCGAGGGCGAGACCCTGGTCCAGACCGACCTCGCGGCAACCCTCGGCGTGGTGCGGCAGCGGGGGGTCGGGGCCTTTTACGGGTCCGTCGGTTCGGATCTTGCCAGGACGCTGGCCGCTGGCCTGGACATCGACGGCGCCACGCTGGCCGGGACCCGGGTCCGCTGGGGCGACACCGTCGCGGTGGAAGACGACAACGACATGATCCACTTTCCCGACCGGAGCGGGGCCGGTCTGGCCGCGGCCTGGCAGGCCGGGCTCGCCGCCGGCGATGGCGACTGGTTCGGCGCCATGATGGGCCGATTGGGGGCGGGGGCCGCCGGGGCCGGTGTGGTCCCCACCGCGGCGCTGGCGGTGGTCGATCCCCAGCGGCAAGGGGTGGCCTGTGTCTTTACCATGGGCGGTCTGTTCGGCAACGGCCGGGTGATTCCCGGGACCGGGCTGCTGGCGGCCGGCGGCGGCGGGGCCTCGGGCATCGGCGGGCCGGTGCTGGTGGTCAACCACCCGCTGCAAACCACCCTGTTCGCGGCCGGCGGCTCGGCGATCGGGTCGGAAGCCGACGACCGGGCCGCGGTCGCGCCGGTCCTGTCGGCGCTGCATGCTTCGGTGGTCGACCTTCGCCCGGCCGGCGAGATTCCGGTCGCGGCGGGCACTCCGGCCGCGCAGGGACGGATCGAGGCGGTGACGTGCCTTTATGATCATCAGCACGGCGGCATGAGTTGCGGCGCGGTCACCGATGCCCGGGGTTCGGGCCTGACCTTCACCGTCTTCAAATAGCTAACCGGTGTTCGGACGGGCGCCGCTTTCGGGCCGCCCGGCCCGCGCGGAGGAAAGAGAGGACGATGGTGCTGAAACTGGCCGGCCGTGGCGCCATTCCGCCGTTCTTTGTCATGGAGGTGATGCGGGCTGCGGCCGAACGCGAGCAGGCCGGCGGCGAGGTGCTGCATCTGGAGGTCGGGCAGCCGGCGACCCCGGCGCCGGCCGGGGTGGTGGCCACGGCGCGGGCCGCGCTGGTGGACCAACGGCTGGGTTATGTCGAGGCGTTGGGGACTCCGGCGCTGCGCGCGGCCATCGCCCGCCACTATCGGGACAGGTATCTCATCGAGGTTCCGGCCCGGCGGGTGGTGGTGACCACCGGTTCGTCGGGCGGCTTCGTGCTGGCTTTTCTGGCCGCGTTCGAGGCCGGCGACCGGGTGGCCATGGTGGCACCGGGCTATCCCTGCTATCGCAACATCCTGACGGCGCTGGGGGTGATCCCGGTTGAAATTCCGGTGGGGCCGGACACCCGCTATCAGCCGACTCCGGCGCTGCTGGATGCCGCCGGACCGTTGGCCGGGCTGGTGGTGGCCAGCCCGGCCAACCCCACCGGCACCATGATCGGCCGGGAAGCCCTGAAGGAACTGGCCGTCCACTGCGCCGGCCGTGGCATCCGCCTGATCTCGGACGAAATCTATCACGGCATTACCTATGGGGAGCCCGCGGCCACCGCGCTCGCCGTCACCGACGACGCCCTGGTGCTCAACAGCTTTTCCAAGTACTTCTCCATGACCGGCTGGCGGTTGGGCTGGATGGTGGTGCCCGAGCCGTTGCTGCGGTCCGTCGAGTGTCTGGCCCAGAACCTGTTCATTTCGGCGCCGACCCTGTCTCAACTGGCGGCCTGTGCTGCGTTCGACTGTCGCGCCGAGTTGGACGGTCATGTCGCCCGCTACGCCCGAAACCGGGCGCTGCTGCTGGAGGAACTGCCCAAGGCCGGGCTCGACCGGCTGGCGCCGGCTGAGGGGGCGTTTTACCTTTACGCCGATGTCTCTGGATTGACCGACGACAGCGAAGTCTGGTGCCGGCGGATACTGGACGAAACCGGCGTCGCGATCACGCCCGGCATCGATTTCGATCCGGTTCGCGGCCGGCAGTTCGTGCGGATTTCGTTTTCCGGCGCCAGCGAAACCATTGCCGAGGCGGCCAGAAGATTGCGGTCGTGGCGATCTTGAGATCGGGCCGACAGAAAAAAACCGGGGGTGTTGACAGCAACACCCCCGTTTCAGTCGGTAACAGGGAGGGTTAGAGACAGTCGCTTTTTAGCCCAGGCTGACCTGATTCTCTTTGATCCATGTCAATTTGGCGTCGAACGGTACGGCATCGCCGGGTCGGTGTGCCCGCGGGGCAACTATCGCGCCCTGGATGCCGGTGAACCCTGGTTCCCGGATGCGCTCCGGATCATCAAAGCCGGTTGGCCGGTATGACGGAAAAGCGGGAAACAGTCTGTTACCAATTCCCGGGGCCGCGGTCACATCCCGGAAATTCGACATCCGTAGGCTTTGTTCCCGAGTGCATTTTCTTAGAAGGATCAGGGAACGATGTTGCAGTCCAAGAGCAGTCCGATCGTACCGGAAAGCGGTCGTTTGGTCCTGGCGTTGGTCGGGGCCGTGCTGGCCGCCATGGTTCTGGGGTCAGGGTCGGCCGCGGCGCAGGAACGGGAACACCACGGACCGGCCATTGTCAGCCCGGCCGACGGCGCGGTTGTCACCAATCCGGTGACGGTTGCGGGTGGTTTCAACCGGGCCGAGGCCGGGGGCGGCGGAGGCGAGCGGATGGCAGGGCCGGAGCCGCAGGGTCAGGAGCATCCCGGTCATGGCGGCCATCTCGTGCTCTTCATCGATGCGCCACCTCTCGAACCGGGCGTTGCGGTTCCGGCCGATGCCGCTCATGTGGCTTTTCCCGACGGGCAACGGCAGGTGACGGTGACGCTCACGCCCGGCACCCATCATTTCCGGCTGGTCGGCGTCGATCGGGACGGTCTGGTCGGTCGGCATCGTCATGCTTCGGAAGAAATCACGGTGGAGGTCCGGTGAGGCGTCGAAGCCCCGGCGGGCGGACGGTGAGGTTTGGTCCGACGGTTGGTTTCTGGATCGGCGGCCTGCTTGTGGTATGTTACTGGAACGGTCCGATCCATCCGGTTGACGCCCGGTCGACGATGCCATCGTCGGGGGCGGGTGGTGAGGTTGGGGGCGGGAGGCCGAGGCGTCCTGTCCCCCCATCGGGAAGCCAAGGGCGGCATGGCGGTCCTGCGATCCGCGGCCTCCCCCTTGCAGGAACAAGGCGGATATCATGTTTATCAACATCATCAAGGCCATGAAGACAACGCCGGTGCAGGTTCGGGCCGGCGGCGGGGCCGTGCTCGCGCTGGTCACGGCCGTTGTCCTGTCGTCCTCTGCGGGGAGCGTCAGGGCGCAGGAGCACGGCCATTGGGGCGACGACCATGGCCAATGGCACGGCGACTACCCGCGTTTTCACGAGTTCGACCTCAACCATTGGCGCAGTGCTCACTGGTGGCACGGCCTGCATGAGGGCCGCGACGGCTGGTGGTGGGTGCTTGATGGCGCCTGGTACTGGTACCCGGCGCCGATCTACCCGTATCCCGATCCCTATCGCCCACCGGTGGTGGTGGCTCCGGCGGCGCCGGCGCCCGGTCCGCTGTGGTATTATTGCCGGAACCCGCAGGGCTATTATCCTTATGTCGCCACCTGCATGGTGCCGTGGGAACCGGTGACGCCGAGATAAGAGCCGGTCCCGGACCATCGGCCGGGGTCGCGGCTCGCCGGACTTCTGGTTTGCCTGGCGTTATCGCCACCGGATCGGCGCCGGTGGCGGTACCCCTTTGCCCTCGGGCTCGCCGCTCCGGTATGCCCACGGTGTGCCGGGCTTTGTCGTGTTCGCCTTTGATCTGACCGGCACCAGCCTTCATACTGATCGGACCGGCGGGGGGCGACGGCAGCCGGAAGGTCAGGGCGTAGGGCGATGTTTCGATGAGGGGCGACGAGAGACCGAAGATTCTGATTGTCGATGACCAGCGGGCCAATCTTGTGGCTTTACGCCGATTGCTGGAAAGCCATGACGCCGACGTGGTGGAGGCGGAGTCCGGGAACGCGGCGCTGGCGCTGGCCATCGATCATGACTTGGCCCTGGCGCTGATCGATGTGAACATGCCGGTGATGGACGGCTACGAGGTGGTCGAACTGATGCGGGGCGAGCCGCGGACCCGCACGGTGCCGGTGATGTTTCTTACCGCCGCCTATGCCGACGAGACGCACCGTCTGCATGGCTACGAGGTGGGGGCCGTCGATTACATCGAGAAGCCCATTGAGCCGCTGATTCTGCATACCAAGGTTCGGACTTTTCTCGACCTTTACAGCCACCGTCAGCAGCTTCAACGTGCGACCGAGGCGCTGGCCGATCAGGCGTTGCGCGAGAGCGAGCAGAACTTCCGGCTGGCCATGAGCGCCGGTCAGACCGTCGCCTTCCGGCTGGACCGGGACTTTCGTTACACCTGGGTCCATCCCAACAAGCTTGGGATCGACCCCGCGGCGTTGATCGGGTGGACACCGGACCATGTGTTCGAGGCCGAGACCAGCACCCGGTTGCTCGCGCTTTATCGAACCGTCTGGACCACGGGCCAGCCCCAGCGTCGCGACGTGACCGTGCGCAGCCGTTCCCGGTCCCACGACCAGCACTTTGACCTGATCGTCGAGCCGGTGCTGGACCGGCAGGGTCGGGTCGAAGCCCTGGCCTGCGCCGCCTACGAGATCACCGATCGGGTGCTGGCCCAGCAGTCGGCCGAACGCGCCCGGGCCGAGGCGGAACGGGCCAACGACGCCAAGACGCGCTTTCTGGCCGCGGCCAGCCATGACCTGCGCCAGCCGATCCAGGCCCAACGCCTGCTTTTGCACCTGCTGGTCCGCAAGGTGGCGGATGCCGCCATCCTGCCGGTGCTGGAGACCATGGGCGAGGCCCTGGATTCCACCGAACGGATGCTGGGCAAACTCATGGAATTCGCGGCCCTCGAGTCCGGTAAGGTGACGGTCAGCCCGCTGACCTTCCGGCTGGACGAAATGGTGCGCAGGATCGCCGACGAGGTGACCCCGGAAGCCCGAAAAGCCGGGTTGAAGCTGCGGGTCCGGGTGTTCCCTTGCCTCACCGCGACCGATCCGGTATTGCTGGAGCGCATTCTGCGAAATTTGGTGAGCAATTCCATCCGTTATACTAGTATTGGTGGTGTTTTGATCGCCCTGAGGCGACGGCAGGACCGGGTGGTGCTGGCGGTCTACGATACCGGCAGCGGTATTCCCGACGATATGCAGTCGGCGATCTTCGAGGAGTTCCGGCAACTGGGCAACCCGGAGCGCGACCGGGCCAAGGGTATGGGTCTGGGGCTGGCTATCGTCATCCGAACCGCGGAGTTGCTTGGCCTCCGCCTTGGTCTGCGTTCCCGGGCGGGCCGGGGCTCGGTCTTCTCGGTTGATCTGCCCCACCTCAATGAGACCGGCCTTGCCGGGCACCCGCTGGAGCCCGATCCCTCCGGGGTGCCGGCGCAGGGCAGCATCCTGCTGGTCGAAGACGACTGGCTTCAGGCCAAGGCGCTGGCGGCGATTCTGGAGGACGCCGGGTTTGAGGTGGTGAGCGTCCCCGACGCCGGCAAGGCGCTTCAGGTGGTCGAGCCGCCGGGTCCCGAGTTGATTCTTTCCGACTACCGCCTGCCGGAGGGGGTGTCGGGGCTGACCATGATTCGGATGCTGCGCAAACTCCTGGGCCGCGTGGTCCCGGCCATCCTGATTACCGGCGATACCCAGGCCGCCATCGCCGAAGACGCTGCCCGGGAAGGCTGCGCCATCGTGCACAAGCCGTATCTGCCTCGGGACCTGATCGATGTGATCAATCGGCATTTGGAGACCGCGGCAGAGCCGCGGTCGGCACCGTCGTCGGCCGGGGGAGACCGGCGGGGCGACCGTTGAGGGGGTGATCCGGCCGGCCGCCCCCAGGCATCCAGCCGCTCCCGAGACCAAAAAATAAGGCCGTGCGAGATGATGATGAAGGCAATTCAGACTATCGGCATCAGGGGCCGCATTCTGCTGGTCGAAGACGACCGGCTTCAGGCCAAGGCGCTGGCGGCGATTCTGGAGGACGCCGGGTTTGAAGTGGTGAGCGTCCCCGACGCCGGCAAGGCGTTTCAGGTGGTCGAGCCGCCCGGTCCCGACCTGATTCTTTCCGACTACCGCCTGTCGGAGGGGGTGTCGGGGCTGACCATGATTCGGATGCTGCGCAAACTCCTGGGCCGCGTGGTCCCGGCCATCCTGATGACCGGCGATACCCAGGCCGCCACCGCCCAGGACGCTGCCCGGGAAGGCTGCGCCATCGTGCAAAAGCCCTATCTGCCTTGGGACCTGATCGATGTGATCAATCGGCATTTGCCGACCGTGCCGGAACCGCGGTCGGCATCGTTGTCGGCCGGGGCGGGGACCTGCGGGAGGACCGTTGAGGGGGGGATCCGGTCGGCCGACCAGGCGTCCGGCTGCTTTCAAGACCTGAAAAAGGGCCGTGCGGGATGATGAGGGCAATTCAGAATATCGGCATCAGGAACCGTCTGGCTGCCGGATTTTCAATTATCGTAATTCTGTCATTGGCGGTGGGGCTGCTGTCGTTTCATGCCTTGCAAACGCTGTCGGACCTGACGACGGAACTGTCCGAACATCCGATGACCGTCACCAACGCGGCGCTGGAAGCCGATACCGACATTGTCTCGATCAGAGAGAAGATGTTGGAACTGGTGGTGGCCGACGCGCCCGAGACCATCGACGAGAAGGCCAAGGAGATCGCAGCCTTTGAGACCGCGATCTATCATGAGCTGGATATTCTCAATGAGCGTTATCTGGGTGGCCGTGAAGACCTGGAAGCGATTGCCCGTGAGCTTCAGAGCTGGGCGGTGCTGCGCGACAAAATCATCGCCCTGAAGAAGGCCGGGAGCCGTGCCGAGGCCGAGAGCATGGCCAAAGGCGTCGGCGCCCAGCAGACCGCCGAGGTTCGCAATGCCATGGCCCGGGTGATCCGTTTTGCCCGCAACAAGGCCCGGGAGTTCATGCAATCGGCCAATGCCAAACGCGATGGAACCATGGCCAACCTTGCGGCGATTCTGGTCGCGATGGTTCTGGGGTCGATTGCCATCGCGAGCTTCATTACCGTCAGCATCAACCGTCCGCTCAGCCAGTTGCGCGCGCAGATGGCGCGCCTCGCGGAAGGCGACTTCACCATCGAGGTTCCGTATCTCGGGGTGGCCAGCGAGATCGGGGCCATGGCCCGGGCGCTCCAGGTGTTCAAGGGCACCGGCCAGACCATGGCCGAGCGCAACTGGGTCAAATCCAAGGCCGCCGAGATCGCGCAACGGGTGCTGGCGGCGCCATCGGTACGGGATCTGGCCCAGGATGTCATTCGCGCGCTGACGCCATTGCTCGAGGGCGGCCACGGCGTATTCTATATCGTCAACAACGACCGCAAACGGCTGGAACTGATGGGCAGTTACGCCTTTACCGAGCGCAAGAATCTGGCCGAGGGCGTCGCCTTTGGCGAAGGGCTGGCCGGGCAGTCGGTGGTGGAACGATCGCCGATCCTGTTGACCCACGTCCCGCCGGATTACGTTCGGATCAGTTCGGCCTTGGGCGAGGCGCGACCGTCGATGATTCTTGCCACGCCGATTGTCAGCGGCGCATCGGTGCTCGGCGTGATCGAGATCGCCACGTTCAAGCCATTTACCGAGGCGCAGCAAACTCTGGTGGCCGATCTGCTGCCAATGATCGCGCTTCAACTGGAAATCCTTGAACGTCGCGCGAAGGCGCAAAGCCTGCTCGAACAAACCCAGCGGCAGGCCGAGGCGTTGCGGGCCTCGGAGGAGGAACTCCAGGTTCAAAGCGAAGAATTGCGGGCAAGCAACGAAGAGTTGCAGGAAAAGGCCTCGCTGTTGACCCAGCAGGCCGAGGAGTTGCGCGCCTCCGAGGAAGAGCTGCGGACTCAGCGGGAGGAGTTGCGGGCGACCAATGAGGAGCTGACCAAAAAGGGTCGGGCGTTGGAAGGCGCCAGGGAAGAATCCGAGACCAAGGCGCGGCTGTTGGGCCAGGCCAGCCGCTACAAGTCGGAATTCCTCGCCAACATGTCCCATGAGTTGCGCACGCCCTTGAACAGTTTGCTGATTCTGGCCAAGACGCTGGCTGACGACCAGAATGCCAACCTTACTCCCGACCAGATCGAGGCGGCGCAGGTGATTCACGACAGCGGCAGCCAGTTGCTGCGGCTGATCAATGACATTCTCGATCTGTCGAAAATCGAATCGGGCCGGGTCGAGGTCAACACCGATACCGTGATCGTGGCGAACCTGATCGATCCCATTGAACGTCGGTTACGGCCGATGGCCGAGATCAAAGGATTGAGCCTTGTCGTCGAGCACGACCCGGATCTGCCCCTCGAGATGACAACGGATATCGGTAAGGTCGAACAGATTATCACGAATCTGTTGTCGAACGCGGTCAAGTTCACGGAACGCGGTTCCGTCACCTGCCGGGTGCGGCGGGCAAGGGCAGAGGTGGCGGCGATGATCGGTCAGGACCCGGCCACGACCCTGGAGGTGGCGGTGACCGATACCGGGATCGGCATTCCGGGAGACAAGTTGGAGCATATTTTCCTGCCTTTCGAGCAGGTTGACGGCACCACCAGTCGCCGCTACGGCGGCACCGGTCTCGGTCTCGCCATCTCGAAGAAGCTCGCGCGGCTGGTCGGCGGCGACATTCTGGTCGAAAGCCGGGTCGGGAGCGGCAGCACCTTCAGCCTGGTCCTGCCGGTTCGGCTGCCGGGTGGGCGATCACCGCCGGTCCATCGGCCCGGGGCGCCATATTCGCCGTCGCCAAGGCCGGTGGCGACCGCGGCTCCGGTGGCGACGGTGACTTCGGCGGCGGCGGGGAGCCCCAAGGCGTCACCGGTGGGGGACGACCCGGCCGGCGTGACGTCGGGAGAGGGCGTGGTCCTGATCATTGAGGATGACGCCCGGTTCGCCCGCATTCTTGCCGATACCGCGCGGCGCCGGGGCTTTAAGGGGGTTGTCGCCGCGGATGGGGCCACCGGTCTCGGGCTGGCCCGCGACCTTGCGCCCATCGGGATCATCCTGGATGTCGGCCTGCCCGGCATGGATGGCTGGGCGGTGATGGATCGGCTCAAGGAGGATGGCGCGACCCGACACATCCCGGTTCATTTCATTTCGGCGACCGAAGGCCGTCCGCGCGGCCTGGGGATGGGGGCGGTGGGCTATCTGACCAAACCGGTAACGCGCGAACAGATCGAGGCGGCCCTCGATCGCATCGGGCATTTTTCCTCCCAGGAGCCCCGCCGCCTGCTGGTGGTGGACGACGACCCGGGCTCCCGAACGGCTATCGCCCGGTTGATCGGCGGCGACAATGTCACGATCACCACCGCCGACACCGGCCAGCAGGCGTTGGATCTGTTGGGCCGGGAAGCCTTCGACTGCGTCGTGCTTGACCTGGGCCTGCCCGACATTGCCGGAACCGAGTTGCTGGCACGGGTCGCACGGGATCCGGCCCTGACCATGCCGCCGGTGGTGCTCTACTCGGCCAAGGAGTTGACCTCCGAGGAGACCATGGAGCTGCGGCATTATACCGACAGCATCGTGATCAAGGGCGCCCGGTCACCGGAACGCCTGCTCGACGAGGTCACCCTGTTTCTTCACAGCGTGCAGTCGGCGCTGCCCGAGGAAGGCCAGAAACTGCTGCGGCGTCTCCACGACCCCGAACGGTGCTTTCTGAACAAGACCGTGCTGATCGTCGAGGACGACATGCGCAACGCCTTTGCCCTGTCACGGGTGCTGAATGCCCGCGGGCTGACCGTGCTGATGGCCCAGGATGGCCGCAAGGCGTTGAAACATCTTGCCGACAAGCCAAACATCGACATCGTGCTGATGGACATCATGATGCCGGAAATGGATGGCTATCAGACCATGCAGGAGATCAGGAAGCAGCCGCGTTTCCGTAACCTGCCGATCCTGGCGCTGACCGCCAAGGCGATGTCCGACGATCGCGACAAGTGCCTGGAAGCCGGGGCCAATGATTACCTGACCAAGCCGATCGATATCGATCGCCTGCTGTCTTTGATGAGGGTGTGGTTACACCAGTGAAGGGTGCCGACGCGCCGGCCGGCACCGAGGTTCTGACCGCGGTCAGGGCTTCAACAGGAAGGTACAACGTCGATGAAGGATGCTGAAATCAACGATATTGCGATCGATCTGTTCGTCGAGGCTCTTTATCGTCGGTATGGCTATGACTTCCGTAACTATGCCCGGGCGTCATTGAAGCGAAGGGTCAAGGAACTGGCGCTCGCTCTTGGTTTCAACCACGTCTCGGAGCTGATTTCACCGCTGCTCCATGATCCGGCGTTCGTCGATCAGGTTGTTCCGAAACTTTCGGTTCCCGTAACTGAAATGTTCCGCGATCCTGCGGTGTTCCTGGCCATGCGGCGGCAGGTGTTGCCGGTGCTGGCCTCCTATCCCCGCATCAACATCTGGCAGGCCGGTTGCGCGACCGGAGAGGAGGTTTATTCCCTGGCGATCATGCTCAAGGAGGAGGGCCTCTACGACCGTGCCCGCATCTATGCCACCGACATTAACGATGTCGCGCTGGCGCGGGCGGAGGAAGGAATCTTCGCCTTGCGTCATCTCAAGGACTTTTCGGCCAATTACCTGAAGGCGGGGGGCCGCCAGTCGCTCTCGGATTATTATCATGCGGCCTACGAGCATGCCAGTATGGATCGCTCGCTTAAGGAAAACATGGTCTTTGCCCGGCATAACCTGGCCTCGGACGGTGTATTTTGCGAAGTGAACATGATTGTCTGTCGGAATGTCCTGATTTATTTCGATCGGCTGTTGCAGAACCGGGTGCTCCGGCTGTTTCGGGACAGCCTGATCCGCCAGGGCTTTCTATGCCTGGGAACCCGGGAGAGCCTGCGGTTTTCCGAGATTGGCGACGACTTTGCGGCCGTTGATGAAGACCAGAAGCTGTACCGGAAGGTGCTGATCGCGGTGGGTGAGTCATGAGCACGCGGCGCTGGGAAGCGGTGGTGATCGGCTGTTCGGCCGGTGGCCTGGAGGTTCTGCGGCTGATACTGCCGGGGTTGCCTGCCGACTTTCCGCTGCCGGTGATTGTGGTTTCCCATACCGCCGCCGATTCCGGCGGTTTGCTTGCCGGTCTGTTGGGCCGTTACTGCCGGCTGGCGGTCAGCGACGCCGACGACAAGTCGCCGGTGACGCGCGGCTCCATCCATGTCGCGCCGGCCGGGTACCATCTGTTGATCGAGAAGGACCGGACCTTTGCCCTCAACACCGACCCCAAGGTTTGCAACGTCCGCCCCTCGGTGGATGTCCTGTTCGAGACCGCCGCCGAGGCGTTTTCCGGCCGCCTGATCGGGGTGTTGCTGACGGGAGCCAACGAGGACGGCTGTCGCGGCATGGCGGCGATCAAGGGCGGGGGGGGGCTGACCATCGCGCAGTCCCCCGAAACCGCGTTTGCCGACACCATGCCGCGCAGCGCGATCTCGGCGGGCGTGGTCGATCAGGTGCTGGCGCCGGCGGCGATTCTGGCGCGGTTGCTGCGGCTGACCACCCCCCAGGGGCCGAGCCCCGATATGCGCCAGGATACGACAGGTCATTGAAAAGAAACAGTTTCGTGGGCTCTGCCCACACCCGCAAAGGGCCAGGCGGCCCTTTGAACCCATTCACGTCATGAGGTCAAGGAGGCGGGGGTCCTTGCCGGTGCAGGGCGGAGCCCCGCAAAATCAAGTTCCGGGCGTCTCATCATCCGGCGCGCACCTCGGCCAGGAAGTCGGTCACCTCGAGGCGCAATTTCTCCGAATCCGAGGCAAGCTCACCGGCCGAAGACAGGACCTGCCGGGATGCCGCTCCGGTGGCCGCCGCAGCCTCGGTAACACCGGTAATGTTGGCTGAAACGTCCCTGGTGCCCTGAGCCGCCTGTTGAACGTTACGGGCAATTTCCTGCGTGGCCGCTCCTTGTTGCTCCACCGCCGAAGCAATGCCGGAGGAGATCTCGCGAACCTGATCAATGACCGTGCCGATCCCCTTAATCGCGTCCACCGCTTTTCGGGTTTCATCCTGTACCGTGACGACCTGGGCGGAAATTTCTTCGGTGGCTCGGGACGTCTGAGTGGCAAGGCTTTTGACTTCGTTGGCGACCACTGCAAACCCTTTGCCGGCGTCCCCGGCCCGGGCGGCCTCGATGGTGGCGTTGAGTGCCAGCAGGTTCGTCTGACTGGCAATGTTGTTGATGAGGCTGATCACCTCTCCGATCTTATCGGCGGCCCGGGCCAGACCCTGAACCATGGTGTTGGCGCGGCCGGTTTCCTCGGAGGCACTGGTCGAAATCTGCGCCGCCTGGGCCACCTGCCGGCTGATTTCGGCAATGGATGCCGACAATTCATCGGCCGCGGCGGCAACGGTTTGCACATTGGCCGAAGCATGGTTTGACGCACTGTCGACGATGGTCGCCTGCCGGTTGGTCCGATCGGCGGCATCGACCATGGTCTTGGCCGTCGTCTGCATCCCGGTGGCGGACCCGGCCAGAGAGTTGACCAGTTGCGCAACCTTAACCTCGAATTTGCGCACCATCCCTTCCAGCACATGGGCGCGCTGCTCCTTGGCCCGGCGTTCCTCTTCCTGCGCGCGGGCGACACGGCGGGCCTCCTGGCCGTTTGCCTTAAACACAACCAATGCCTGCGCAAACTGCCCTATTTCGTTGCTCTGGTCCGCCGCCGGCACCTCGGCGTCGAGATCGCCATCGGCGACCCGCCGCATGGTCAGGGTCATGGCCGCGATCGGACGGGTAATGCTGATCAGGATAACCACCGCAAAGACCAGCGCCAGCAGCACAACCGCGATCGAAAGAATGCCTTCAACCAAAAGGTTGTGTCTGGCCTCGTCCGCAAGACCGGTCGCGAGTGCCCTGAAGTCCCTTGCCACCGAGTGCTCGACCTCACTCATGAGATCGATCCGCGCCGTGGTTGACCGGAACCACGCTTCGCTGTTGCCTTGGGCCAGCTTCTCTCCGGCCGGGGTGTCAATGGCGAGTTTGGTCAGACGCTCGGCGCTCTCCACATCGGGACCGGAGACGACCCGGGTGAACAGGTTCCGCTGCTCCGGCGTTGCGTAAAGATCAAATAACCTGGCGTAGATCGGTTGGGCCAGGGCGAAGTGGGAGAGGCGGGCTTTGTCCTCGGGTGTGAAGGAGCCGGCGGCGTAGCCGGGCGCGCCGTTGGCCCGGGTGGCGCCCGACATTTCTTTCAGCCACATCAGATAAGCGTAGGCGGAGGCGCGCACCGCCACCGTTGAATCATCGATCTGTTTGAGCATCTCCAGGCTGACATTCAGAAGCTGGCCGATCAGCGGGGTATAATAGTCGTTGATCTCGCTGAGCGGCGTCGCCAGCCCATCGACGTCATGGCGCTTGATCGCGAGGAGGTCGAGCCTGGACCTGGCGGTACTGAGGGCATCGGCGGCGCTGCCGCCGGTACGGATGAAATCCGCGCGCGTGACGCCTTCCTCGAGTCGCGACAGATTGCGGGAGGTTGCCTCGCGCACGGCCGGCAAGTCGCTGCGCATCGCCGCTCCCTTGCTCGAAACGAAAGTTGCCGATGTCCCCGCCTCGCGCTGCAAGGTTGAGACCAGATCGCCGATCGCTTCCGTCACCTCGGCCATCGCCGAGACGTTCCCCATGCGTACAGAGATTCGCCAGTCGGACACAAGATTATTTGCACTCGCGATGATCAGCCCGGCGATTGGTATCAACAATAGCGCCGTCAACTTTACCGGCAATCGAAGACCGTTAAGTCGTGTGATAAGGCCAGAAGAATAACCAGTCGAGGCATCCACCGTTGTTGAGCGTGTCGGCATCGCGCCCTCCTTGATCGCCATTGAGTTGATGATTAGATCGGGCAGTATTGACTTTGACCGAACGAATTATGTTAGCATAAGGCGCAACAGCGATAAACATGGAAATCAATATTAATCAAAAGTCGGGCTCCGGTCCTTGAGATCGGGGCGGCGAGAGCTAATAGATGAAAGAGCGCCGAAATTATGATGTTTTCCGGGATATAATTTCATCGATAATAAAGTATTGGCGTGATATCATCGGCGATGATCGGGTTTTCTTCGGACACGGCAAAGCCGTCGGCCAAAAAAATGCGAATTTTTGGGCACGATTTTCCCCAAAATCATGCTATTATTATCAATAGCTGCAAGTAATATACGGCATACCGGAATTTTTTATAAAAAATGGGGTTCATACTGCGTTCCAGGGTGGTGATGTTTTTAGGAAAAACAAGGGGCTGGTCATAGAGTTGGGACTCATCGACGCCACCGCTTTAACCACGAAGGACACGAAGAACACGAAGCAGGTCACCAAGAGAGTCGCCTTTCGTGACTGTTTTGTGCCCTTCGTGTCCTTCGTGGTTAAAGCGGCCTCGCGGCGCTCGGGCGCCTCGTCGGGGTTGAAAGCTTCAACTCACTGAAAGCAAACCAATTCCCAACACCCTGGAATCCCCGATGAGGCTAAAATGGCATGCGCCGCTATTCCGTAGCGGAAATATCACAAAAAGCGGGCGTCTGGCTCGCCGCTCCGGGGTGGTCCGCCGCGGGAATCGCCGTCGGATGAGCGCGCCATGTGGGGATGGACGGTTGTAGCGTGGTACAGCCGCCGGATTTGGGCCCGGCAACACCCGCTGCACTACCTGGTTTGGTGCCTGGGAGCATTACAGGCGCCGGGCATTTGTCCCTATTTTGGTTTGGGTTGACTTCCCAAAGGAAATTGTATGGGATGGATAAGGCAAGCGACGGGTCCTCGCCCATGTGCGGGAAGCGTATCTGTGTTTGCAGAGTGCGGGGTGTCTGCTCGCCGCGTTCCGGGGAGGAAGCCGATGGAGTGCTATGCGGTTCTGGACTATGCCCGGCACAAGCCGGGAGAATCCGACAGCGATGTTCTGACTCCCGACGTTCTTGAAAGTGGACTCCGCAACCTGTTCGGCCTTGTTGACCGTGTGCCCCGACCGGCGGCGTCCGCGTCCGGCAGCCACGCCGGCCGGGAAGCGGCGGTTTATTACCTGAATGAGTTCCAGGGTCGGGATCAGTTTTTGGAGGCGGTGGTCGCCAATCTGGTGATCAAGCGCGGCCTGATCCACCACACCGATCTTACCCTGCCGGAGGGGGCGATCGGTGTCTATTTTTCCGCCGCCCACGAATACTGGACCTGGAGTGGCGTCCGCCAGGAGTTCCGCAAGGCGTCGTCGTAACCTCTGACCGGCGGCGGCAGCGGCTCGTCCCGCCTGTCAAGGCGTCCGACGGTTCAATACCCTGCCGGCTTCGGCGCGCCCCGCCCCCAACCGGGCAGGCCGCCGCCTCCCGGCCGGGCGCTTCCGGGTTCGGGGGCCGCCGCTATTTGGGCGCGAGGACCATGATCATCTGCCGGCCTTCGATTTTGGGCATCTGCTCGACTTTGGCCACCGCTTCCAACTCGTCACGAACCCGGATCAGCACATTCATGCCAAGGTCCTGGTGGGCCATTTCGCGACCGCGGAAGCGCATGGTGACCTTGACCTTGTCACCCTCTTCGATGAACCGGCGCGCGCTGCGCATCTTGACCTCGTAGTCATTATCATCGATGTTCGGACGCATCTTGATTTCTTTGACTTCGATGATCTTCTGCTTCTTGCGCGCTTCGTTCGCTTTCTTCTGGGCCTCGTATTTGTATTTGCCGTAATCGAGAATCTTACAGACCGGCGGGTCGGCGTTGGGTGCGACCTCGACCAGATCCAGTCCAGCCTCTTCGGCGGCGATCAAGGCATCGCGAATGGCAACGATACCCACCATCTCGCCCTGGGCATCGACCAGACGGACGCTGCGGACATTGATTTCCCGATTGACCCGGGGGCCGTCGCGGGTCGGTTGGGCTTCACTTGGTAGTCTGGCTATGGAAACGTCTCCCTCGTTGGGTTGCAAGGACCGTCAGCGCCGGGTCCTCAGAACAGAACTGCTGTTGCCCGGTCGCCTGCCGGAGACCGAGCCTCATGACACAGTTTATGGATTGCCGCGTCGAGGGCAAGCACCTCTTGGTCCTTGCTGCCAAGCCGGCGGAGCGCCACCGTCCGGTTTTCGGCTTCGCGGTTACCGACCACCACCAGAACCGGGACCTTTTGCAGGCTGTGCTCCCGGACCTTGAGGTTGATTTTTTCGTTGCGGGTGTCCAATTCCGCCCGCAGGCCGGCTTGCTTCAGCGCCGCGACCACGTCGGCGCCATATGAGTCGGCGTCATTGGTGATGGTCGCGACCACCACCTGGAGCGGCGCCAGCCACAGCGGAAACCGGCCGGCATAGTGTTCGATCAGCACCCCGATGAAGCGTTCCATCGAGCCCAGGATCGCCCGGTGGAGCATCACCGGACGATGCCGGGCGCCGTCTTCGCCGACATAAGAGGCGTCCAGGCGTTCGGGCAGCACATAGTCGACCTGAAGTGTGCCGCACTGCCATTCGCGGCCGATGGCGTCGCGCAGCACGAATTCGATCTTGGGGCCGTAGAACGCGCCTTCGCCAGGGTTGAGATGGTAGGGCAGGCCGGCGGCGCCGACCGCGGTCTTGAGTGCGGCTTCGGCCCGGTCCCACACCTCATCGCTGCCGGCCCGCACCGGCGGCCGGTCGGAAAACTTGACGCTGATCTCGGTAAAGCCGAGGTCGCGATAGACGCTTTCCAGCAGCCGGCAGAAGGCCACACTCTCCGAGGTGATCTGGTCTTCAGTGCAAAAAATGTGGGCATCGTCCTGGGTGAAGGCCCGCACCCGCATGATCCCGTGCAGCGCCCCCGACGGCTCGTTGCGATGGCAGGCGCCGAATTCGGCCAGCCGCAGCGGCAGGTCGCGGTAGCTCTTGATGCCCTGCCGGTAAATCTGGACGTGACCCGGGCAGTTCATGGGCTTGAGCGCCAGCACCTTGTCTTCGTCGGCCAGCGCCGTGAACATGCCGGCCCGGAACTTTTCCCAGTGGCCCGACTGCTCCCACAGCACCCGGTCGATCAATTGGGGGGTCCGCACCTCAAGATAGCCGTGATCGGCCAGCCGCGCCCGGATATAGGTCTCGAGAATCCGCCACAGGGTCCAGCCCTTGGCGTGCCAGAAGACGCTGCCCGCGGCCTCCTCCTGGAGATGGAACAACCCCATCTCGCGGCCGAGCCGGCGGTGGTCACGCTTCTCGGCCTCCTCCAACTGAGTCAGGTGGGCCTGAAGTTCCTTGTCGTCGCGCCAGGCGGTTCCATAGATGCGGTGCAGCATCTCGTTGCGGTGATCGCCGCGCCAATAGGCCCCCGCCAGTTTCATCAACTTGAAGCCGGTGCCGATCCGGCCGGTGGACGGCAGGTGGGGGCCGCGGCACAGGTCGAGCCAGTCGCCCTGGCGATAGATCGAAATCGGCTGGTCGGCGGGCAGGGCCGAGATGATCTGGGCCTTGTAGGCTTCGCCCTTGTCCTGGAAGAAGCGAATCGCCTGATCCCGCGGCCACTCCTCCCGGACGAACGGGCGGTCGGCGGCGACGATGTCCCGCATCCGCGCCTCGATCCGTCCGAGATCGTCCAGGGAGAACGGTTCCGGCCGCGCGAAATCGTAGTAAAAGCCGTTGGCGATGGCCGGGCCGATGGTCACCTGGGTTCCGGGAAACAGCGATTGCACCGCTTCGGCCATGACATGGGCGGCATCGTGACGGATCAACTCCAGGGCATCGGGATCGGCGCGCGTCACGATCTCGACCCGGGCGTCGGCGGCAATCACCGTGGCAAGATCGCACAACCGGCCGCCAATGCGAACCGCCAGGGCATCCTGGGCCAGCCGCCTGCCGATGGCGGCCGCGACGTCCCGTCCGGTGACCGGGCCGGGGAAACGGCGTTCGGCGCCATCGGGCAAGGTGATGATCACGGCAGCGGAGGACGGCTCGAGAGGCGGCACGGCAGATGACATGTTCCTGACCTGACCCGAATTCCACGGGAGGACGGACTCTACGGCGCTGCCCGCCCATGTCAAGGCCCCAGTGTCGGCCAGGACCGCGGCAGGCGGTGATGCGGTCAGAAAAAAGACAGGAAGAAGACCGCCGGGAACCGGGTGCCCCGGCGGTGTGGGGGTGACAGCCCACAAAGTGGGGTTGTCAGGGTGGGGCGTCAGGCCGACCTGCGACAGGTCCTGATCCCGAAAGGCAGATAGGCCGGGCACCAGCCGATCGCCCCGGTGGCGAGCGGCACGACGCCGATCCAGCCCCACACCGGCAGCACGCCGGCCAGGGTTGCGCCGATCAAGGCCACGCCCACCGCGATGCGCAGGAAACGGTCGATTCCCCCAACATTTTGCAACATGCCACGCTCTCCCCGTTGATCCAGGTCTGTTGATCCAGGTCTGGTGATCCAGACCTGCCGAACCGAAGGTCTGGAGACGGCTCCAGCCTATGGCATCGGACCCCCGCGGTCGGTGACCTGATCACAAAAGCCACGACTATATTTTCGTCAGCGACTCCAGCGCCTCGGGCTGAACGATCAGGACCTGACCCCGGCCCCGTCGCACCCAACCCCGGCGCTCGAAGTCCTTCAACTGCCTGCTGACCACCTCGCGCGCGGTTCCCAACTCCACGGCCAGTTCCTGATGCGTGGCGTTCACCGCGCTCCCGTCCTCGACGTGATCAGGGAGGCAGGCGGCAAGACGCTGGTCGATGCGCCCAAAGGCAACCTCTTCGATCAACATCAACAGGCTGGAGATACGGAGGCCATAGGCCCTGAAGACAAAGTCCCGGAAGCCGGCGGACCCGGCAATCAACTCACGAAAGCCGGACATCGGCAGGGCTTCGGCGGTGATGTCGGTTTCGGCGATGCCCTCGGCATCGTAGTCGAGGCCGCTCATCAGACAGGCGGTCGTGACGACACAGGTTTCGCCGGGCTCGACGCGATAGAGCACGATTTCACGTCCATTCTGACTGACCTTTTGCACCCGCACCAGGCCGGACAGCAGGATCAGATAGTCCTGGCAAGGGCTTCCCTCGCCGAAGAGGCGGGTCCCCGCCGGTGCCGTGACCGAATGGGTCAGACTGCGCAGACGGGCGCGCGTCGCCTGGTCCAGGACCGCACCTACCGAAATTGAACTGGTCCAGTCTCGCCCTTGCGACATATCGCCCCCCCCCCCGACCAAACCTGACATCCAGACCCGATTATCGCCCGCACAAGGTTAAGAAACATCAGCCCCGGCGGCTTCGGCCCTAAACCGGCAGCCCTTTACAGCCGGCAGCGGCAGCCTCCCTCATGGACCCCTGTGAAAACATGGTCGTATCGAGTACACAGTTGGTAAAATCGGTGCCGCGCAATTTTGCACCAATCAGGGTGGAATAAGAAAGGTCGGCTCCGACGAAACTGGCCCGCAACAGATCGGCGCCGCGCAAATCGGCGTAGCGCAGGGTGGCGCCCTGGAGTTGGGCCGGCAGGATGCGGTCACTGCTCAGCAGCAGCGGCCCGAGGTTGCAGTCGCGCAGGTCGGTGTTGTTGAGCTTGGCGTTCTTGAGGTTGACGCCGCGCAGGTCGGCGCCGACGAAACGGGCCGCGCGCAGATCGGCGCCCTGGAACTGGGCACCCTGAAGTTGGATGCCCGACAGATCCATGCCATACATGACCACACCGGGGGCTTTGAGCGCGGTGAGATTGGCGGAGGCGAGATGCTTGAGCGGCCGGAGGTCGACCCCGGACAGGTCCAGCGGCTTGCCACTGGCGCCGCTGGTCTCGACCCACATGGTATGCTGGGCGAGCAGGGCTTCGATGGGGTCCGCGAGAGTGCTGAGGGAGATGCCGGCGGGGGCATCGGTCAGCGCGCCGGTCATGTCCACGTCGTCGGTGTTGGCCATGGTCATGTCGGTGCCGACCAGGACCGCACCCTGAAGATTGGCGCCCTTGAGATCGGCACCGGAGAGGTCGGCGCCTTCGAGATTGGCGCCGACCATCTTGCACTGGCGGAGATTGGCCCGGACCAGCTTGCATCCGCGCATCACGGCGTCGGTGAAATCGGCCTGAATGGCGATGATGCCGTTCATCCGCGCCCGTTCCAGGTTGGCGTTGGCCAGCACCACCGTCTGCATCTCGGCCGGGCGCAACTCGTGGCGCAGGAAACTCAGATTGCCGCGCTGGTCCTTTTCGGCAATCACGCCCTCGCGCAGATCGGCTTCGAACAGATCGGCGCCGACCATAAAGGCGCCGCGCAGGCAGGCACCGCGCAGGTCAGACCGGCGCAAGCAGGCCCGCGCCATATTGGCCCGGCGCAGGTCGGCGCAAAAGAATACCGCGCGATCGAGTTTGGTTCCCGAGAGATTGCAGTCAGCCAGTACGGCTCCGGTGAAGTCGGCATCGGCCAGGTTGTGCCCGGAAAGATCCAGCCCCGAAAGATCACAGAATGAAAAGACGGCGCGCGCGCCCCCCATCCGGCCCGAATACAGCAATTCATGTTTGCGGGCAATTTCCTGCGCCTGCTCTTGGGACAGGCGGGTCTGGGTGGTGGTGCCGTGCCGGCTGTGCCCGGTCGGATCTTTCATGGTCCCCTGCTGGCGGTAAGGTGCAGAGTCCGATAGTAAGATTAATGGTCGCGATGGGCAAATGATGTTTCCATTGGTGATGCCGCCGCCGGCGTCCCGGTTTCGCGGGGCCTCGGCGGTCCGGCTTCTCGAGTCTCTTACCCCAGGGGGTCGCCGTGCTGGCATTTTCGCTGCGTCGGGTTGGCGCCATGATCCTGCGCTATTGGTATCTGCTGCGCGGGTCATGGCCGCGGCTCCTGGAGCTGGCCTACTGGCCCGCGGTGCAAATGGTGCTGTGGGGGTATATCAGCCAGTTCATGGCCACGACCAGCAGTTGGGTGGCCCAGGGCGGCGGCGTGCTGATTGCCGCCGTGCTGCTGTGGGACGTGCTGTTCCGCGGGCAGTTGGGCGTGTCGGTGCCGTTTCTCGAGGAAATGTGGTCGCGCAATCTCGGACAGTTGTTCGTCAGCCCACTGCGTCCGCTGGAGTGGGTGCTGGCGATGCTGGTCATGAGCCTGCTGCGGACCCTGATCGGGGTGGTTCCGGCGGCGCTGCTGGCCATTCCGATTTTCCATTATTCGATTTTCGCGCTGGGGCTGCCGCTGGCCGGGTTCTTCTTCAATCTCATTATCATGGGCTGGTGGTTGGCCTTGCTGATCATCGCCCTGATCCTGCGCTACGGCCTGGGCGCCGAGAGTCTGGCCTGGATGACCGTATTTCTGCTGGCTCCGGTCAGTGCCGTCTATTATCCGGTGGCGGTTTTGCCCGCCTGGCTCCAGGCGGTGGCCTGGGCGCTGCCATCGACCCAGGTCTTCGAAGGGCTGCGCTGGCTGCTGTTCCATCACGAGTTTCGTGCCGATCTGATGGCCGCCGCCGCGGCACTGAACGGGCTCTATCTGACGCTGTCCACCGGCGTCTTTTTATGGGCATTTCGGGTGGCACGACACCGCGGGTCCTTGCTCCATGTTGGCGAATAGTCAACCCGTACCGGTGGTGCCCGACGGGGTCCGAACTCGAAACGATCGCGGTTAACTTTGGCAATAAGTTTAAAATTAAAACGTGCCATCTGTGCCTTAAATCAGGCGGGCTTTGGCGACGGTTGCCGATTGGCAACGCTTGAGTTTTTCGCCTGCCGGGAAATCGTCGGACGAGGACTGTCGACCCTTTTGGTGTATTGCCTTGGTTTACCCATGCCCGTATGATCTGAAGGGATAGCGATCGTTGGGAGCCAGTTCGTGGAAGACGTGACACCTCCGGTCCAGGAACGGATCGACGATGACGGGATGAAGCGCGCGGTCAGGCTGCTGGTCGACGCCGTCACCAGGGAATTCAGGCCGGGTGGGCATGATCTCAAACTGGCCGCGAGCACGCTCCGCGATTTGCTGGACACACCGACGCCCCAGTCCTTTTCCCTGGCGGCCAAGGCCTTTAATGCCATCGACAGCGAGACCCGCCGCCGTATTCGTGCCAACGCCGAAGATGCCGCAACGATCTTCTGTACCCGGACCGGAAAGATGGTGGTCCCGAAGCCGCTCGCGCCGGCGACACCGCTGCCCGACGCCTCCCGGGAACTGGCCACCGGCCTGCTGAAGGCGCTGAACGTCGGATTTGGCCGTTCCGGTGCCGCCAAGGGCGGGGCCGCGGGCGGTGGGGCGCCCGCCGGTCGGGCCTCCAAGACGTGACGCCGGTCCGCGGGCGGGATCACGCCAGGTCGCAGTAATCATCCTCAATTTTCTGGAGCACCGTCCAGATCTCGTGGAAGACGTCGGCCCGCTTCATGGTTTCGTTGGTGCGCTCGCCGGTGCAGTCGGGATGATAGAGCATGGCCAGTTCGAGCTTGAGCCGGTCGAAGCGGTCAATGTCGACCCGGTTCAATTCTGACACGGCGGCGCGGGCGAACGGCCCGATTCCCGGGCCGGGCAGGGTCGGCAACGCCGTCGGCGCCGGTGGTTCGCCGGCGGTGGCCGGCTTTGGGTCACCCGAGGGTGCGGTTCCCGGCCTGGCTTCGACGGCCGGTGGCGGCTGCGTCACCCACCGGGAACCGGCGGGCTTTGGCGGCAGCCCCGTCTGGCGCAGCAGCCACTGAAGCTTTCTTTCGACGCTGCAATAGTCGTCGTTGAGGCGCCGGATCTTCTGCGTGAACATCTCGAGCAGCGCCCTCATGAGCGGGTCGAGCCGTTCCATCTTGCGTTCGAAGGTGGCACGATTGACGGTTATCACGGTCGCGGTTTCCAGGCAGCGCACGGTTGCCGAGCGCCGGCAATTATCGATCAGCGCCATTTCGCCGACGATCGAATTTCCCGGCAGCACCGTAATCAAGACCTCGACATCGCCGGCCTGTTTGTAAACTCCGACCTGTCCGCTCTGAACGTAATAGGCCGAGTCGCCGTAATCCCCTTCCCGGATCAACACCTCGCCGGGATAGAGCACCCTGCGGTCGAAAACCCGCGTGTGCGGCGGCATCGCCTTATCCTTCCGACCATTCCGCTCCCGGCGGTTCCTTCGCGCCTCTGCCGGACCGCAGCACCATAACGTGGCCGGGAATGAGTTCACAATACGATCACCGGGGTTCCGCGGTCGGGGCGGCGCCATGCTGTCCGGCGGGCTTCCGGTCGGGTAAGGGAAACTAAAGGGGCGTTTATGCTTGCGTCGGGCGCTGGCTTTATGCTTGCGCCCATGGGGTGGCGCTGCTAGACCCGCCACGAAGAGTCGGGGCTTCCGGTCAGACCGCGCGCGCTGCGGCGGTCGCTTTGTTGCCCGACTCTTAATGTTGTCGTCTTTCAGGAGAATGCTCATGCCTGCCGCCACTGCAACGGCCGGGTTCAACGACTATAAGGTTAAGGACTTCTCGCTGGCCGACTGGGGCCGCAAGGAAATCGCGATCGCTGAAACCGAGATGCCGGGCCTGATGGCGTTGCGTGCGGAATACGGTGAACAGAAGCCGCTCAAGGGTGCGCGAATCGTCGGTTGCCTGCATATGACCATCCAGACCGCAGTGCTGATCGAAACTCTGGTGGAACTGGGCGCCACCGTTCGCTGGTCATCGTGCAATATCTTCTCGACTCAGGACCATGCCGCCGCCGCGGTGGCGGCGGTCGGGGTTCCGGTGTTTGCCTGGAAGGGCGAGACCGAAGAAGAGTTCTGGTGGTGCATCGAGCAGACCCTGCGCGGTCCCGACGGCTGGACGCCCAACCTGGTGTTGGACGACGGCGGTGACGTGACCCAGATCATGCATGACAAGTACCCGGCCATGCTGAACGATGTCCGGGGTATTTCCGAAGAGACGACGACCGGTGTCCATCGTCTGTACGAGATGATGAAGGCCGGGCGGCTGCTGGTGCCGGCGATCAACGTCAACGACAGCNNACCAAGTCCAAGTTCGACAACCTTTATGGCTGTCGCGAGAGTCTGGTGGACGGGATCAAGCGCGCGACCGACGTGATGATGGCCGGCAAGGTCGCGGTGGTCTGCGGCTACGGCGACGTGGGCAAGGGCTCGGCGGCCAGCCTGCGCAGCCAGGGTGCCCGGGTCATGATCACCGAGATCGACCCGATCAACGCCCTTCAGGCGGGGATGGAAGGCTATCAGGTCACCACCATGGACGACGCCGCCGCGGTCGGCGACATCTTCGTCACGGCCACCGGCAATATTGACGTGATCACCCTCGATCACATGCGGCAGATGAAGGATCGCGCCATCGTCTGCAACATCGGTCACTTCGACAGCGAAATCCAGATCGACGCGCTGCGTAACTATCGCTGGGAAGAGGTCAAGCCACAGGTTGACGAGGTGGTGTTTCCCGACGGCAAGCGGCTGATCGTGCTGGCCAAGGGCCGCCTGGTCAATCTCGGCTGCGCCACCGGCCANNCGGCCATCCGAGCTTCGTGATGAGCGCGTCCTTTACCAATCAGGTTCTGGCTCAGATCGAACTGTGGAACAACGCCGCGACCTACGAGCGCAAGGTCTACGTGTTGCCGAAACACCTTGACGAAAAGGTTGCCCGTCTGCACCTGGACAAGATCGGCGCCAAGCTGACCAGACTGTCCGGCAAACAGGCCGAATACATCAGCGTCCCGGTGGACGGCCCGTTCAAGCCCGACCACTACCGCTACTAACTGTTGACAACGTAGGGGTCCGGGGCCGACGGTCCCGGTGGGGTCCAGGGGTAAACCCCCTGGATGCCGAAGGCTACAGCGCCCGGACCTGCATCCTGATCGGCCCTTCGGCGCGACCGTTGATGAACTGGTCGACGAAGGGGTTCCCCGAGTGCTCCATATCGTCCCGACTGCCGTGCCAGATGATCCGGCCCTGGTAAATCATGGCGATGCGATCGGCGATCTTGCGGGCTGAGGCCATGTCGTGGGTGATCGACAGCGCGGTGACGCCCAACTCCTTCACGCACTTGACGATCAACTCGTTGATGACATCGGCCATGATCGGGTCGAGACCGGTGGTTGGCTCGTCAAAGAAGATGATCTCGGGCTCGGTGGCGATGGCCCGGGCCAGTGCCACCCGCTTTTGCATGCCGCCGGACAGTTCCGAGGGCGCCAGTTCGCCGACATCGGCGCCGAGGCCGACCGCGGCCAGCTTGGCGAAGGCCAGTTCGCGGGCCTGCCGGCGGGGCATGGCGCGCCCCTGAATCAGGCCGAAGGCGACGTTTTCCCAGACCCGCAGGCTGTCGAACAGCGCGGAACCCTGGAACAGCATGCCGAATTTGCGCAGCAACCGCTCGCGGTCGCCGCGGCTGTAGTGGATGGTTTCCTCGCCGTCGACCCGGATCGAGCCCGACTCGGGGCGCAGCAGGCCGAGGATGCACTTCAGCATCACCGACTTGCCGGTGCCTGAGCCGCCGATGACCACCAGGGATTCCGAACGGCCGACCTCAAGGTCGAGACCCTCGAGCACCACCTTGGCGCCGAACTGCTTCCGCACGCCGGAGAGGACGATTTTGGCCGGCGTTCCCGGCGGGGGCGAAGGGTCGGTCATTTGGAAAAGAACAGCCCGGTGATCAGATAGTTGCTGAGCAGGATGAGAATCGAGGCCGAAACCACGGCGTTGGTGGTGGCGGTGCCCACCCCTTCGGCGCCGCCCCGGGAATGATAGCCGTGGTAGCAGCCCATCAGCGCCACGAAGAAGCCAAACACCGAAGCCTTGACCAGACCCGAAACCACGTCCACCACCTTGAGAAACTCCCAGGTCTTGGACAGATACACGGCCGGGTTGAAATTAAGCTGGTAGACGCTGACCAGGAAGCCGCCGAACACCCCGACGATGTCGGCCACCAGTACCAGCAGCGGCAGCATGGTCAGGCCGGCGATCAGGCGCGGAACCACCAGATACTTGAGCGGATTGGTGGCCAGGGTGGACAGCGCGTCAATCTGCTCCGTCACCCGCATGGTTCCAATCTCGGCGGCCATGGCCGCCCCGATCCGGCCCGCCACCATCAGGCCGGCGAGCACCGGCCCCAGTTCACGGGTAATCGCCAGCACCACGACGGTGGCCACGGCGCCCTCGGCCTGGAAGCGGGCGAAGCCGGTGTAGCTCTGCAAGGCCAGCACCATGCCCGTGAACAGCGCGGTCAGACCGACCACCGGCAGGGAATAGTAGCCGATATCGATCATCTGCCGGCCGATCAGCCGCAGATAAAGCGGCGGGCGGGCACAATGGGACAGGGCGCGCAGGGCGAACAGCACGATCCGGCCGGTCGACTCGAGGAAGATCAGAAAGGCACGGCCAATTGCCGCTAGGAAGTCCATTGGTCCCCCGTGGCGAGGTTCCCTGTGGCGGGCGCCAGCCAGACCCGGTGATGGCGCCGGGACAGGCCGGTCAGGATTTCGTAGCCGATGGTTCCGGCGTCCGCCGCGGCGGCGTCAACGCTACGGTCCGGCCCGATCAGCTCGGCCCAGCCACCGGGCGCAACCGCCGCTTCGGGCAGGTCCGTAACGTCAATGGTCATGAGGTCCATCGACACCCGTCCCACCACCGGCGCCGGCCGACGATCTATGAATACATGCCCGCGATTGGCCGAGGAGCGCAACGCACCGTCGGCGTAGCCCACCGCAATGGTTGCAATTCTACTGCGCCGGGCCACCGTGGCGGCGGCACCGTAGCCAATCGTGGCGCCGCTGTCAACGGTGCGAACCTGGAGGATACGGCTCTTGAGCATGATCACTGGCCGCATCAGATTGGCTGCTTCGGGCGTCGGATTGATGCCGTAGAGCGCGGCGCCGGGTCGGACCAGTTCCAGATGAAAGGCCCGGCTGCGCCACAGGCCGGACGAGCCGGCAAGGCTGCGCCGTCCGGCCGGCAGCGGCGCCAGCGTCCGGTGAAAGCGCCCGAGTTGCGCGGCGGAGAGCGGGTGGTGCGGCTGGTCGGCGCAGGCCAGGTGGCTGATCCAGCCCCGAAGCTCCAGCCCGGCCAGCCGCTCGGGCTGTTCAGCCAGGCGCCGGGCCTCGGCGGCGTCCAGACCCAGGCGGTTCATGCCGGTGTCCAGATGAATCCAGGCCGGTTGCCGCCGTCCGACGCTTCGGGCAAAGGCCTGCCAACGGGCGATGTCCCCCAGGCTGTTCAGCACCGGTACGATCCGATGGTGGGCATGATCGGCCTCGCGCCCGGGCAGCGCACCCAGCAGCGCGATGATTTCGGCCCCGGGCAGGCACGGCCGCAGCACCACGCCCTCTTCCAGCAACGCCACGAAAAAGGTGGTGCAGCCGGCGGCGGCAAGGGCCGGCGCAACGTGAGCCGCGCCCAGGCCATAGGCGTCGGCCTTGACCACGGCGGCACACTCTGCCGGCGCCACCCGCCGGCAGAGGGTCCGCCAGTTGCCGGCGATGGCGCCAAGGTCAATGGTCAGCACCGCGGCGTCGCAACGGGCGCCAGGGTCAGCCGTCGCTGGGGGAATGGTTGGGGTCAAGGTTCGAGAACTTCGTGAACTGGCCGTCGAAGTGCAGGCGGACGGTGCCGATCGGGCCGTGCCGGTGTTTGGCGATGATGCACTCGCCGATGTTATGGACCTCCTCGCCGCGCTGCTTCCAGCGTTGATAGCGGTCGTTGAATTTTTCCTCGGTCTCGTCGGGGCGCCGGCTGGGTTCCGCCCGTTCGTGGTAATATTGCTCGCGGTAGACGAACATCACCACGTCGGCGTCCTGTTCGATGGAGCCCGACTCCCGCAGATCGGAAAGTTGCGGTCGCTTGTCCTCCCGGGCCTCCACGGCGCGGCTGAGCTGGGACAGGGCCAGCACCGGGATGTCGAGTTCCTTGGCCACCGCCTTGAGACCGCGGGTGATTTCCGAGATTTCCTGAACCCGGTTGTCCTGCCGCCCGCCGCCACTGCCGCGCATCAATTGCAAATAGTCGATCACAATCATACCGAGCGCGCCGGTCCGCTTCAGTCGGCGCGCCCGGCTTCTCAGCATGCCGACCGTGATGGCCGGGGTGTCGTCGATGTAGAGCGGCAGCCGGGCGAGGGTATGGGAGGCTTCGACGAATCGCTGGAAGTCGCCCTCCCGCACCTCACCCCGGCGGATTTTGTCTCCGGGAACCTTGGTCTCGTCGGCCAGTACCCGGGTGGCCAGCTGTTCGCCCGACATTTCCAGGGAGAAAATACCGACCGCGGCGCCGTCCTTGCCGCCGGTGGTCATGTATTCCTTGGCGGCGCTGACCGCGATGTTGGTGGCGAGCGCGGTCTTGCCCATGGAGGGCCGGCCGGCCAGGATGATCAGGTCCGACCTGTGCATGCCGCCGACCTTGCGGTCCAGGTCGAGGAGACCCGTGGTGATGCCGGTGACGTGACTTTCCCGCCGGAATGCCGCCTCGGCGGTGACAATGGCAGCCTCCAGGCTGCGCACGATCGGCACAAAGCCGCCCCGCACGTCGCCGGTGGTGGCAAGCTCGAACAGTTGGCGTTCGGCGACCTCGATCTGATCCTGAGCGGTGACGTCCAGGTCATGCCGATAGGCCTCGTTGACAATATCCTCGCCGATGGCGATCAGTTGGCGGCGGAGATAGTGGTGGTGGATGGTGTGGCCGTAGTCTTCGGCATTGATGACCGTGACGATACTGGCGGCAAGATCGGAGAGATAGGCGCCACCGCCCACCGCCGCCAGGTCGGCGTCGTTTTCGAAATAGGACTTGAGCGTGATCGGGCTGGCGTCCTGGCCGCGTTCGATGAAGCTGACGATCGCGGTAAAGATACGGCCATGGACCTGGCTGAAGAAATGCTCCGGCCGGAGAAAGTCGCTGACCTTGTCGTAGGCGCGGTTACTGACCAGCAGGGCGCCGAGCAGAGCCTGTTCGGCGTCTTCGTTTTGGGGCGGGCTCCGAAACTCGGCCGGAGTGACGGCGGAGTGACGGCTCTGGTCTGATCGGGAACTGGGCGAGGTATTCATCGCGACATGATACCAGCGGCGTGGCGCGGGTCATTCCCTGATCCGCAGGCGGCGCCGATTTTTTCGGGGCCGATTTTTTCGGGGCGGGAGCGTGCCGGCAGCCGTGGTTGCCCGAATGCGGCACCCCACCGCCTGACGCACGAACACCGGCTCCAAAAGAAGCCGGTGTCCATGAAAGGTCGGGCTGCGGTGCCCCGGCGGCCAACCCACGCCTCGGTCAAGGCCGGTGGGCCGTGACCCGGTGGTCCCCAAGCAGTTTTGGACGATCAGTGCGTGAAGTGACTCACCAGCCAACCGCCGATCAGGCCACCCGCGCCCAGGATGGCGGCATAGGCGAGGTCGCTGCGGGCGGCGGTATCGCGGGCCTCGGTGGCCGGGGTGATCAACTCACCCAGGACGGCGCCGGCCTGGCGGGCTTCCAAAATCGCCGGGGTCATCACCGGCGCCGCGGCAACCGCCGCCGGACCAGCCTGGCGCAGCCCGACCGCCGAGAGCAACGGATAGGTCAACCCACCGCCGGTCAGCAGATCGGCAACCACGACGCCGCCGACGACACCGGCGGTAATCGCAAGAGTGGTTCCAAGACCGCCGCTGTCGGCGCCGGCGTCAGCGGCCGCCGGCGGTGCCGGCTGATTTTGGGCAAAGGCAGAAAGGGGCAAAAGGGCAACCATGACGGCAGCCAGAAATTTCCACATCGACATGCTCCTTCACGAGTCTGCGGGCGAGTTAATCGGCGGCCGCGAGGCCAAATCGGGGAGACCGGCAACTTCTCTTTGGGCCACGGCGCAAAACTAGACGAGCCATGTCTCCGACGCAAGGTTCAGTCCGTCGGAATTGCCGGAACCGCCAAGGTTGGCAGGGTCCGAAAACGAACAAAAAAGACTGCGGCCCGGATCGCCGGGGCAGGGGGATCGGACATTGCCACCAAACCGACTGCTCGTTAATATCAAAACAACCAATAAGCTACAACCCTGGCGGTGCCATTCCGACCGCCAGGGTTGTCACCAAATTGGTTGGAGTCCTCCGATTCGCGATCAGGACGGTTTGGGCCGTGCCGTCTTACCAGAATCGCCACCAGGGCCGGCTGAGGGCAACTTCAGGTCCGGCCGCCGTGGCGACAGCGCCTGCCGGCGCGGCAACAACCGGCGCCGCAGCCGCCGCGCCTGGTACCGTGACGGTCGCGGGACCGGCCGCTCCGGCCGCGGCGGCGGGGGCAGCGGCCTCAAGACCGACGGCGCGCAGCAGGGGTCCCGAAAGCGCCCCGCCGCTCACGATATCGGCGACGACCACGACGGCGACGACGCCGGCTGTCACCACCAGAGGCGACACCGTTTCTTCATCAGAGGCGGTCACCGCGGGTGGCGCCACCGCAGGCGCTACCGGTTGGGTCTGTGCAAAACCAGTGACCGGCGACAGGGCGACGAGGCCGGCAACGTAAAGGTAAAGAACGCGCATCGTTGAAAACTCCTTTCGACAGAGCCGGGAAAAGCACCGGACGGACCGAACCGGTCAAAAGGCCAATATCGGTTGTCCGCTGCGCGGGCCGGAAGTCGTGTGACCGGTTTATACACGATTATGCCGGAACTGGTAAGAGGACATGGCGGCGCCGGTCAGCGGCGCGGCTGTGGCGGTAACGCCGGCGCCGGACCAGGAGTTCCGGCGGCTGGTGGCGCCAGCGCCCGACCGAGGGCGCGACGGAGTTCCGGGAGTTCGGCCGCACCCGGTGGCTCGGGGGCGGCGGCGATGACCGGGCGCAAGCCCAGCGCCCGGGGCACGGCCCGCACCGCGCCCGCCGCGGCGTCCGCCCCGGTCAGCAGCGGCGCGGTCAGGACACCGCCACTGATGAGGTCGGCGGCGACGAATCCGCCGATGATTCCCGACGTCACCGCGAGCACGCGCAGCGCGTCAATCAGTTGGGAACCGGAAGGCGGCGGGGCCTCCTCCAGGACGGTGCCGTCTCCGGGCGTGTCGGGAGCAGGGCGGGATTGGGAATACCCCGGTTGCGGCAAAAAGAGTGCGAGGAGAAGGGCAACCATCGGGACTGTGCGCATCGGGGGCAGACTCCTCCTTCGCCGGGGGCGGTGCAGGTTTGCCGGGAAAGCGTCGGTTCGCCGCATCCCGTCGCCAAGGGCCGGTGGCCCGTGGCGACGGGGCGTTTGACCGGCGGGACGGCGTCGGCGTCCCGGAGTGATCAGCGGGTCAGCAAATTCTGGTAGGTTTCATAAAGAACCTCCTTCTTCTGCTCGAGAGAGCCGATCTGCTGGGCCAGTGCCTCCCGTTCTTCAACGGTATGCACAATTTTTTCCCTCAGCTCGGCGCCTCTGTGGTTCAATTGTTCGGTCTGATCGCGCAGGTCGGCAATTTCCTGGGCCGATTCGGTGCTCTTGGCGCGCAGACGGGCCACCATCGCCCGCAAGTGCCGGCTGTCCTGGTCCAGCTTGGTGAGACGGGTGTGCAGTTGGGCTTCGACCTGCTTGCCGCTCTGCTCTTCGGCCAGCGCCTGCTGTTGCTGCACCTGCAACTGCTGATTGGCCTGATTGATGGCGGCAAGGTTTGCCTGCTGGTCGTCGACCCGCTTTTGATAGGCCCCGCTGCTCAAGCCGGCAAGGCCGCCGAAAAAGCCGCCCTGATGGGGATCGTTGCTGACGTTACCGGCGCAGCCGCTCCCAAGAAGGGCCGTTGATACCGCCAGGACCATGCCGGTCCGGCGCAGTCTGAGGTAAGGGATCATGGGCGGAGTCTTTCTGGTGTCGAGGGTGGACCGGCGCACCACGCCGTGCGCCGGTGAAAGTCTGTCCTACAGTCAGTTAACTTCCAGCCCTTTAAGGGAATCGTTTTGCGCCGCCATGGTGCTGACCTGACGATCGAGCTGAGTCACGACATCACTAAGGGCGGCCACCTGAACCTCTTTGTTGCTCAGATCCTGGCCGGTCAGTTCGTGCTTGCTCTTGGCTTCGGCGACGACCTGCTGCTGGGCGTCCAGTTCCTTCTTTGCGGCATCGCGGCTTTGCGCCACCACCGTCAGTCGATGGGAGAGCGTGGCCTGCTCCTGGTGAATGCGCTCCACCGAACGGTTGCCTTTTGCGATCTGAGATTGCAGGTCCGCGATGCGAATCTGGCGGTCGTGGTTTTCCTGTTGCAGGGCGGCCACCTGCTGGACCAAAGAAACCCGAACCTGCTCCGCGATCTGGGCCTGACCGCGATAGTAATCCTCGAGATTGGCATATTGAGCCTTGCGCTGGGCAACGATGGCGCCCGCGCTGCACCCGGCCGCCAGTCCGATGGCGCCGCCAATGGCGGCACCCCGTCCGCCGCCCAACAGGCCACCGGCCAGCGCGCCCAGCACGCCGCCGGCGACACACCCCTCGGCGGTGGTGGCGGCGCTGTCGCCGCCGGCGGTCTGGCACCCCGCCAGCAAAGAGGCCGCGACCACCAGGGGAATGCTTGATTGCAATAGCGAAAACGATTTCATGGGTTATTCCTCAAAGGGTTAAGGCTTCCATAACTCGTCGGTGGCCAGGGTCCGGTCCATCTCGGCCCGCATCGCCTCGCGATCGGGATGGCCGGCCCGGACCGTCTCCACCTGATTTTGAAACAGGGCCAGGGCCGCCCTTTGTTCCGGGGGCAGGTCCATGGCGGCGATTCCGGCATAGATCGGCTCAAGGACATCGGGGGCACAGGCGCTGACTTCTTGCAGATGACGCTGGTAGTCGGTCAGTTTGCGCCCGGCATCTTCCTTGAGGGTCATGGCCTGGTTCCGAAACAACGGGACCCGGGCCTGATCGGACGCCGACATCAGCGCGCCCTTGGCCTGCCACAAATCCGCTATGCTCAGTGCGCTGTGATACTTGAAGACCGTCCGGCCATAGTCGGCGCCGGTGCGGACGCCGGCCCTGACCTGATCGCTGCATCGGTCGGTCGCGTCCGATCGGGGAACCGGGGCGGCTGTCACCGGTGCCGGGGCGGGTACGACGGCCGCGGCGGCGGCCTGGGGCGGCACCACCGGCACCACCGGCATCGTCGGGGTTGCAGTCCGGGCCGACGGCGCCAGGGTCGGGAGGGCGACCGGCGCGACCGCGGCGATCTCCGGCGCCGCGGAGCGGTCTCGCGTTAACAGTGTGACCAGCTTGCCGCCGGTCAGATAGTCGGCCAGCGCGCCGCCGAGGACGATCAGCGCCACGGCCGCCGCGCCGCCCAGCACCAGCATCGGGACCAGCCGGCTGCGCCGGTGGGCCGCCGCCGGCGGGGGCGTGGTCGTGCCCGAAGAGTGCAAAACCGTCGGCTTGATCTCGGCCGAAGGCTGGATCACCGTGGGCTTGGCCCACGACCCGGCGGGGCCTGTGCCGGCCGCAACGGTCGCGGCGTCGATGAGCAGGGTGGCCTGGCTTCCGTCGCTTCCGTCGCCCACGACGGCCGACGCCGCCGGCGGGGCCGCGAACAAGTCGATCAGTTGCTGGAGAATGGCTTCGGCCTCACCCTGGGCGGGCAGAGGGCCGAGCGCCCGGCCGAAGGCGGCCATGGAGGCGTAACGCTGCTCCGGCAGTTTGGCCAGGACCCGGGTCAGCGCCGCCTCGATCCCGGGATCCGCGGTGCCGATGAGGGACGCCAGGGGCGGCGGCGGCATTTCCACCTGGGCGCGCATCAATTCATATTCGCTGGCGGCCTCGAACGGCACCCGGCCGCTGATCATCTCGTACAGGACCACGCCCAGGCTGTAGAGATCGCTCCGTTCGTCGCCTTCGGCGCCCTTGAGCTGTTCGGGGGCCATATAGGCCAGGGTCCCGACCACCTCGCCTTGCCGGGTCAGCCGCTCGGAGCCGCGCAACCGGGCGATGCCGAAATCCATGATCTTGACCAGCCCCTGATCCGTCACCATCAGGTTGGCGGGCTTGATGTCGCGATGAATCAGCCCCATCCGGTGGGCGTAGTCGAAACCGGCGATGACCTGGGTCATCACCGCCCGGCACCGGGTGGCATCAAGACGTCCGCCGCGACGCAGGATGTCTTCCAGAGTCCGGCCGCGGACCAGTTCCATCACCAGATAGAACTGGTCCTGTTCCCGGAGCAAGGTGAAGATGGTGGTAATATTGGGGTGGTGCAGACGGGCAAGATTGACCGCCTCGGCACGGAACCGGTCGACGAACAGCTTGTCCTGGCTGAATTCCGAGCGCAGCACCTTGATGGCAACGGTTCGTCCCAGCATGGTGTCGACACCGGCCCAGACCTCGCCGATGCCGCCGCGACCCAAACGCTCGGTAATCTGATAGGGGCCGATCCTCTGGCCGGTCATGATTCTCCGCCTCTTGCTGTCGAAGGTTTGCTCATCGCGATACGAACCGGCCGGGTGGTGCGCACGGGTCGGGTCACGTCGTCTGACACGTTGGCCGGCGGTGCGGTCACGGCGAAGACGCCAACCGAAACATTGTCGTGACCGCCGGCGGCCAGGGCGGCGTTGCACAGGGCGGCGCAGGCTTCGGCCGGGGCCTGAGCGGAGACGATGGCCGCGATGGTGCCGTCGTCCACAAGATCGCTGAGGCCGTCGGAGCACAGCACCAGGGCGTCCCCGGCGCGCAACGGGCACGGCTCGGGCCAGATGTCCGGCTGGCATCTTGCCTCCGTGCCCAGCGCCTTGACGATGACGTTGCGATCGGGATGGACCGCCGCCTCTTCGGCGCTGAGCAGCCCGTCATCGCACATCCGCGCGACCAGGGAGTGATCCCGGCTGAGCCGATGCAGGGTGCCGTTGCGCAGGAGATAGCCCCGGCTGTCTCCGATATGGGCGAGAATAACTCCTCCGCGACACACGGAAAACGCGGTGCAGGTGGTGCCCATGCCCCGACAGCCCGGGTCGTCGGCGCTGTAGGCTCGAATCGCCTGGTTGGCGGCGGCGAAGGCGGCGGCCAGCGCCTGTTGGACCGATCCGGCGGTGCGGTAGAAAACTTCGACGATGGTCTCGGCGGCCAGTGCGCTGGCCACCTCTCCGGCGGCATGGCCGCCCATGCCATCGGCAACCAGAGCGATCATGCCCCGGATGGCGCGCGAATCCTCCGGCCGCGGGATGGTGTAGGCGACCACGTCCTCGTTGTGGTCGCGCACCAGCCCGACATCGGACAGCATCGCCCCGTGCACCAGCAATTCGGGATGAAACATCGGCCGCGCCCCATCGGGCGAGTCATTGCGTGCAGGTAAGATTCGTTTGAAGACCGACATCCAGAGTCCGCCGTTGAACTGTTTGATTGCCGCTTCGGCATTCCACGTCAAGTTTTTGGCCGTATTCAAATTCATGATTGAAGTCGGTGGTGCCGATCTTGTGCCCGGAGATGAAGATATCCCGTTGGCCGTACATCCCTTCGAACCGCACCTTGACCATGGTTTGGGGCGGCGTGGCCGGCGGCGGCGCCGGTTCGATCTCCGACGACACTGGCCGCGACCCGGCCGGCTGAAATGTCGCCGATGTCGGGTGACCGGGTCCCGGCGGCGCCGTAACCAGTGTCGCCACGCCAGCGGCAAGACCCATCGCGACCGCTCCGCCCGCAACCCAGTGTATCGGTTTGGGCCTGAACCGGGACGGCTCGGGACTCGCCCGGTTGCCCAGAATCGCATCGACAGCCGCCACCAGTTCGTTGCCGTTCGCCGGTCGCAGGCGCGGCTGCTTTTCCAGGCAGCGGAGTAGCAGCGCGTCGCAGGCCGGTGGCAGGCCGGGAACGCTTCGGCCGGCCCCCGACGGCCGCTCGTGGGCGATGCGCCGGCAGAGTTCGGTATGGGTTCCGGCGCTGAACGGGACGTGGCCGGTCAGGACCTCGTAGAGCGATATGCCCCATGCCCAGACATCGCTTTGGGGGGCGGCGTCACCGCCACGCAGCAACTCCGGGGCCATGTATTCGACGGTTCCGGTTACCATCCCGGCCGTCGTCAACTTCGGACTGCGATAATCATGGGCGATCCCAAAATCCAACAGTCTCGGTCGGCCGTCGCGTCCTATGCGAATATTGGCCGGCTTGATGTCGCGATGGACCACATGGCGGGCGTGGAGATAGGCCAGACCGCAGGCAATCTCTCCGAAGCACCACACGATATCCCGCGAGGTGCGGCCTGCCGCCCATTCCAGCAGCGGCGGGCCGTCAACCCATTCCATCACCAGACAGGGAACGCCACCAACCTCCAGGTAGTCATAGAGGGTGGCGATGCCGGGATGATAGAGACTGTGATGGATCCGCGCCTCGTTGCGGAACCGTTCGATCTGGTCGGGTTGCTGGCCGACGGCGGTGAGGAACTTGATGGACACCCCCCGCCCGACCCGTTCGTCCTCGGCCAGAACCACTTCGCCCATACCTCCGGCGCCAAGCTTTCGGATCAGGCGATATCCTTGCGGCATCTGGACCATGAGACGCTTCCCCGGCTGCCCGGCACCGAATGGTTTTCACTGCACCTGCTGGGGCTCGATCAGGTCATTGACGTGTTTGATCGGAATCGCCAGAAAGACCTTTTCCGACCCGCGGTCGCTGACCGAATAGGTGAAGATGCCGACCACCTGTCCGGCATCGTTAAAGACCGGACCGCCGCTGTTCCCGGCGCCGGTGGCCTGTACCGACAACTGAAAGGCATCGCCCATGTCGTTGGCGACCGTGGTCAGATCGCCCTGGCTGTGCACCTCGGCGCCCAACTTGGAAATGATGCCATCGGTCACCGTCGGTTCGGGAATCACTTCCACACTCTTTCTGGCGCGGCCGGCTTCGGTGGAAATCGTTTCGGAAATCTTCTGTTCCGAGATCGCCGGATAACCCAGCACCGTGATGTGTTCGGCAACCTTCAGGGGGTCGTCGGATCTGGCCAGGTTGGTGGCGGTCAACTGATTGATGGCATCGATCTTGATGATCGCGACATCGGCATCGGAAGACACCCGGACCAACTGGGCCTTGGTGCTGATCCGGTTATTGGGAAAGCGGACTTCCAGTTTTTCGTTGCGTCCCTCGAAGATGTCGCCGGCGGGCGGAATCGGAACCGGGTCATCCGGGTAGAACAAGACACCGTCGCTTTGCGGTATCCAGTTTTGCATCGAAGCCTGGGTCTGGAACACATTGTTGAGAAGCTTTTTCGGACTGATCTGCTGTCCGACCGAGAAAATGAGCACTTTCTCGGTCAGGTCGTCGTCAAAAGTGACATTCCAGCCGGCGGCGACGTGTTTGTTGGTGGCGATGAAGCCGGCCGAATTCAGCACGAAGCCGCTGCCGGTGGCTTCCTCCTGAATCGGGTTGTTGAGGCTGCCCTCTTCCTCGGTGGTCAGCCAGCGCACCACCGACTTGTCCTTGAGTTGCACAAAGGCCGGAATCAGGTGCCCGCTAATGCTGAAACGCTTCTGAAACACCGGCTTGCCCGTCGGCTTGTGATAAAGCCGCCATGCCACTTCGATATAAGTGGTGGCGCGGGCGTATTGGGCGGCGATATCCTGCGGCGTGAGCGCGGTCTTGCGGGTCTTCTCGTCCATTGACGCCTTGGTGTCGTCAATCCGCTGGTTAACGTTTTCCGAAATATGGGTTATGGTCTGGCTCAGCGTCGCACTTTCCTGCTTCAGATCGTTACGCGCCTGCCAGTAAAAGAAGCCGCCACCGGCCGCCATGATGATCAGCAGCACCGCAAGGCCGTACATCCACTTGCGATTGGTGGCTTCGGTGGCTTCGGACACCACACCCTGGACGATTCGCTGAACCGTATCCCGGCCGACCCGGTTTGACGGTTCGTTGGGGAACTCGCGGCTGATGACCTGGGTCCGGCCTTCGGTCTGACCGCTGTCGGAGCGTCCACCCCTGACCGGGCTTTCCGCGGAAAACGCCCGAGTCTCCTTGGCCGTCGCCGGGCCGCCGCCGGGGGGGGCGCCGGCGCCGTAAAAGCGGGTTCGCTTGGCAAAATTGGCCGGGCGGGGGTCGAGATCGAAGGTAAAGCGGGGGCCGCCGTTGCCGGCCTCGATGGCGTCTCCCGGCACCAGCTCACCCTCGCCGGTCAGCGGCTGGCCGTTGATCTTGGTACCGTTGGCGCTGCCATGGTCGATAATCTTGAAGGCGGGCGGATCCTGGCTTACGACCGCAATGGTTGCGTGACGCCGGCTGACCAGATCGTCTCTATCGGGATCAAAGGCAATAGTGCAACTGGGGTCCCGGCCAATGGTAAGTTCCCGCAATCCGGCTAATGAAAAATATTCAATCTGGTTTGCTTTAGAACCAGTAATGTGTCGTATAACAACCCGAACGCCCATCGCTTCCCCCTTGCTTCCGGCTGCGCCCGGCGGCTTCCGGTAGACGGCCGGTAAAGAGCGTGCCACGTTTTCAACCGGCCGTCAACGTGCTCAATAGTTTCGCGACAGACATCACCGTCCCGAGTCGCGACCGGCAGTCATTCCGGCTTCGGGCAAGTATTCCCGGCGGCGGTGACGGTCATGGTCAAGGCCATGATAAGGCTGCGATGGCGGCAAGGGGGTGCCGTCGGCGGCTGTGTCCTGCGGTTCGGTGAACAGATAGTGGCGTCGCGTCCCGGCCTTGGGCGGGCAGCGGGGCCGGCGCCGGCGTTGCTGCGGTTGCAGCCCCATCGACCGGCAGGGCGGCCCCGTGATAGACTCCGCCCATGCTTCTCTCCGGCCACCAACCGGTCTATCTGCCCGGTTTGATCCTGTTCAACAAGATCGCTCTCAGCGATCGCTTCATGTTTGTGGGCCATGTCCAGTTGACCTTGAAGTCATGGCAGGTGCGCAACCGCATCCGGGTGCGTGACGAGCCGTTGTTCCTGTCGGTTCCGGTGCACAAGGCCGGACGCTTCGGGCAGGCCATCGACGAGGCGGAGATTGATGGCACCTTGTGGAAGCGCAAGCATCTGGGCAGCATTCGCCAAGGTTACGGCAGGCGGCCGTTCTTCGCCACCTACTATCCGATGGTCGAGGAGGTGCTGTGCCGCGACTGGAAAACCCTGGGGGCGCTGAACCGGGCGCTGATCCGGCTGTTCCTGGACCTGCTTGGGATCACCACCCCGATTCTGGACAGCCGGGACCTGGAGATCGAGGGCCACAAGACCGACATGCTGGTCTCCATGTGCCGGGCGGCGGGGGCCGATCGCTATCTGTCCAACCAGGGTGCCCGCGCCTACGTGGACGAGGCGGCGCTGGCGGCGGCGGGACTCCGGCATCACTGGCAGCTTTTCGAGCATCCGGTCTATGGCCAGGGGGCGCCGTTCCTGCCCGACCTGTCGGTGCTGGACCTGTTGTTCAACTGCGGGGCGCCGGCGGCGGCGGCGCTGGTCCGGGCCTGCGGCCGGGCCGGGCCGGCCTGGGAAGAGCGGGAGGAGGGCCAGCAACCATGACCGTTATCAGCATCGCCGGCCGGCTGGTCGGCTCCGGCCAGCCGCCGTTGGTGGTGGCCGAGCTTTCGGGCAATCACAAGGGAGAATTGTCCCGGGCGCTGGCGCTGGTGCGGGCGGCGGCGGCGGCCGGGGCCGATGCGGTCAAGCTTCAGACCTATACCGCCGACACCCTGACCCTGGACCACGATGGCCCGGGCTTTCGGATCGAGGGCGGGCTGTGGCACGGGCGAACGCTCCACGATCTTTACCGGGAGGCCCATACCCCCTGGGACTGGCACGGGGCGCTGTTCGCCGAGGGCCGGCGGCTGGGGCTGTTGGTGTTCAGCACGCCCTTCGACGAGACCGCGGTGACGTTGCTGGAATCCCTGGGCGCGCCGGCCTACAAGATCGCGTCGTTCGAGCTGGTGGATCTGCCCCTGATCCAGCGGGTGGCGGCCACCGGCAAACCGATGATTCTGTCCACCGGCATGGCCACCCTGGAGGAAATCGGACGGGCGGTCGCGGCTGCCCGGGCCGCGGGCGCCCGGGAACTGGCGTTGCTGCACTGCGTCAGCGGCTATCCGGCGCCGGCGGCGGACTACCACCTGCGGACCATCCCGACTCTGGCCGGGACCTTCGAGGTGGTGGCGGGCCTGTCGGACCACACCCTCGGTACCGCAACCGCGGTGGCGGCGGTGGCGCTGGGGGCGGCCATCGTCGAAAAGCATTTTACCCTGAGCCGCGCCGAGGGTGGTTCGGACGCGGCGTTTTCCCTGGAGCCGGCCGAACTGGCGGCGCTGGTCGAGGGCTGCCGCACCGCCTGGCAGGCGATGGGAGAAGCCCGCTTCGGTTGCCAGCCCAGCGAGCAGGCCAATCTGATCTTCCGCCGTTCGCTTTATGCGGTCGCGGACATTCCGGTCGGGAGCGTACTGAGCCGGGAGAGCGTTCGCTCGATCCGCCCCGGCTTCGGCCTGCCGCCCGCCGAGCTGCCGCGGGTGCTGGGGCGCCGGGTGCGCGTGGCGGTGGCGCGGGGCACGCCCTTGAGTTGGGACCTGCTGGAGGACCCGTTCCGTGAGTGACATACGGGAGCTTCGCCCCCGGACCCCGACCAGGGCTTTGCCCTGGACCCACCAAATGCCGCGGCCCTTGGAACCCGTTACGTCATGCGGGTCCCGGACCGTCACGGGAGTCCGGCCATGAAGCTCGCCATCGTCCCCGCGCGCAGCGGCAGCACGCGGATTCCCGACAAGAACATCCGGCCGCTGCTGGGTCGGCCGCTGCTGGCCTATGCCCTGGACGCCGCCCGGGAGTCGGGGCTGTTCGACCAGATCCACCTGTCCACCGACAGCCCGGCCTATGCCGGGATTGCCGGGGACCTCGGTTATCCCGTGAGCTTCCTGCGCCCGCCGGCGCTGGCCGCGAACGCGGCCTCGCTGATGGACGTGATGCGGGCCACGGTGGCCGAATTTGATCGGCGGGGCCGGCACTTCGAAGATCTGTGCCTGGTTTACGCAACCGCGGTGCTGCTTGACGGTGCCGAGTTGCGACGGGGGTACCGGGCCTATACCGACCATGGGCGGTCGCTGCCGGTGCTGTCGGTGGTGAAGACCGCGGGACCGGTGGAGCGGGTGCTGGTGGTGGACGAGGACGGCGTTCTGCGCTGGCGCTGGCCGGAGAATCGCTTCCTGCATTCCCAGCAGTGTCGTCCGGCCTATTTCGATGCCGGCGGCTTCCTGTTCATCTCCCGCGAGTCGCTGATGGCCGACCGCGAGAGCGTGCTCGAGGCGTTCCTGCCGCTGGTGCTGCCGGCCTGCAAGGTCTGCGACATCAACGAACCCGAGGAACTGGAGTTGGCCCGCCGCCTGCTGCTGGGCGCCCGGGCCGATGCGGCTCAGGGTGCGGACCCGGCGGGATGACCGCGGCGGGCGGCAAGGCAGGTCCTCCGGTGACCGCGCTTCAGCCCCTGTCCCGGCGGCTGGCCGGGCTGTTCGGCTGCCGGCACGGGGTGCTGTTCGGCCGGGCGCGCTCGGGTCTGGCTGTGCTGCTTGACATCCTGTCCGGGGCCGGTGCGCCCCTCGAGGTGATTCTGCCCTCGAACATCTGTCCGGCGGTGGCGCTGGCGGTCCATGCCGCCGGCGCCAGGGTGCGGCTGGCCACCGTGTCCTCCCATACCGGCCTTGCGCCCGACGCGGTGCTGGCCGGGCTGGTGGCCCGGGGACCGGTGTCGGGGGTGGTGATGGTGGCCCACCTCTATGGTTTCGTTGCCGACTATCCCGAGACCCGGCAGGTGGCGCGGGCGCGGGGCTGGCTGATCCTCGAAAACGATTCGGTGGCGACCAAGGCCGGATGGTCTCCGGGCGAGGCGCTCCGGGTGCCGGTGCCGCCGGTGTTCGGCGACGCCGTATTGGTGAGTTTCGGCTACGCCAAGACCATTGATGCCGGCGGCGGCGGTGCCGTGCTGACCNNGGCGGCGCGGGCGGCGGCGCTGCCGGTGCCGGACGCCGCGGCCGGAGCGCGCGAGCAATGGTTCATGGCGCTTCACCGCAGTCTGCGCCAGGGACCGCCCGGCGGGCCGCCGCTGACCGGGCTGATCGAAACCCTGTTGCCGGCGGAGGCGAGCGGTCTCCGGCTGGGCTTTCCCGGATCGCTGGCCGGGCCGCTGGTCCGGGCACTCGACGGCCTGCCGGCCGCGGTGGCCGGCAGGCGAGCGGTGGCGGCGGCTTGGGCCAGGGCGCTGGCCGGGCTCGCGCCCGCCCTCGAAACGCCGCCGGTGGCGCAGCCGGTGCCGTGGCGGCTGATCCGGCGGGTTCCTCACGGCCGGCGGGACCGGGTGGTGGCGGCGCTGCGGA
>PLTC01000191.1 GCA_003165295.1 Rhodospirillales bacterium | reverse complement strand
GCGGGAGGGGGAGCGGGAGCGGGAAGAACGGCCGGTGATCGCGGCCCGACCCTGCCTCAGTTCGGGCCACCAGGACAAGAGGCCAACCCGGTTCCGCCTTCAAATGCCGGCCGGCCACCAGGACGGCGCCGCGCTCAGGAACTCGGCCGGTGGCATCGGGCGGGCGAATAAATAGCCCTGGACCTCGTCGCACGAGTACTCCCGTAATGGCACCAGATGGCTCTCGTCCTCGACGCCTTCGGCAATCGTCCGCATGTTCAGGCCATGGGCCATCATGCAGATGGCCTTGACGATGGTGGCGTCGCTGGGATTGGCGGAGATGTCCCGGATAAACGACTGGTCGATCTTGACCTTGTCGACGTTGAAGCGTTTCAGATAGGACAGGCTGGAATAGCCGGTGCCGAAATCGTCAATGGACAATTTGACGCCCAGGTTTCGCAGGCGGTTGACCGTGGCCAGCACGGTATCGGTGTCACGGATCAGGATCGATTCGGTCAGCTCCAGTTCCAGCATCGCGGGATCGATCCCGGATGAAGCAATCGCCTCGATAATCGTCTGCTCCAGATTGTCCCTCTTGAACTGAACCGCCGAAAGATTGACCGCCATCACCAGTCCCGGCAATCCGCTGCGGTGCCACTGCGCGGCCTGCCGGCAAGCTTCGCGCAACACCCACTCGCCGATGGCCACGATCAGACCGCTGGATTCGGCCAGCGGGATGAAACGCCCGGGGGCGATCAGGCCCCGGACCGGGTGCCGCCAGCGCAGCAGCGCCTCGGCTCCGACCAGCTTCCCGGATTTGAGATTGAATTGCGGCTGGTAGTGAAGTTCGAATTCACCCCGGATCAGGGCGCCCTGCAGGTCGGTGAAGGCGCGCTGGTGCTCCACCATGTCGAAATCGATCCGGGAATCGAAGAAGTGGTAGGTGTTCTTGCCGTCCTCCTTGGACCGGTACATGGCCAGATCGGCCTTTTTCCGCAGCGTCACGTAGTCCCGACCGTCGTCGGGAAACAGCGCGATGCCGATGGAAGCCGAGGTGTAAAGCTCTCCCACCGCGAGATCGAAGGGCCTCTTCATCTCTTCCAGAAGGGACCCGGCCACCACCGCCGCGCTGTCGGCATCGGCAAGGCCGGTCAGCAGCAGCAGGAACTCGTCGCCACCCTGACGGCTCACGGTATCGTTCTTGCGCACCGCCTCGCTCAGCCGGGCAGCCACCGCCTGGAGCAGGCAGTCACCCACCAGATGACCGAAGGAATCATTGACCGACTTGAAGGAGTCGATATCGAGAAACAGCAGCGCCAGCCTGGTTCCGGACCGATCGGCCGCCTGCATCGCGTGTTCCAGCCGGTCCATCAGCAACAGACGGTTGGGCAGTACCGTCAGCAGGTCGTGGGTGGCCAGAAACTGAAGCCGGGCCTCGGCGGCCTTGCGCTCGGAAATGTCAAGAAAACTGCACCGGATCAGATGGCCACGGGCAGACGGCAGGCGGCTGATCCGCGCTTCGGCAAACAGCGGCCGTTCCGCGGCATCAACCAGTTCGCGCTCGATCAGGACCGGAGTCCCGGACAGGACCTGCCGGCAGGTTTCCTCGAAGCCGATCGCCGCGGGCCGGCCGTCGGGTTGAACCGGCGCATAGAACCGCTCCAGCCCCGTGGCCAGTAAGGTCTCGCGGCTGCACCCGAACAGCTCTTCGGCCTTCAGGTTGGCATCGACCAGCCGCCCCAGCTCGGCGTCATAAACCAGGATGGCATCGGGCGCGCCCTCGACCAGGGCATGATAGCGATGTACGGCGAGAGCCTTTTCGCTGTACAGCCGTTCGCTGACCATCAGCGAAAAGGACAACGTCCAACCGACGATAAAAAAAATTTGCTCGAGGATTACGCTCAGATTGATCGAAGTCGGGGCCAGAATGTCAAATCCATTGTTGCTGAACATGGACACCAGGGCGCAGGTATAGAATTGGATCGCCAATAACGCCATGAACATAGATGCCACAAGGTAGGATTTCATGTGCTGCTTGCGATATTCAGAAACGGTCATCCACAGGGCGCAAAGCATCATGGTCGCATAACTGGTCAGAAACAAGCTCAGGCGTGCCGAAAAATTATTATCGACACAAGTTAAATAAGAGAATGCGGTCATATATCCGATAAATAGCAGCGCATATATTTCGGAATGCAGCTTATTTTTAAAAAACTGTGCGAGTCCAACAAGAATTAAAATGTAAGCCAGGCAAATAAATCCGTTTCCACCAATAACCGAAAACTGCCAATTCAGGTGAGCCCGTAGTGCAATTAGGCCAAATCCCAAGAAAAAACTGCCATTTGAGCATGCTATCGCGATAATTCCAGCCACGTCACGATTATAAAAAAATAAAAACCACAAAAATAGCGCAGTAACTGCTGAGATGATTGCCGGTATCGAGAGCAGTGTGCTCATATCCATCTCAAACATCCCCGCCTTTTGCCATCCGCTTGCCGGCGTCTCCGAGGGCGGCTAATTCAGGACAATCCGAGCGGTTTGAAGGCCGAACGAACTCGGAATGTCCGGGAGCAAATGGCGTCGTGACATTTCACCAAGCTAAAGTTGAATTAAGATGCCTTCCAGCTCTTTCATTAGGTAGCAATACTCTTGATCGGACCAGACCACGACAACAGCAGGCCACAAACCCGGCAATCCCGTCAACAGCCAAATTAAATTGCACTAATATTGTATTTTTCATCATTAGATTGCAGTGGCCGGTGAGACGGCCCCGGGCACCGGTTCCCTGGGTCCGCGCCCCGGCCGCCCTCCCCCGGGATCGGGCCGGAAACCGAGGACCAGGGCGGCATCGGCCACCCTCAGGCGGCGCAGGAAAGCCAGCGGTGGTTGCTGCGGGTGTAGGCGAGACGCCCGGTGGCGGCAAAGCCGGCGCCGGTCCAACTGCGCTCCTCGAAGGTCACGCGCGGCGGCGCCACCGTGATAAAGTTGTAGCTGTTGGGCTCGTCGCGCAGCCGGGTGGACGTCGCGGTGGCGGCGTGGGCGACCAGGATCGAGCGTTCGAGCGGCCGGTGATGGTCGGCGATATCGCCGCTGAAACTCCGGTGCAGATGGCCGGCCAGCAACAGGTCGACGCCACAGGCCTCCAGCGCCGGCAGCGCCATCCGCGCCCGCCCGAGCAGGGACTTGCCGTCGGACCCGGGTGGCGGCAGGAACGGGTGGTGAGTCACCACCACCTTGAAGACCGAGGCCGGAACCTCCCGGAAGGCGGCTTCGATATGCGAAATCTGTTTGCGGTTGATCCGGCCATGGGCAAAATTGAGAATCAGCGGACGGGCGGTATTGATGCCCAGAATCGCGATCTCGCCATCGCTGAGGAACGGATTGAGATCGGCGGTGATATAGTGCCTGTAGTTGTGAAATGGCGCGGTGAAGCGCGCCAGCAAATTGTAGGCCGGGATGTCGTGGTTGCCGGGGACCACCAGCCAGGGCGCGGGCAGGCGGTCGAGGAAGGCACTGGCGGCGCGGAAGTGGCAGCGGCGGGCGCGCTGCACCAGATCGCCGCTGACGACAACCAGCGAAGGTTGCAGTGCCTTGAGATCCGCCAGCAGCGCCTCGGCGACCTCGAGGTTGATGCGGCCGAAATGCAGGTCGGACAGATGGGCGATGGTTTTCATGGGCGGTTTCTCTCGAACCCGCGGTTACGGCCGGAACCGCGCCGTCCCGGCGGCCGGGGCCGGGGCCGGGGCCGGGGCCAGAACGGTGAGCGCCTTGGGCCGGATGCGGTAGACCAGGGGCGGGGTCAGCCGGACGACTTCGCCGTCGATGGCGACCCGCAGACGGTGGCGGGTGGGGCTGGTTACGGTGAGTTCGGTTACGGTCAGGGACTCCAGTTCGGCATCCCGTTGCCAGCCGCCGAGGGCCAGCCGGATCATCAGCCCGATCAGGCCGAGGCGGGTCCGGTGGTTTGCGAGGTAGACCGCCAGCCGGCCCTCGTCGAGGGCGGGCCGGTCGAGGAACGAGGCGTCGGGCCGGTCGTGGTAGACGTTGTTGACCACCGCGAGGGCCGGCGTCCTGACCGGTCGCGGTCCCTGCCCCAGGTCCACCGCGACCTCGGCCAGATTGTAGTAGCGCAGGGACTTGAACACCGCCGAGGCGATGGCCAGCCACTTGTGCCAGCCCGAAACGCCCCGTTGCCGTTCCCGCGCCCGGACCATCGTCGGGTACAACCCCAGCACCGAATTGTTGAGAAACACCCGGCCGTTGACTTCGGCGACATCAATGGCGCGGGTGTGGCCGGCGGCCAGAATCCTGATGGCGGCGGGCAGGGTGTTGGGCATGCCGAGGTCCCGGGCCAGCAGATTCATGGTGCCGAGCGGCAGCAGCCCCAGCGCCTTGCCGGTTCCGAGCAGCAGGCCGGCGGCGGCGGCCACGGTGCCGTCGCCGCCGCCGATCACCACGGCATCGACGTCGGAGGCCAGGGCGGCGCGAATTTCCCGCTCGATGGCGCCGCCGCGGGCGGCGCTGACCCGGGCCGAGACCCCGGCCGCGGCGAATCCCCTGTCGATTTCGGCCACCGCCCGGGCGATGGGGCTCCCGAGCAAAGTTCCCGCGGCCTCATTCAGGATCACCGCCAGTTTCATGGGTCCGTTCGCCTGTCCGCCAAAACCCGGGGTCCGGGGCCGTTGGCCCCGGCGGGGTCCGGGAGCGGCGCCCCCGGGGGTTTGATGACGCCCGCCGATGATATCACTCCCCGACCGGTTCCCGGGCCTTTTCGGCCGCGTCTTCCCCGGCCGGTTCGTCGACCTCGGGCGTCACGACATCCAGCGGGGTCCCGGTGACATGGGCATAGAGGATGACGTCGTTGATGAATTCGGCCTCCTTGTCGGCGGCATCCTTGTTCCGCCGGAAGGCGACGATGCGCTCGACCGCCTTGACATTGAACCCGTCGCCTTTAATTTCCCCGCGCAGGTCCTTGACCGCATCCTTTAACGCATCGCTCTCGTCAAGCAGCCGCTCCAGTCGCTCAACGTAGGACTTGAGCTTGTCGCTGGTCTGACTGTGCGTATCCATCAGTGCCTCTCCCGGTTCTGGTGCCCCGGGGAATAGCGCGTTGCGGCCCGTGGGGCAAGCATCCCGCGCCGGCGGGACGCTGACAGGCTGCCCGTGCCATCCCATATAAGTCCCGGAGGATGACAGAGTGCGGTTGATCGGCCGGGGCGCGCCCGCTGCAACGGGCAGGGCCGCGGGTTGCGCCGGGGAAATTAACCCACCCTTCGCCTGGGATTCACACTATAATGACTTAAACCGGCCGTCTTGCCGCCTCCTCCGTCGGCCGGGTTGACTGGTGGCGCTCGGGGGTTTGTCTCGTGAATGCGTTTATGCAAACTTTGCGCAATCTCGGCGCGGCTCGCCTGGGTGCCATCGCGATCGTCGGCATCGGCCTCCTGGGTTTTTTCGTTTTCCTGACCGGTCGGCTGTCGCAGCCGAACATGGAGTTGCTGTACGCCGATCTTCAGGGCAGCGATGCCGGGGCGATCGCCAAGAAGCTGGATGAACTCAAGGTTCCGTACAAGGTCGACGACACCGGCAGCCGGATTATGGTGCCCCAGGATCAGGTCGGCCGGTTGCGCATGCAGATGGCCCAGTCCGGGCTGCCCAGCGGCGGCTCCATCGGTTACGAGATTTTCGACAAGGGCGAAAGCTTCGGCGCCACCAGCTTCATCCAGAACATCAATCAGTTGCGCGCGCTGGAAGGCGAGATGGCGCGCACCATCGGCACCCTCGACGGGATCGAGCAGGCGCGGGTTCATCTGGTGCTGCCCAAGCGCGAGATGTTCAGCCGGACCGAGGCCACCGCCACCGCCAGCGTCTTCCTGAAGCTGCGGCCCGGTGTCCATCTCAACCCCGAGCAGATTTCCGCGATCCAACACCTGCTGGCGGCGTCGGTGCCCAAGCTCGACCCGGCGCAGGTGGCCATCGTCGACGATCACGGCAAGCTGCTGGCCCGGGGCATGGGCACCGACACCCCCGAGGCGATGGCGGCCAACGGCGACGAGAAGCGGCAGGCCTACGAGCACAAGCTTGGCCGCACCATCGAGGAGCTGGTGGGCCGGACAGTCGGTTACGACAAGGTGCGGGCCGAGGTTTCGGCGGATCTCGACTTCGACCGGATCACCACCAATTCCGAGACCTATGACCCCGAAGGCCAGGTGGTGCGCTCCACCTCCACCGTGGACGACAAGGCCGACGCCCAGGACCGTGACCCCATGGACTCGGTGACGGTCCAGAACAACGTGCCGGGCGGGGCCGGCGCCGACTCCCATGGCGCCGGTCCGATCACCAGCAACCGCACCAACCGCAACGAAGAAACCGTCAACTACGAGATCAGCAAGACGGTCAAGAGCCAGGTTCGCGAAATCGGCCAGGTGCGCAAGCTGTCGGTGGCGGTGCTGGTGGACGGTCTCTATACCCCGGACCCCAAGGGCGGATCGCCGCTCTACAGTCCGAGGTCGAAGGAAGAGCTTGACCAGATCACCGCGCTGGTCCGCTCGGCGGTGGGCTACGACCCGGTGCGCGGCGACACCCTCGAGGTCGTCAACATGCGTTTTGCGGTGCCCGAGGGCGAGTTCACCGGCGCCTCGGACATGCTGCTCGGCATGCCCAAGGAGGATCTGTTCCGCATTGCCGAGATGCTGATCCTGGCCGTCGTCGCGATCCTGGTCATCCTGCTGGTGGTCCGGCCGCTGATCACCCGGGCCTTCGAGCGGCCGGTGGAGAGCGAGGACGACATGGAGAAGCTGCTGGCCGAACAGGCCCAGCTTCCGGCGCAACTGGCCGCTCCGGCCGGCGCCCTGGCCCAGGACCTGGCGCTGGAGGCGGCTCAGGCGGACGAGGAGTTGGAGCAGATGATCGATATCAACCGGGTCGAGGGACGGGTGCGGGCCTCGTCCTTGCGCAAGGTCGGTGAAATCGTCGAAAAACATCCTGAGGAAGCCGTCTCGATCCTGCGCAACTGGCTTTACCAGGAAACGTGAGCCTACGAGGGTGAGGGCAGGCAGATGTCGGGCAAGGGAGATTAAGCCGTGGCGATCCGCGTTCGCGAAGATTATCGCACCCTGACCGGGCCGGAAAAGGCCGCCATCATGGTCCTGTCCCTGGGAGAGGAGCACGCAGCCAAGTTGTTCCAGCACATGGACGATGAGGAGATCAAGGAAATCTCCCAGACCATGGCCAACCTGGGAACGGTCAGCGCCAATCTGATCGAGCGCCTGTTCGTCGAGTTCGCCGAACAGATGTCCGCCACCGGCTCGCTGGTCGGTACCTACGACAGCACCGAGCGGCTGCTGATGAAAACCTTGTCCAAGGACAAGGTCGACGCGATCATGGAGGACATCCGGGGTCCGGCCGGCCGCACCATGTGGGACAAGCT
>PLTC01000221.1 GCA_003165295.1 Rhodospirillales bacterium | reverse complement strand
AGATCCGGCCACGGGCAACGAAGCCGGCGTGCTCGGTGGGCGTGGTGGGGTGGGCGACTCGGATGGGTGGCTTGCTCATTGGGCAAGGTTATCACATGAACGTTGCGTGGTTGAGGGTGCTGCCGTGAAGGGGACGATGCGATGCTGATCAGGCGGGACCGGGCGATGATGGCGGTGACGATCATGCTGGATGTGGCGTTCCACGGTGGACGCACGGCCACGGTCAGTGCCGCCGACCTCGCCGAACGGCTTGGCCTGGCCCGGCGTGGCATGGAGCCGCTGCTGCAATCGCTGTCGCGCGCCGGCCTGCTCGATTCCGTGCGCGGCCCGCGTGGTGGCTACCGGCTGGGGCGGCCTCGGCGTGATATCCGGCTGTCCGAGATCGTCGAAGTCGCGGTGGCGGCCGGAGCGTCGGAGGCCAGCGACGGCGCGGATGGACCGATTGGCGCGCTGCAATCGGATGTCGTTGATCCGCTGTGGAATGAAATAGACGCCGCCGCCCGTGCGCAATTGGGAGCACTGACGTTGGACGATCTGCTGAAGCGCGCCGCCGCCGCCGGTCTGGGTCGGCCGAGTGCTGAGCCGATCAGCTTCGCGATCTGACGCTGAATACACGCAATTGTTCAGTGGATTATAAGGTAGCCCAGCAGGCCCACGGCCAAAACAGCCCGGACAATGAATGAAATCAGGCCCGCATCGATGCCCATGCGACGGGTGCCGCGAGCGTCCAATGGCTGGACAGCCTGGGTATCGCTGGTCTGGGATGCATAAAACACCGGATTTGCCGTCGTCATTTTAGAATTTTCCAAATTCCAAGCGTGATATAGATATTACACGCTGCTATATCACGGCAAGGATTGATTCCCCCTTCTGGCGATGTATGTTGCGGCGGCAATGCGGGGAATCCGCGGCCGTAGAATTGCAATTTTGAAAAGTGAATAGGGTCGCGCCGCCGGGCCTGTTCGGCGATCAGAAAGAACCAAAAGATGAAGCTGTTCGTCGTCACTGCCACAAATCTGCGCGACGGCGCGATCCGGTGGCTCGGCGCAGGCAATATTTGGCAGCCCCTCCTTGCCAATGCCCAGCCATTCGACGCGGCCGGGATCGTGCCCGCGCTGGCGTTCGGCGCCGCCGAAATCAGCGCCCAGCGGGTGATCGGCGTCTACCAGGTTGAGGTGCGCCGCGCCCCTGATGGGCTTGACCCGCTGAGCACCCGTGAGCGCATCCGGGCGTTTGGCCCCACCGTTCACCCCGAATTCAGCTATGCCCCCGCCACAAGCGGGTTGGGAGTCTGACGATGGACACCGCCACCCAGATCCGCACCCCGTCGGCTGCCGCCGAGGCCGGTATTTACCATTATGACGCGCTCGACCACGCCTTCATCACCCGCCGCGTGGAGGCTTTCCGCGAGCAGGTGCAGCGCCGGCTGTCGGGCGCGTTGAGCGAGGACGAGTTCAAGCCGCTGCGGCTGATGAACGGGCTGTATCTGCAACTGCACGCCTATATGCTGCGGATCGCGATCCCATACGGGACGCTGTCGTCCAAGCAGATGCGCGCACTGGCGCATGTCGCGCGCAAGTATGACCGTGGTTATGGCCACTTCACCACGCGGCAGAACATCCAGTACAACTGGATCAAGCTGGAAGACGCGCCCGCGATCCTGGCCGATCTGGCCAGCGTCGGCATGCACGCGATCCAGACCAGCGGCAATTGCATCCGCAACGTCACCACCGACCAGTTTGCCGGCGCGGCGGCCGACGAAATCGTCGATCCCCGGGTCTATGCCGAAATTCTGCGCCAATGGTCGACCCTGCACCCGGAATTCAGCTTTCTGCCCCGCAAGTTCAAGATCGCCATCACCGGCAGCGGCCATGATCGCGCCGCCATCGCGGTCCACGACATCGGCATCCGGGCCAGGTCGGGTCCCGGGGGCGCGGTCGGCTTTGAAATCTTCGTCGGCGGTGGCCTGGGTCGGTCGCCGTTCCTGGGCCGGCGGCTTGCCGACTGGGTGCCCGAGGCGGACCTGCTGGGGTGGCTCGAAGCGGTCCTGCGCGTTTACAATCAATACGGCCGGCGTGACAACATCTACAAGGCGCGGATCAAGATTCTGGTCCACGAGGTTGGCATCGACCGGTTGCGGGAGCAGGTCGAGGAGGAGTTCGCGCGGATTCGCGGGCCGAAGTACCGGCTCGATCCCGAAATCGTCGAGACCATTCGCCGCCACTTCGCACCTCCGGCCTTTGCCGCGCTGCCGGCGGTGTCCCCGGCCCTGGAGCAGGCCCGGGCCGGGGATCCGGCCTTTGCCCGCTGGACCCGGTCCAACCTGACGCCCCACCGGCAGCCGGGCTATGCCGCGGTCACGATCTCTCTCAAGCCCACCGGCGGGATTCCGGGCGACGCCACCTCGGAACAGATGGAGGCGGTGGCCGCGCTCGCCGACCGCTACAGCTTCGGCGAAATCCGGGTCAGCCACGAGCAGAATCTGGTGCTGGCCCATGTCCGGCAGGACGACCTGCCGGCGTTGTGGCGGGAGCTGGGCCGGCATGGCCTGGATGCCGCCAATGCCGGGCTGGTGGGCGATATCATCTCGTGCCCGGGTCTCGACTATTGCGCGCTGGCCAATGCCCGCTCGATTCCGCTGGCCCAGGACATTTCCCGGCGTTTTGCCGATCTCGACCTCCAGCACCGGATCGGTCCGCTGAAGATCAAGATGAGCGGCTGCATCAATGCCTGCGGTCACCATCACGTCGGGGATATCGGCATCCTCGGCGTCGACAAGCACGGCGTCGAGACCTATCAGATCACCATCGGCGGCACCGCCACCGAGGAGGCCGCACTGGGCCAGGTGGTCGGCCCGGCGGTGGGCTACGATCAGGTGGCGGACGTGGTCGAGGCGCTGGTCGCGCTGTATCTGGAGCGGCGCGGTGAAGGCGAGTCCTTCCTCCAGACCGTCGCCCGCATCGGCGTCCGGCCGTTCAAGGAGAAGGTTTATGGCGCTGCTGCTTAAGGACGGCCAGCCGGTCGGCGATTCCTGGACCCATCTCGACGATGCCGCCGGGGCGGTGCCCGAGGGACCGGTCATCGTCAGCCTGGATCGCTGGCGCCGGGATCGCGCGGCCTTGATCACCCGCAACACGCCTGTTGGGGTGCGGTTGAAAAGCAACCAACTGGCGCCCGAGATCGCGGCGGATCTTGCCCGCTTTGCCCTGGTTGCGCTGGAGTTTCCCAGATTTCGCGACGGTCGCGCCTTCTCGACGGCGCGGGAACTGCGCGAGCATCATGGCTATACCGGCGAAATCCGGGCCTTTGGCCATATCCTGCCCGATCAGTACCAGTTCCTGGTGCGGACCGGCTTTACCACGGTGGAATTGCCCGACGGTGCCGGTCTGGCATCCTGGCGTCACGCTCTGGCCGAAATCGACGTGGCCTATCAGGCCGGTGTGGCAGGCGACGCGCCACTGTCGCTGCTGCGGCGTAAGCTGGCAACCGGACCTAAGTGACGCGGGTCCAGGGGCGTCACGCCCCTGGTGGGGGTCAAGGGGGCAAAGCCCCTTGTGTCGCTCGTTATCGTCAGACGCCAAGAGTAGGGAGGAACGCTGCCGTGTCTTCGATCTGCGACGGATTCGTCGGTGCCGTCGGCAACACGCCGCTGATTCGCCTTGTCGGCCCTTCCGCGCTGACCGGCTGTGAGATTCTGGGCAAGGCCGAGTTCCTCAATCCCGGCGGCTCGGTCAAGGATC
>PLTC01000231.1 GCA_003165295.1 Rhodospirillales bacterium | reverse complement strand
ATGGTGCGTCGTCTCGCAAGGGTTGTGACCTAGAAATAATCTTTCCGGACAGACTCTAAGCCTTTTCAGCGTCTCAAGATGGCGCGCAATCAGCTTGCGGATGTCGCGCGGTTGGGTGAAACCGAAGGCTTCGGCCAGCCGCAAATCATGAATGCGCGGTTCGCCATTAACGGTGGTGTTGATGTCGTTGATGGTGAGCGCGCACGCGGGCGCGCTGTCGTCCATGTCAGCCATGGCGCAAGCTCCTTCGCAAAATTGTCGAAGGACGCCAGATGGACTGACTAGTACTACAGTTGCACTTCCGCANNTGCTAAGTGCAACTGTAGTACTAGGAACCGCTGGCGTCCAGGGCTAGTCGCGCGGCGAAGGACGCGCCGAACGTCCTTTAGGGCTTCCCCCTGGACATACGACGTTCGACCCTGGACATAGCGGTGAGCCGCATTACGGACGGCGCCGCCTTCGCACGCGAGACCGACAGGGTGACTAGCCCTGCCTGCCCATATGCGGATGGTGCGCCTGTCGGCGGTTGGTGTCAAGGGGCGAAGCAATGTGTAGTAGAATACACATTTGGCATTGACACCCCGTCCGATGGTGTGTATAATTATACCCATCAAGAGGGGCGGTGATGAAGTCGTACAGCAGCCGGGAACTGATCAAGGCGGTGGAAGCGGACGGGTGGCGCCTGGTCAATGTGGTCGGCAGCCATCACCAGTTCACGCATCAAACCAAATCCGGCAAGGTCACCATCCCCCATCCGCGCAAGGACCTGTCGCCCGCAGTCATCCGCAGCATCTGCAAGCAAGCCGGCATCAAGCCGTGAACCGGAAAGTAAAACATCATGATCCATTACATCGCGCTGATCGATCGGGCCGCCGATGGCAGTTACGGAATGGTCTTTCCTGATTTTCCCGGCTGCACGAGCGCCGGAGACACCTTCTCGGATGTCGTTCAAAACGGCACGGAAGCCCTGTCGGCGCATGTCAATCTGATGAAACTGGACGGCGATGTTATTCCCATCCCGCGCACTCTTGAAGAGATCAAGTTGGCGAACACTGAGGATTGGATCGACTGGCGCGACGTTCTGGTGACGATGGTTCCGTTGCTGCCACTGCCAGGCCGCGCCGTTCGTATCAACGTCACGCTCGACGAACGGCTGTTGGCCGAAATCGACGCGGCAAGCAAGAACCGCTCCGGCTTTCTGGCCGAAGCCGCGCGGCGCGCGCTGGCCGGATGACGGGCGGGGCGACTCAGCTTGCGCCCTTCTGTTCCGGTGTGTATGATACACATCAACAAGCCGGGGGGTGCTCAGATGCCAGTCAGCAGCAAGGACGCCATCAGAATCATTGAGGCTGATGGCTGGGTCGAAGTCCGGCAGAACGGCAGCCACAAGCAGTTCAAGCACCCGACCAAGCCTGGGACCGTGACGGTTCCGTCCCCAAAAAAGGATGTGTCCACCGGCGTCATCAAGGACATCCAGACCAGGACGGGTCTGCGGCTCCGTTGAGCCACAGACTCTTTTGCCAGGAGGGCAATCATGGCTCAGACCTTCTATCCCGCCGTCATCGACAAGGATGCCGATAGCGATTATGGGGTGGTTTTTCCCGATTTTCCCGGTTGCGTCAGTGCCGGCGGCACGATTGATGAGGCGATTGCGATGGCAGCCGAGGCTCTCGCGCTTCACATCACCGGCACGATTGAAGATGGCGAGGTGTTGCCGGCCCCGACTCCCGCCGATGCCATCGTCGCCGATCCGGACGTGCGGATGGTCTGCATCGTCATGGTTCCGGTGACGATGCCCGCGAAGATCAAGCGCATCAACATCACCATTGACGAGCGTTTGCTGGCCCAGATCGATGCGGTGAGCAACAACCGCTCCGGCTTCCTGGCCGACGCGGCGCGGCGGGCTTTGGCAGGGTGAAGTGGTGTCGCTCATCCCCCCGAGACCGACAGGGTTACCAGCCCTGCCTGCCCATGTGCGGATGGTGCGCCCGTGGACTCGCCGCATCAAGGGGCTTATCTTGAGGGCAGGAGGTGCTCCATGGGCGCAAGCGCGGTGCTGAAACTGCAAAAGGTCGGCTTCACCATCGAACAGGTCGAGGCGCTGGCCGATTTCATGGATACCCAGGCCGCCAGCAAGGCCGACCTGGAGCGCGGGATAGCGACCGTTCGGACGGAAATCGCCGAGACCAAGGCCGAACTCAAGGGCGATATCGCCGAGGTCAAGGCCGAACTCAAGGGCGATATTGCCGCCGTCCGAAGCGACCTGGAAGCGGCGACGCATCGTTTGGACTCGACAATCGCCGAGGTCAGGTCCGATCTGAGGTTGGTCGAGACCAATCTCCGCGGTCAGATCGCCGAGGCCGAATCGCGGATGACCATCAAACTCGGCGGCATGTTGGTGGTGATCACCGGCATCCTGCTCGCCGCCATCCGGTACCTGCCGCCACACTGACCGCGCGGTCGGCGCACTTACCATCACACCGGGAAACCCGCCATACTGGCCGGGTAAGAAGATGCGACCGTCAGGCATCGGCCGCCTCCGCGATCTCGTTGCCCCAGGGGTCCCAGCCGTCCCGGGCCTGCCGGGCGAACAGCTCGCAACGCCGGCCGGCGGGGGCCATGGTATCGAGGGTGTGATACTGGGCCTCCGGCTTGGCGCTATGGCGCCATCGGCGCGCCAGGATCACGCTCGGCAACCGCGAACGCCCGGGGCCGTAGGCGACGGTGCCGCGGGTGCCGAGCAGCAGCAACTCGTGGGCGTTGCGCAGCACATAACCGAGCCCCATCGCCGGGCTGCCGCGGGCGGTGGTCTTGACCCAGACCGCCTGGGTGACATAGCCGAAGCGCCAGGCCGCCATCGTGGCCATGGCTTGGGGCAGCATCGGCGCCGTCGCCCACAGCGCCAACAGGCAGCCTTGGGGATCCGCCAGTTCGGCCACCGGCAGCGCCATGATCGCCTCGGCCGGCAGGCACGGATAATGACGCTGGGGCGAACGCGCCAGGCCCTTATCCGAGAACGCCCGCCACGACCAGGGCGGATCGGCCAGGATCACCCGGTAGGAATACGGCTGGAGCGCCCCAAAAGGCCAGTTCGGCTGGCGTTCATCCAGCGGCAGGCGGGGCGCCGGTTCGAGAGCGGGCCGGGAAGCCGTCATCGTGCCGGTTCCGATGTGGCAGGGGCGGTCCCGCGCGGCACGGGATGCGTTACCTGGACCGGCGATCCCCGCCCCCGCGGACGCCGGTTCGGCCGGGAAGGCTGGCGTTCGGCTGTCGCCCGACCACGAACCGCCGAAAGTGCCGGAGGGCCTCCATCATCGTCCCCCCGCGCCCGCTGGTAATGCCCGACGCGCCCGGCGTTCATGTCGCCCCCCCGACCGGTCGCTTGGACCCACCCCTGCGGCCGGAAGTCGCAGGGGCCGATGTGACGGTGATCACTGGCGATGATTCGGCGCGATCATTACGGTGCGAAGCCTCAGCGGCAGGCTGAGTGCTGCCAACGGCCTTCGCGGGGCGGCGGTTCCGCGAGTCGCGGGGCAGCGCCTTCGGCGCAGAGTCGATGCTACTATATGGGGTAGCAAATGCAACGTCTTGCTTGCATCCCGGGGTATGTGAGGCGGACACCGTGGCGAAATCAGCCACAGGAGAGTCGTCATGAGCGGAGATTTGAGGAGAGGGGTGGTGGTCCGGTTGGAGGACGTGCGGCGGACGCGCGGACCGCGGAGACAAGGTCGTCAGCAGTCAAGGGGATGCCGCGGCGGACAGCGGCATCCAAAAGGGGGGGCCAGTATTCGGAGGGCACATTGTTCCGCCACTTCCACTGCCTGACCGCGGACACGGTGAGGTGTGCGTCCGCAGCCAGCTCGGCGAGGCTCCAATGAGCGAGTATGGTACGGAAGGTCAGCATGCGCATATGCTACGCGACGTAGCGTTTCCGGTCAATACCCGTCGTAGCGGAAAATTCGCTACGCTCCGTTTTATGGAAGTGGACTGCACACCCGGAGATCGGTTGCGTGAGGCACGGAGGGCGCTGAAGCTCAGCGCCGGGGATGTCGGCGCCCGCTTGGGAATGTCCGGAGGCAACGTGCGGCACTACGAAAGTGGTCGCAACGTAATGGATATGGATATGGCCGAAAAATTCGCTCAGATAGTGAAAAGGTCAGCACAATTGATTATAAATGGAAAAATGACATACAAAATTGAAATTGATGAAGAGGAATACTCATTGCTTATGGCTTACAGAACTACACCTGAAGCACAAAAAAAATTGATAAGGGGGGTTGCTGAGGCGATCAAGGTAGGTTCGCAACAAGTTATAAGTTAAAAGCTGCCAAATAAGGTTGGGCTTTACCGGACGCGACGCGTTGCAGAAGAAGCTGACAGCTTACGATGCGCATTTGGTAAAGTGTGTATATAGATGGGGGAGTTGATATCATGAGAGGCATGGCAAGCACCGGAATCGCCTCTATCGCCCTATTGGTGGGATATGCGACTCCCGGAAAAGCTGAGTCGTGGTATTATTGTAACTCGGCACATGGGTACTATCCATACGTCAGCGTCTGCCCAGAGCCGTGGCGAGAGGTCCCCCCAAATTGGGCTGAGCGGGCAGCGCCAGATTCCCATCCGTCGCAGGCTGGGGAGGGATGGGCCGCGCCGCGCCCCGAGGAAACGAGCTTCGACTGCGCCCAGGCGCACAAACTGGCGGAGCGACTGATCTGCAGCACCCCCGAACTTGCCGCCCTTGACCGACAACTGGCCGACCTTTTTGTTGCCGTTCGTAACCAGAACCTGGGCGCGGCGATCGCCGCCAACCTCCAAGGTGACGAGGCACGTTGGCTCACGGCGGAGCGGAATGCCTGCTCCGACGTCGCCTGTCTCAGACAGGCGTACCAGAGCCGTATTACTGCGCTGCGGGCGCAGGGCCAGGGCAGTGATGCGACGCCGCTGGCTCCGGTATCAGACGCATTCCGGCAAGGGCAGATCGATCGGCAGCGTTGGGACGCATGGTTCAGCAGCCAGACCGGTGATGTCCAGGTCGGCGCGGACTATTGGGCAGCCCATCGGAGCCCCTCGGACGGAGGATCGTGCGCGGCAGCGGATCACCCCGGGGTCAGCCCGGAATGGCTTGCCGGCTGCCTTGAGGCCAAGCGGCAACTGGCGGTGATCGACGCGCGAAGAAAAGGCGCGCCGGAGTATCGGCGCGGATTTAACACCCCGCTCTTGGCACAGGCCGCTCCAACGGTTCAGGCTACCCCAATAATTCAAGTCGCACCGACGGTTCAGGCAGTCCCAACAGTTCCGGATACGCTAACGGTTCAGGCTAACCCAATAGTCAAGTCTGAGTCAACTGGTCGGAATGTACCTATAGTGGATGGTGGTGGTGGAATAAGCATTTGGAAAATTATCGCCGCTGTGTGTTTATTGTATTTTATTAGTGAATTAATAAAGCACAATCGTTCTAAAAAGGGCTCTTCGCTGTTTCACATGGG
>PLTC01000222.1 GCA_003165295.1 Rhodospirillales bacterium | reverse complement strand
AAAAAAATGAGGGGAGTCATGAGCTAATGGTGGGCACGCCAGCCTCGACCGTCGCCGGGTCGAAGCGAAAGCCAGTGTCCCCGTTGTTCAGCGCCTCAATAATGGCTTCGCGGCCGATGCCCAGGCTTGGCGTCTTTTCCTGCGCCTGGACGGGAATGGCCACCAGCACGAGCAGGCAGGCCCATATCAATGTATGCATTTTCATGGCATTGTTCTCCATTTGCGAGTTAGCCGACCACCCTTGAGCGTGTCCCACGCCAGAGTCAAGGCCGTTGCGACATTCGTTTTGACATTTTTAGGAGATGCGCCTAACGTGTTCGGTGCCGGGGCGAAAAGGGTCCCGGCGGGGTTTGGCGACCCCTCCGATCTTACGGCGCTCTCAAGCCGCGCCACCGATGTTGCGCGGCTTTTATGGTGGAGCGCAGGGGGCATGCGTGAGCGTGCGCCTCTGTCCGTAAGCGGAGGTTCGCCAACCCCTGCGCTCCACCACCAGACTTTTGGCGAGGTCTCCGGTGGAGCGCGGTCAACCGCGAGCTTACGGAGCCTATGTCATGACGCAATCCCCACAAAACGACTCGAAGTACGTCCGCGCCAAGGCGGTCGTGGACGATTTCGTTGCCCGCAATCGCGGGCGCGCCGCACCCAACCACTGGGCGTTTCTCGGGCACCTGATGTGGTGCCGAGCCAGAGCGGACAAGGCGTTTCTGTTCGCCCTGCTCCGTGTCGCCTGCTTTCATCTCGCCAAGCAGGCCCTGAAACCCGCCGGATTACCGACTCTGTTTGTGAAGGATTGAGTTATGACGACTCTGATGACCGTGTCCTTTCATGGGCACAGCCTGAATATGATCGAGCACGACGGCCAGCCCTTCGTTGTGATGAAGCCGCTGGTCGAGGGCATCGGCCTGAGTTGGCAGGGCCAGCACAAGAAGCTCATGGCGAACCAACGGCGCTGGGGTATCAACATCTTGTTGATACCTTCCGCCGGCGGCCCGCAGGAGGCGGCATGCCTGCCGCTGCGCAAGCTGCCGGGCTACCTGATGACCATCGAGCCGCGCAAGGTGCCGGAGCGGATCCGGCCGACGGTCGAGTTATTCCAGGCGGAATGCGACGACGCGCTCTGGGATTATTGGGAAAAGGGCGTGGCGATCAATCTGCGAAAGGCGGCTCCGGCCGAACTGTCGGAGTTGCGGGAGCAAGTTACCCTGCTTTCGGCGGAACACATGGACCTGCTGCGGCGCTACATCCGGGTGCTGGAGCGGCAGCGAGGGGTTGCGAACCGGAAGCAGCGGGCCTCGGGCTGGAAGAACCGGCCGGTGACCGGGGAAGAGGTCGCGGAGATGGTTCGGCGCCACCGCGAAGGCCAGTCGCTCAACGCGATCGGGGCTGCCCTCAATCGACCGGGGATTACGGTGCGCAACAAACTGCGTGCCGCCGGCGTCCTCACCGGGGAGGCATCCCATGGCTGAGCCCCGACCGGACATCGAGGCGGTGTTGGCGGAGATCAACCAACTGGAATGGGCGACTCGCGGGCTCGCCGAGCTGTGCCTTTCGACCGCCCTCTGCCGGTTCCCGCAGGGCCTTGACGCCCTGCTGTTTGTCATCGCCGATCGCCTGTCAACAGTGCAGCGCCGCCTTATCGACTGACGCCGCCATCGTTTTCAACGGGTTCCTGGGGGCGCGGCCGGTTCGGCCGCGCCCTTTTTTCGTGCGAGGGCTGCCATGACTGCCAAACCATCCGACGCCGCCCGCAAGAAGGATTTGCAGGCCATCCACGCCATGAAACGGGAGTTAAAGCTCCCCGATGACGCATATCGGGCCATCGTCCACCGGGCCTCGAACGGCCGGTGCGAGAGTTCGGCGGATATGACCGCGGCCGAACGCGACCGGCTGCTGGACGGGTTGCGCAAGCTGGGAGGCGGTAAGGACGCGCGCTCGCGGTTTACCGGCGCGCCCCAACATGCCAAGGCGCGCGCCATCTGGATCGCGCTGTTCGAAGGCGGCGTCGTGAACAACCGGTCCGACCGGGCGCTGGACGCCTATATCAAGCGGCAGACCGGCCAGGAGTTGGGGGCGCTCGACGCCGCCGGCTGGGGCCGGGTGATCGAGGGGCTGAAATCCTGGGCCGCGCGCAAGGGCGTGGCGTTGCAGTCGTGAGCGACGCGCTTCCCCCCTCCTTGCGCGATCTCGCGGCGGTGATCGGGGCATCTGCCGCGCAACGGCTGGTCGAGGCGCTCGGCGGCGTGGAAAAGCAGTATATTCCCAAACGGCCGAAGCCCGACCACGCATTGGCGCGGCTGATCGGATGGGATGGGTTGCAGGCGCTGGCGGCGGAATACGGTGGCCACCGTATCGATATCCCGCGAGGGTGCAATATCGGCGGCAAGAAGCGGCGCGTGGCCGAGGCCCTGGACCGGGGCGCCAGTCCCCGGCAGGCCGCGCTGCTGGCGGGTTGCACCGGGCGCCACGCGCGCCAGATCCGGGCCGACCTGAGGGCCGACCCGGTGCAGAGATCGCTGTTCGACGATCCCTGATCGGACGGAACTCTTCCGGGGCGACCGGAAGGCGCCAGTGGGGGATGGTGCGCCCGTTGCATTCTCCCGCGCACGAGGCGCCCGATGCTGACCGTCGCAAAGCTGCCCCCTCTCTCGGCTATTCCCGATGCCCTCAAGCCGACGCTGGCCGAAATCCTCGGCCGCGAAGGCACCCGCTTCGAGATCGATCCCGACGATCCGGGGGGTGCCACCAGATGCGGGATCGACCTGAGATCCGCCCGGGCTGCCCGGCTCGACCTGAACGGCGACGGTCGCACCGATCTCAACGATATTCGGGATGTAACCCCGGACCTGGCTGACCGGCTGATTCTCCTCAACTACTGCCTCACTCCGGGCGTCGACAAACTGCCGGCGCCGGTGCAGCCGGTGATCCTCGATACCACGTTCAACTGTGGGGTCGAGGGCGCGACCCAGGTGCTGCACGCGGCGCTGGGCGAACTCTCGTTCCCCGCGCTCGCCCGCGTTCCGTTGTCCGGGTGTGCCGGATTGCTGACCGCCGCGATTCAGGCTCACGGGGCGGCCACGACGATCGACACCATCGTTCGCGCCCGCGTCACTCATTACCGGCGCATCGCCACCAGGCGCCCGGCGTCGAGCAAGTACCTCAATGGCTGGGTGCTGCGGGCGCTCCACTACGCGTCGCACGGCATGCGCCTGCGCTATGCCACGCTGCTCGGCAGCCACGGAGAAACGCCATGAAAAGGTTGTTTCTCATATCCGTTTTGGCGGGGTCATCGGGCTGCTCGACGATCGGCGCCGAGGTGAGCGCCGCCACCGGCACCACGCTGGCCCAACGTTGCGTGGTCTACCAGGACGTCGCCGAACCGATCGCCGCGGCGGTTGCGGCCGGCGCCGACACGCTGCCCGAAGAGCAGGCGCTGGTCGCGGCGTTCAACGCCGTCAACTGCCCGAACTGAGGGACGCCAATGCGCTCGAACCTATTGTTTGTCATCCCGATCGCTCTGGCGGCCGGGGCTCTCCTGGCCCTCGGGCTATGCGGCACTGCGGCGAGTGCCACCGGTACGATCCCCGGCGATCCGGTGATAGCGTCGATCGGTTGGATTACCGACCATCTGACCACGGTGGTCGGCGTGGCCCTTGCATTGTTGGGCGCGGTGTCGCAGGTGGCGGCGCGGTTCAATCTCGGCCGGCTCGGCGCGGTCGACTCCCGGCTCCAGACCGCGGTGCTCTGGCTGGCCGGCAATTGGGGCTATGCAGTCAACGCCGCCGAGTTGGTGGAGTTGTACCGCGTCGCCGGCCCCGAGGCGGCGCTCGCCCGGCTTGCCGAACTGGCTAACGCGAGAGGTTCTTCCCCGGGCGCCTGATGATCAGCGATCGGCATTGCCAGACTGATTGTGAACTGAGGGGGTGACGATGATCGATTGGTGGACTGCCGAATGGACCGCCAACGTTTTCCGACTCGTGGGACTGCTCGGAGGCGCCGTCGCAGCCACGATTGCGTTGGCGCTGTGGTTTGCGCGCACCGCGCTGGTCAGCAAGGAGGAGCTGCGTCGCCAGCGCGAGATCTACGACCAGATACATGAGGCTATCGAGCAACGACTGTCAGAGGGTGAGATTAAATTCGCGGCACTCCATGCAGATCTTTCCCGGTTACCTGACCAAAGGGACGTAATGGCTTTGACGGGGAGGGTCTCGGCGGTAGAGGGATCAGTTCAGGCGCTTTCCGCCAGCATTGAGGGGGTGGGGGCCGCTTTGGGCCGGCTCGAACGGCAACTCGACATGCTCATCGGTTTTCACCTGAAGGAAAAATCATGACGAGCTTTACCGACGATTGGGCGGCCTCACGGCGCGTGTTCGTCCTGCGCCTGCTTGTTGAGGTCAAGGGAGAGGCCAACGAGAGCGTCATCTATAAGGCGGCTTTGCGCGGCGGATTTTCCCGTGATACCCGCGACACCATCCGCCAGGACCTTGATCGTCTACGTCAGGCCGCCTGTGTGACCGAGGAGTGGCTTGGAGACAGCCTGCGCGTGGTCAGGATCACCGAACGGGGCGACGATGTTGCCCATGGGCGCATTGAGGTTCCCGGCATCGAGTGCTCACGCTGGGACCGCTGATATGGGACGCCCTTCGAAAATCGACCGACTGCCGGAGGAAATTCGTGAGCTGATCGCCGATCTGCGCCACCAGGGGCGCACCATCGACGAAATCCTTTTCCCTCTCCGAGAGATGTTGCCGCAGTCGGAACAGCCCAGTCGCTCGGGCATGGGCCGTCACATCCAACGCATCGACGTGCTGGCCAAGCGGGTCGGCGTCGCCGACGCCATGGCTGACCGGCTGGTTGGCGCCGGCGACGACGGCGCCATCGACCGGATGGTGCGAGCCGGGGCTCGGGCGCTGGGGGCGGTGTTCTTCGACCTGGTGTCGGCAGAAGAAGAAGGCGTCCCGGTCGTCATTGATCCAAAGAACGCTAAGCTGCTGTCCGAGACGTTGCGGAATATCAGCCACGCGCGCCGGATGGACATTGAGACCGTGGCGCGGGCACGAGCGGAAGAGCGCAAGGCGATAATTGCCGAAAAGAAAAAGCAGCTTGATGAACTGGCGGCCAACGCCTCTCCCGGCGCTCTTGATCTGAAGACCCTGGAAGAAGCGCGGCACGCCATGGGGTTTGGTTGATGGCGGAGCCGCTGATTACCTTTCTTCCCTATCAGAAACGCTGGCTGGACGATAGGAGCCGGTTCAAGATCGGCATGTTCGCGCGCCAGACGGGCAAGACCTTTTCGACCTGCGGCGAGATCGTCGACGATTGCGTCCAGGCGATGATCTCGGGACGGCGGGCGCGGTGGATCATCCTGTCGCGCGGCGAGCGGCAGGCCCGGGAGGCGGTGGACGAGGCGATCAAACCATTGTGCCGGGCGTTCTTTATTCTGTATCGCGCGTTCCTTAAAACCGCCCACGCGGTGCAGTTCTCCGAGGACGAGTTCAGGGCCGACGACGCGGTTTACAAGACCTTTGAAGTGACGTTTCCCGACGGCTCTCGTATCACCGCGTTGCCGGCCAATGCCGATACCGCCCGCGGCTTTTCCGCCAACGCCTTCTTGGACGAATTTGCCTTCCACCACGACAGCCGGGCGATCTGGGCGGCGTTG
>PLTC01000193.1 GCA_003165295.1 Rhodospirillales bacterium | reverse complement strand
CGCAGTGGTGGCCGGCGCGCACGGCTATTCCCTCTTCATCGAGTGCCTTGCCTACATCTTCCGTGCGAATTCCGTCTATAACAAAGGAAAGGACTCCAGCTTTCTCGCGCGCCGTACCGATAATGTGCAGACCGGGGACCGTGGCTAGCCCTGCCGTGGTATATGCCAGCAGTTCGTGCTCATAGCGGGTCACGTTCTCGATCCCGACCTGGCTGAGATAATCCAGTGCTGCTCCCAGCCCCACGGCGTCAGCAATGCTGCCTGTACCCGCCTCGAAGCGCGCCGGAGCTACGTTGTAAGTCGTCTTCTCGAAGGTGACGTCCAGGATCATGCTGCCGCCACCTTGCCAGGGTGGAGTGGTGTCAAACAGATCGCCCTTGGCGTAGACCGCACCGATACCCGTAGGCGCAAAAACCTTGTGCCCAGAGAACACGAAGAAGTCACAACCGAGCGCCTGGACATCCTCCCGCATGTGCGCGACCGATTGTGCGCCGTCAACGAGAACGCGCGCCCCGTGGCGGTGAGCCATTTCGATCATCTCGCGCGCCGGGGTAATGGTTCCCAGGGCGTTGGAAACGTGGCTGAAGGCCACGATGCGGGTGCGCAGGTTGAGCAATTTTTCGTATTCGTCCAGCTTCACTTGGCCGCGATCATCCACCGGAGCGATACGCAACCGGGCGCCCTTCGCCTCACACAGTTGCTGCCAGGGCACAATGTTGGCATGGTGCTCAAGCCAGGTGATGACGATCTCGTCGTCCTTGGCGATGTTGCGCCGTCCCCAGGCCTGGGCGATCAGGTTGATGCCCTCGGTGGTGCCCCGGACGAAAATGATCTCGTCGGCGGACGCCGCGCCGAGGAAACGCCGGACCTTGTCCCGGGCGGCCTCATAGGCATCGGTGGCCCGGGCCGCCAGGGCATGGGCGGCCCGGTGGATGTTCGAATTTTCGTGCTGGTAGAAATAGGACAGACGGTCGATCACCGCCTGCGGCTTCTGGGTGGTGGCGGCATTGTCCAACCAGATCAAGGGCCGACCGTGGACCCGCTCCTGCAAAATCGGAAAGTCGCGCCGGACCGTATGGGGATCGAACGGCCGCGCCGCCGGTCCCAACTCCGGCACCTCGGGAAACGCCGGGGCGGCTGCCGTGCCGGGCACCGGAGCGGGAGGATCGGTACGCGCCGGGACCGGAGCCGGAGCCGCCGCCGCCGTCGCCGGCAGCCGGGCATGGTCAAGGAAATAGAAGCCGGCCCCGGACTCAGGCCCCCGTCCGGGGGCGTTGGTTTGCGGCTTGGGCGGAACCAGGGCAAGATCGGCGCCCAGCGACCGCAGAAGCTGGTCGAGACCGGGATCGGTCGACACCCCCGGCAGTTGCACCCCCGGCAGTTGCACCCCCGGCAGTTGCCAGGAGGGCACGCCCGCCCCGCCCGGAACCGATGCCGGCGGCTTGGCCTGGGTGGCGGGGTGACCCACCCGGTCGAGACCGGCTCCGGCGGGCAAGGCTGGCCCGGGGACGCCCGCCGCCGGGATGGCGGACGGCGCGGCCGGGGACGCCGGCGGCGCCGCAACCACGGACGGTCCGATGCCACCCGGAGTGCCCGGCACCGCCTTGAAAAAGGCGTTGGCAAGCTCGGCGATGGCGGCGGGATCGGGCAGCGACGACATCACCGACGCCATCGCTTCCCACGGGGCGGTGGACTGCGCATCGGCGCCGGAAACCGGCGCCGCCACCCCCACGCCGAAGTCACTTCCGGTCATTGTAATGCCCGACTTCCACACCTTCGAGCACACCCAGGGCATCGTCGGTAAGAACGGCAAGCGAGCAGTACAAGGAGATGAGGTAAGAGGCGACCGCCTTGCGGTTGATCCCCATGAACCGCACCGACAGGCTGGGCGCGACCTCACCCGGCAGGCCGGGCTGGAACAGGCCGACCACGCCCTGCTTCTGTTCACCGGCGCGCAACAACAGGATGTTGGTCTTGCCTTCGGCATCGACCGCAAGCTTGTCGCTGGGCACCAGCGGAATCCCGCGCCAGGTCAGGAACGGCGAGCCGAACAGGGTCACGGTGGGCGGCGGCACCCCGCGATTGGTGCATTCCCGGCCAAAGGCCGCGATGGCCCGGGGATGGGCGAGGAAAAAGGCCGGTTCCTTCCACACCCGGGAGATCAGTTCATCAAGATCATGGGGCGTCGGCGCCCCGCCCAACGTCGTAATCCGCTGCGCCGCAGTGGCACTGGCCAGCAGACCGTATTCGGCGTTATTGATGAGCTGGCTTTCCTGATACTCCTTGACCTTTTCGATCAGCAGCCGGAGTTGCTCCCGGGTCTGGTCGTAAGGGCTGCGGTAGAGATCGGAAATCCGGGTCTGGACGTCAAGGACCGTGGTGACCGCGTTGAGGGTATATTCCCGCGGATGTTCCTCGTAGGCGACGAAGGTCTCGGGCAGTTCGGTCTGCTCATTCGGGCTGCACTCGACATCGTCCAGCTTCTCCGAATAGGACTCCTTGACCCGGTTGACGCGATAGGTGCCGGCCTCGACCGGGACCCAGGGCAGGAACGAGACCAGCCAGCGCGGCGTGATCGCCGACCATTGCGGCGGGGTCTTGGTGGTGTTGGCGAGTTGGCGTGCGGCCCGTTCGCCGAGGGTCGTATGAATTTCGGTTCCGTCAGTCATGCGATCAACTCCTGGAGGCAGTCATGCCTCATGGCAAGGGCAATCCGTAAGGCACCGCCGGTCAGATTTGCACCGGGATGAAGGCAGTCAATGCGCCTGAAACAGCGCCCCTGTCCGATTGACTTGGGTGGTTATTAACACAGTACCAACACTGCATCAAACAAAGTTTAGGCGCATTCGCACGATTGATCTAATATATCGTCATGCTGACGACGATGACAGCCAACCGGCTGTTGCAGCCATGGCACCATGTTTTACCGTTACTTAAGTTCTACAAAATTAATGGCGGTTCCGGGAGAAAACCACACCCGGTCTTGACATACTCCATTCAATCACGGGCGTTCACATGACGGCTGGCGGATTGCCGCCGTATAGCACAGTACAATCGCGATACCCCGGCCGTTCAACAACATTCCCTGTGGCGCCTTCCCGGTGCGTCGGTGGAAAAATTTTACAGTGTCCATGACCGGCATCGGTTGCAAGGCGCAGGTCGGGTGATGCCCGCACACAGACGGGACGCCGGATCGCCGGCGTCCCGCCGCGACCGGGGCGGCACGCCACAGTCGGCAACCGGGTCGCGACCGGGTCAGCAGCCGGTCGGGTCGCCTTCCACTGTGCGGATTCGCGCCAGCACCTCGCTTCCGGTGCCGCGGTAGTGGAGTTCGGAAAAGGCGCAACGCCGGGCCATCGCGATGCCGCGGCCGTGGGGATCGGTCAGCCGCGCCGGGTCGAAGTCGAGGTAGCGGCGCCAGTCAAAGCCCGACCCCAGGTCGCGGATCACGAAGTCAAGCTTGTCCGGGAAACGGTAAGCTTCAACCGTGGCGTGGCGGTCGGCCTCGGTGGCGGCGGCAAGCCGCCGGGCCACCTCGGCTTCGAAGCCGCCCGCCAGCATCAGCCGGGTCTTCTCCGCGTAGCTGATGCCCAGGTTGCCGTGCTCGACGGCGTTCATCATCAGTTCGGACAGGCCACCGCCGGCCTGACACGGATCGGGACACAGACTGCCAAGCAACGACGCGACGGCGCGCACGTCCTCGACGGTGCGAAAGCGGAATTCGGCGATGGAGAGCCGGGTCAGGGCCAGCGCGCGGTCGTCGTTTTCCTGTCTCAGCACGCGATAGCGGTTGCGATCGGCAATCGCGGCCTCGAGCAGGATTGCCGCCACCGGGATGTGGAGCGGCTTGGTCAGGTAATACCAGGCGCCGGCGTTGAGCCCTTCCTCCCGCGCGGCCGGCGTGCCGTCGCCGGTCAGCATGACCATCGGGGTATCGGCATGGCGCGGCAATGTCCTGACCCGGCGCAGGACCTCCAGGCCGTTCAGGCCCGGCATGGCCTTGTCGAGCAAAATGCCGTCGAACGGTTCCTCGGCTTCCTGGAGCAGCGCCAGCGCCGCAAGGCCGTCGCCCGCCTCGGCCGTGGCGTAGCCAAGATGCCGGAGCGATTGGACGATGATTTTGCGCACCATGGGCTCGTCATCGACCACCAGGACGGTACGGCGCAGAGCCGTCTCCGCCACCGGCGGCAGCGGCCTTGCAGGCGATCGCGGCGCGAGGCGCCGGCCGCCCTGCCGGCGGCAGAGCAGCAGCAGCGCATCGTCGGTGATCGCCTCGACCAGGGCCGGGGCCACCTGTTCAATGATCCCGGCGGCCGTGGTGGTGCCCGATGGCCCGGCGATGGTGGCGAGTTCGAGCATGCCGTCCTGGCCAAAGCGGCGATCCCCGGTCCGGGGAGCATTGGTCAGGCCATCGGTGCAGAGCAGCAAGGTGGCCGCTTCCGGGAACGCCAGGGTCCGGGTTTGGTAAAGCGCGTCGCCGACCCCAAGCGGCAGCCCGGTGCCGTCGCCGACCAGGGTCCGGGCGCCGCCATCGGGCGCCCCGCCGGCAACCACGACGATGGGTGGCGGGGCGGCGGCCGAGGCGTAGACGAAGGTGCCATCGCCGATCACCCCGTAGAGCATGGTGACGAATTGTCCGATGGGCAGCAGCGGGCGCAAATGACGGTGGAGCGTGGTCAGCACCACGCCCGGATCCCTGAGGTCGGCGTCCAGGGCGGCCATCAGCCCGTTCATCCGAAAGGCGTTGAATGCGCCTTCGACCCCGGAGCCGGCACAGTCGAGAACATAGAGCGCCAGCGCGTCGTCGCCGATGTCGATCAGGCCCCAAAGGTCGCCGCCCACCGGCCCGGCGGGCAGCACCCAATCGGACAGCCGGACGCCGAAACGCGCCGCCACCGCGTCCAGTCGGGCGTCATCGACGAAGAGGTGGCGGAACAGGGCGGCGGCAAAGTCCTCGCGACCGGCAGTTGCGCCCGCAACCGGCAGCCGGTGTCCCCCGGACCGCAGCCCCCTAGACATGAACGATCGGCATCAGGCGGTCGATTGCCGCGGACTCCAGGAACTCCCGGACATTGCCGTTGGGCTGCTTCAGCACCACCGAGGTCCCGAGGTGCCGTGCCCGCCCATGGAGCGTGACCAGCAGACCAAGACCGATCGAATCCATATAGGTGAGCCGGCTCAGGTCGATCTCGATCTCCCGGGCGCCCGCCTCGACCAGAGTGTCGATCACCGTTTCGAACGAGCGGCGGTCGCCTTCGACGAGCTGACCGGCAAGAAAGACCGCGGTCCGCTCGCCATTCCTTTCGATTTTACAGTCCATCGCGGACTTCTTTCCCTGTTGGCGGTGTGGTCAAAGCTTTGGCCTATGCCTATCCGCCTTTCACCC
>PLTC01000046.1 GCA_003165295.1 Rhodospirillales bacterium | reverse complement strand
ATCCGCCGGTGCTGTTGATGGACGAACCCTGCTCGGCCCTTGACCCGATCGCCACCCGGCGCATCGAAGAGTTGATGGTCGAACTCAAGGCCAGCTATACCATCGCCATGGTCACCCACAACATGCAGCAGGCGACCCGGGTTGCCGACAACACCGCTTTCTTTTCGGTGGATATTTCCCAGGGCGGCCGGACCGGCTATCTGGTGGAAATGGGCGAAACCCAACAGATTTTCGAGGCCCCACGGGAGCAACTCACCAAAGGTTACCTCCGCGGCGAATTCAGTTGAGCTTTGGGCCGCCGCGGCGGTGACGGAGTCCAACAACGCCCGCGGCCGGGACGCCGGTTCGACGCCATGCCGGAGTCTCCCGCCGTTTCGATTGCATATCCACAGATATTTTCCCCCAGGGGACGGCAATGGCCGGCGACCGCCTCAAACTTGATGCGATCGAAGCGTCGCTGCGAGCGGTCCAGCGCGGCTTCGAGCCGATCAACCGCAATCTGGCAGTACAACACGACGCGCTGGATGACGACGTGGTCCGCCGCATGGTGGCCGGCTACGCCTATATCGCCCGGTTGATCGATCGGGGCATTGACCTGTTTGTGCTGGGCACCTCCGGGCATTTGCTCGAACTGAACCGGATCGTCCTGGCCGGCACCGATCCCGCCGACCGCCGCAGTCTTGCCGGCCATTTCGCGGCGTCCGAACGCCACTTCTATGCCCAGGGCGGCGTGGGCAATCTGGTTGCGTGGTATGCGGTACATGCCGACGCAGCAATCTGGGAACGGGCCGCCAGCACCTATATCCGCTTGCTCGGCACGCCGCAACTCTACCTTGAGGGCAACCACCGCTGCGGCGCCTTACTGGTCAGCTACCTGCTGCTCCGCCACGGCCACCCCCCCTTCGTCCTCACCCCGGAGAACGCCGATCCCTTCTTCGCCTCGTCATCGGTGATCAAGACCCTCAGCAAGGACAGCCTGTCGACGATTTTTACGGTGCGCAGTCTCAAGAAAAGCTTTGCCCAATTTCTGCGTCTCAATGTCAACCCGGTCTTCCTGGCCCAACCGGATCGGCAGCCGGAAGTCATATCGGCGCGCGTAAAACGCGACACCAGGGGCACTGACCCCGCTTGATATAATTCCGGCTTGGCAGGGCCCTGCCCTGCACCCGCAAGGAGGCTCNNTTTGCGGGTGTGGGCAGAGCCCACTGGCGCCTTAGGGCGCCGGCACCAATCGTGCCGCCCGAGCCTTCAACCAGCCCAACAGTTCGGCGCGGTCCTCTGGTCCCAACAGCCCGGTGGCGTCGATCCGTTCCGCCACCGGCTTCAATTCCGTCGCCACCGCCTCGGTCAGCCCCAGCTTGAACCCTTCGACCTGCTCCAGGGTCAGGGCCTGGAACACCCGCTCCTTCAGCGCCAGCAGCAGCGCCACCTCCGCGGTGAGGCTGAGCGGCGCCGAATGAATCTGACCCAGCACGGCGCGGATGCGCCGGCCGTGCTCGNNGCTTGAGGCAGGCGCGGATGCGCCGGCCGTGCTCGATGGTCTCCCTGGCCCGGACATCGACCATCTGTCCGAATTTGGTGAACACTTCCAGTTCCAGAAACTGGGCGTATTCCAGCTTGAGAGAGCCCGCGACATCCTTCAAGGCTTTGAACTGGGTCTTGCCGCCGACCCGGCTGACGCTTTTCCCGACATTGACCGCGGGCTTGTGGCCCTCGTTGAACAGCTTGGGCTCCAGGATGATCTGGCCGTCGGTGATCGAAATCAGATTGGTCGGGATATAGGCGCTGATATTGCCGGCCTGGGTCTCGGCGATGGGCAGCGCGGTCAGCGAGCCGCCGCCATGGCGATCGTGGAGTTTGGCCGCCCGCTCCAGCAACCGGGAATGGATGAAGAAGACGTCGCCGGGATAGGCTTCCCGCCCCGGCGGGTTGCGCAACAACAACGATACCTCACGATGGACGGCGGCGTGCTTGGTCAGATCATCGACCACCAGCAGGGCGTGACCGCCCTTGTCGCGAAAATACTCGGCGACCGTACAGGCGGCATAGGGCGCGATCCATTGCAGACCGGGCGGATCGTCGGAACTGGCCACCACGAAAATGGTCCGCTCGATCGGCCCCAACCGGCGCACGGTATCGATCACCCGGGCCACCGCCGAAGCCTTCTGGCCCACCGCGCAATAGACCGAAATCACGTCCGATCGCTTCTGATTGAGGATGGCGTCGAGGGCAATCGCGGTCTTGCCGGTGGAACGGTCGCCAACGATCAGTTCCCGCTGGCCGCGACCCAGCGGAATCAGGGCATCCACCACCAGCAGGCCGGTCTGCAACGCCTGCGTCACCAGTTCGCGATCGATGATGCGCGGTGCGGGGCGCTCGACCGGCTCGGTTTGGGTCATGGGAATGGGCGGACCGTCGTCCAAAGGCCGACCCAGCGGGTCCACCACCCGGCCGAGCAGCGCCTCGCCCACCGGCACCCGCACCACCTGACCGGTGCCGCGCACCTCGTCTCCGGCCGAGACCGTGCGGTCGGAATCGAGCAGCACCACCCCGACTTCGTCGCGCTCCAACGCCACCGCCATGCCGCGCAGGTCGCCGGAAAACTCCAGGATTTCGTCGAGACGGCACCGGCTCAGCCCCGACAGCACGGCGACGCCGTCCCCGACCCGCTCGACCTGGCCCAGTTCCGCCGTCATCGGCTTCGCGACCACCGCCGCCACCTGGCGCCGCGCCTCCTCGAGCCGGGCCTTGACCTCGGCCGTCAGCCCGCCGCCCCTCTGTCTGTCCCCGGTCGTCATCGTTCGCCAGCTCCGTCTTGGCCTTCGGCGACCAGGGGCGTCGCCCCCGGACCCCACTGGGGCCGAAGGCCCCGGACCCCGATCATGATCCCACCTGCATCGTCGCCCGGGCTTCGGCCAGACTGTCGCGCCACGAGAAGGCCACGATCAGACTGGGAAACCGCAGTTCGGCCCCGGCGATCAAGGTCTGGTCGGTCACGAAGATGATCTCCACCGCTTCGCCCACATAGGGCACCAGCCGCTGCCGCCACCGCGCCTGCCCGTCCGGGTCAAGCCCGGGGCGGGTGGCCACCTGGAGCACCGGCCCGCGATCCCGCAGATGCCCGGTCGGCATCGAGGCCAGATGGGCGCAAAGCCGCTCCAGCAGGTCGGCCGTAACCGCCGCGCCGCCGGCCTGATCCAGCAGCCTCTCCGCCAGCACCAGTCCCAGTTCCACCGCCCGATCGCCCAATTCCGCGACCGCCATCTGCCGTTCCTGGTCAAGCTGGCGCCGCTGGGCCTGGGCTGCCGCCGCCGTCTGGGCCTCGGCGGCCTCGATCACCGCGCGTCGCTCCGCCTCAGCCCTCGCCCGGGCTTCGGCCAACACCCGCTCCCGTTCGGCGGCGATCCCGGCAAGGCGCCGCTCGTAATCCTGTCGGTCAAGTTCGGCCTGGTGCCGGGCCGCCGTCGCCTCGGCAAACTGCTTTTCCACCAGCGCCCGCCGCTCCGCCACCACCCGGGTGATGGGGCGATAGAGGAAACGCTGGAGAAGCCAGGCCAGGATGGCGAAGTTGGTCGCCTGAAGGGCCAGTGCCCAAAGGTCAATGTGCATGACTCAGGCATGAACATACGGATTGGCGAACAGCAGCAGCAGGGCGATCACCAGGCAGTAGATCGCCATGGTCTCGATCATGGCAAGACCGACGAACAGGGTTCGGGTGATGGTCCCGGTCGCTTTCGGCTGACGGGCCAGCGCGTCCATGGCGCCCGCCACCGCAATGCCCTCGCCGATCCCCGGCCCGATGGCACCAAGACCGATGGCGATGCCCGCGGACAGGATGCTGATCATTTCGACGTTCATGGCTGCCTTCCTATGAGTGAGACGACGGGGTTGAGGGGAGCAGTTGTGCCAGGGTGCGCCGGTCACGCCTTTTCGATGGTGCCCATGGCGCCGCCAATGAACACCGCCGCCAGAATGGTGAAAATGTAGGCCTGGACCAGCCCGACCAGGATGCTGAGCGCCATGAACGGAATCGGGACCAGCAGGCCGACCAGACCGATGATGACCGCGATGGTCAGCTCGTGGCTCATGATGTTGCCGGCCAGACGAACCATCAGGGCAAAGGTCCGGGTCAGCTCGCCCAGGACGTTGAGCGGCAGGAAGATCACGGTGGGTTGGAGGTAGGTCCGCAGGTAACCGACCAGACCACGCCGCCGCACACCCAGGATATGGACCGTGCAGAACACGATCAACCCGAGCGCGCCGGTGGTCTCGAAGCTGGCGGTGGGCGGTTTGACCCCGGGCAACAGCGGCGACAGGTTGCAGGTGACGATGTAGAGGAACAACGTGCCGATCAGCGGCAGGAACGTGTCGGGTTCGGCGCCCATGACATCGCGGATCAGGTCCCCGAGAAAGCCCACCGCCATCTCCAGCACCACCTGGAACCGGCCGGGTCGCGTAACCGAGAGCCGACGGCTGCCGTACCAGGCGACCCCCACCAGCACCGCCATGATCACCCAGGTGGTCAGCACCTCCAGACCGATGGGCACCGGGCCGATGTGAAAGACGATGGGCGCATTGATGAGCGAAGTCTTCTCGGCCATGACCGTCAGCCCTCCCCGCCCCGGCCGCCGCCGACCGCCGCCCGTTCCCGCCGGTCAAACCAGCGCAAGGTCAATGGCCGTGCCAGCGCAAACCCGGCAAGCGCCACCAGCGTCGGCGCCCAGCCCCACGGCACCAGCGCCCCCAGCAAGGCCACCGAGCCCAACAGGCGCGCCAGCATCAACCCGATCGGCCGCCATATCGGCCCGCTTTCCAGGTACAGCCGGGCATTGAGCCGTAGCGCCAGCAGGTAGGCCACCCCCACCGCGAAACCGTAGGGAAGCGCCACCGCCAGGACCGCCAGAGCCCCCGCGCTCACGGCCGATGTTCCCCGGACGACGGGTTCTTGCTGTCCTTGCTGTCCTTGCTGTCTTTGCCGTCCCTGGTGCCGTCGTGCCCCCCGCCGCCCGCAACCGTCCCGCCGAACAGCCCCGCGTCCCGGATCGGCCGCCAGGCAAGCCAGCCACCGATGCCGATACCGACCATCAGCAAGGCCGCGGTCAGTTGAATGCCGGTGCCCAGCGACCGGTCCAACCAACGGCCGAAAAAGCCCAACAGCAACGGTGGGGTCACGATCAGCCAGCCGAGAAAGCCCATCAGCCCCAGATTCTGGACGATCGAGCCGATCCCGCCGTGTCGTGCCGCCTGTTCCCGTTCGGTGCGCAGCCTGACCGCCCGTTCCAGCGGGCCGGAGGAGGACCGGTGGTTAGCCCGCATGTCCCGTTCCTCCGCTTTGACCAAAGGGCAGACCGCCCGGACGCTCGCCCCGCAGATAGCGGTTGAGTTGCCTCATGGCCTGAAGCTGCAAGCGCATGGTGTGGGTGCGCGCCTCGGCCTCCCGGTCGGCGTCGGTGGCCATCCGGCTCAGCACCGACGCCCGCAGCCGGACCAGATCGTCATCGATCACCGCCTCGCGGGTGGCCACCTCCACCAGCCCACCACCCCGCACGTTCAACACGCCCCCCCGGACCGCCACATGGCTGGTGCGGCCGTCCTGGTCGCGGAAGCTCAGCACCGTAAGGGCAAGCGCGGTCATGAACTCGCAATGGCCGGGCAGGATGCCGAGGGCGCCTGACGCATCTTCGGCCCGGACCGAGACCACATCGGCCCGATCAACCACCACCGCCGCCGGTGTCGTAATGAACAACCGCATGGTTTTCATGAACACGCCCCGCAGGCCCCGGTCGCCCCCCAAGGACAGAAATCAAACAGAGAGATCAGGTGGCCTGGGCCGCCTGACCATGCTTTTTCACCGCTTCCTCGAAATTTCCGACCATGTAAAAGGCCTGCTCCTCAATCCCGTCGCCGTGGCCGTCCAGGATGGCCCGGCAGCCAGCCAACGTATCCTTGAGATCGACGGTGCGCCCGGTCATGCCCGTAAAGGCTTCGGTGACGAGAAACGGCTGGGTCAGGAAGCGCAGCAACCGACGGGCGCGAAAGACCACGGTGCGGTCGGTGGCGCTCAGTTCCTCCATGCCCAGCAGGGCGATGATTTCCTGAAGGTCGCGATAGTGCGCGATGGTCTTGCGCACCTCCTGAGCCAGGGCGAAATGGTCCGCCCCAACCACCAGCGGGTCAAGCAGAATCGAGGTCGAGGCCAACGGATCGATGGCCGGATAGAGCCCCTCCGCCGCCATGTCGCGGGACAGCACGATGGACGAATCCAGGTGGCTGAAGGTCTCGGCGACCGCCGGGTCGGTATAGTCATCGGCCGGCACATACACCGCCTGGAT
>PLTC01000278.1 GCA_003165295.1 Rhodospirillales bacterium | reverse complement strand
ATCGAGAACGAGAGCTTCAACGTTCTCAAGACCGGCGGATACAACCTCGAACATAATTTCGGGCATCCTGAAAAAATTGGCCAAACCGGCCAATGAGAATTGCTGGCGGTAAGGCCGGCCGGCGGGCACCAGGTCCCGTTTCCGTCCGATCCGGTTGGACCGGCGGCCCCGGCACATTATGCTGTCGCGGTAACGACGCACGGGAGAGTCCGCCCATGACCACGCCGGCATACCCAGAGGGTCCCCGGACGGCGGCGGGCCTGCTGGCGGCGACGCAGGCAGCCCATCAGGCCGGGCGATTGGACGAGGCCGAGAGCGGATACCGCCGTCTCCTCGAGACCGACCCGGACCATGCCGATGCCCTGCATCTGCTGGGTGTGGTCCGGCATCAGCGGGGGGATGAGGGCGCGGCGGTGGCCTTGATCGGGCGGGCGATTGCGCTCGGCAACGACAACCACAAGTCCCATTACAATCGGGCGACGGCACTCCAGGCCCTGGGCCGGCTGGACGAGGCGCTGGCCGGTTACCAGCGGGCGGCGGCGCTGGCGCCGACGCTGGTCGCGGTCCGGCTGGCTTTGGCCCAACTGCTGCACCGGTTGGGCCGACTCGACGACGCGGCGGCGGCCTACCGGGTGGCGCTGGGGCAGACCCCCGAAGATGGCGCCCTGCATTTTGCCCTGGGCACCGTGCTTCAGGCCGCGGGCCGGCTCGAGGAGGCCGAAGAAAGCTACCGGTGCGCCCTCGACCACCGCCAGGACCACGCCCCGACCCTGGTCAATCTCGGGACCGTGCTGCACGCCCGCGGCCGGCTCGATCAGGCCGCGGCCTGCCACCGCCGCGCGGTGGCGGCCGAGCCCGGCTTCGTTCCGGCCCATCTCAACCTGGGCGCGGTGCTCCAGGCCCAGGGCCGGCTGTTCGATGCCGTCAAAAGCTATCGCCGGGTGCTGGCGCTGGCCCCGGCCGAGGCCACCGCCCATTTCAACCTGGGATGTGCGGTGCAGGCGGTGGGCTGGCTGGACGAAGCGGTGCGCTGTTACCGCGAAGCCTGCCGGCTGGCCCCCGATTACGCCGAGGCCCATAACAATCTCGGCCAGTGTCTCGAGGCCCGGGGGCTGCTTGCCGAAGCCGTCGCGGTCCACCGCCGGGCCTGTGCCCTGAGCCCGGACCGGGTGGCGTTCCACAACAATCTGGCCTGCGCCCTGTATCTGCTCCATCGCCGGGACCCGGCGGCGGCGGGCGCCGAGGTTGCCGCCTGGCTGGCCGCTCACCCTGACCAGCCCATCGCCCGCCACATGGCGCGGGCGCTGACCGGCAGCGGCCCGCCGCCGCCCCAGCCTCCGGCAACCTATGTACGGACCCTGTTCGACGGCTTTGCCGCCAGCTTCGAACGTGAGTTGCTGGGCATCGGCTATTGCGGCCCCCGACTGATGGCCGAGGCGTTCGCCCGGATCCTGCCGGTGCCGGCGGCCGACCGCGCGGTGCTGGATGCCGGCTGCGGCACCGGCCTGTGCGCGCCGGAGTTGCGGCCGTGGGCGCGGACCCTGACCGGTGTCGACGTTTCACCGGCCATGCTGGAACACGCCCGCCGCCGGGCACTCTACGATACCCTGGTTGCGGCCGAACTGAGCGACTACCTGCCGGCCCATGCCGACACCTTCGATCTGATCGCGGCGGCCGACGTGCTGTGTTATTTCGGCGACCTGGAGTCCGTGATCGCCGGGCTGTCGGCGGCATTGCGCCGGGATGGGGCGCTGGCCTTCACCGTCGAGCAGGCGCCCGATCCCGACCGGCCGTTCGCTCTGGCGGCCCATGGCCGTTACCTCCACGGCGAGACGGCGCTGCGGGCGACCCTGGCCCGGCACGGCCTGACCGCAGCCCATCTGTGGGTGGCCAATCTGCGGGACGAGGATGGCCGGCCCTCGCCCAATCTGGTGGTGCTGGCCATCCGGGGCCGATTGGCCCGGCCGAAGTGATCAAGTCCGTGATAAAATCGTTGCAGGTTGGCCGATAACGGCTAATACATTGTCGGCTGCTTTGAGGGTCTCCGGCGCGCGCCACCGGAACCCGGTTCGTTCCCGGAGTCGACGCATGACCGAGGTCCCCCCCATTACCGAAGACGATTACGGCGAACTGGAGCGATTCGTCGCCCGAACGGCGCGCGGTCAGGCGTTTCTGAAAGAGCATGAGCGGCGATCGCAGAAGCTGGCCGCCGAGGAAGTGATCCGACTGGTCAATGACCTGCGCGAAAGCTGGCGCCAGACTGCCCAGGCCGCCAACACCGCCACCCAGGTCGAGGTGCTGCGGCGGGAACTGATGGACATGAGCGCCTCCATCGTCCAGGCCCGACGCGAGATCGCGGCGTTGCGGCCCCCGTCCGGCGACGGCAACGACCGCATCGTCACCGCCACCAACGAACTCGACGCCATCGTCCAGTCCACCGAGCGGGCTTCGTTCGAGATTCTCAACGCCGCCGAGCGGATTATGGATCTGACCATGCGCCTGCGCGGAGCCAATGCCCCGCAGGAGATGTGTCACGATCTCGAAGACCAGATCACCAACATCTTTACGGCCTGTTCGTTCCAGGACCTCACCGGCCAGCGCACCACCAAGGTCGTGAACGCCTTGCGCTATATTGAACAGCGGGTCTCGGCGATGATCGCGATCTGGGACAGCGACGGGGGCTTGCGGCAACTGGGGACAGAGCCGCTCGACCGGCGGCCCGATGCCCATCTGCTGAACGGCCCCAGCGACAACGGCGTCAACCAGGACGAAATCGATCGCCTGCTCGGTGGCGGGCCGCCGGCCCCGGCCCCGGCCCCGGCCCCGGCCCCGGCCCCG
>PLTC01000194.1 GCA_003165295.1 Rhodospirillales bacterium | reverse complement strand
GGTCAGGCACATGGTGCCGGCCCACGAGCCGTCGGCCAGCCGGGGCAGGTAGCGGCGTTTCAGCGCCTCGTCGCCGTGGCGCCGCAGGGCGTTGTAGACGCCCCGGCTCAGTCCGGGATAGATGCCGAAGGCGAGGTTGGCCGAACTGACCATCTCCTCCATCACGAAATAGACCAGTTCGGGCAGTCCCATGCCGCCATCCTCGGGGGCGCAGGCCAGCCCGGTCCAACCGCCTCCGGCATAGGCCCGGTAGGCGGCGGGGAAACCCGTCGGAGTGGTGACGCGGCCGTTTTCCAGCCGGCAGCCCTCGGCGTCGCCGCTCTGGTTCAGCGGAAACAGCACCTCTTCGCACAGCCGCGCGCCTTCGGCGATTACCGGAAAGATCAGGTCGGGGGTGGCGTCCTGGTAGCCGGGCAGCGCCGCGAGCTGTTCCACCTGGAGCAGGTCCTGGAGGACAAAGCGGATGTCGGCCAGCGGGGCATGGTAACGGGGCATGAACGGCTCTCCTTCCGGCGGCGGCGGGATTCCCTCAGTTCCGTAGCGGCTTGCCGGTGGCCAGCATGTGGTCGATGCGGTCGAGGGTGGCCGGGGTTCGCACCAGCTTCATGAATTCCCGCCGCTCCAGGGCCAGCAATTCCGCCTCGCCGACGGTTTCGGTGAGGTCGGTATCGTCGCCGCTGAGCACGGTGGCCACCGCCTGCGCCACCACCCCGTCATGGGCGGTGGCCTTGCCCTGGCGCTGCATCGCCTCGACCTGCAACATCAGCGCCAGCCGGCCCGAGGGGCCGGGCAGGGCGAGGGGCGCCGGCGGCGGCGGCGGCCGGTAGTCCCGGGCCAGCGCCAGCGCCCGGGCCTTGGCGTCGGCCAGCAGGCGGNNTCGCGGTTCATGGTGATGCCGTCGCCCGGGCTCAGGTATTTCAGCCGGCGGGCCTCTGCGGCCGACCGTGAGACCCGGGCCAGCGCGATGGTTTCGAAAGCCTGGGCCACCGGCGGCATCGGTCCGCCCGGCCGGGCCGGGTCCTGGCTGTGGCGCCGGAGCAGGGCGGTGCTGCCGCCCCAGGCCGGCAGCACCCCGACCCCGGTCTCGACCAGGCCGATATAGGACTCGGCGTGGGCCTGCACCGCGTCGCTGTAGAGCAGTATCTCGCAGCCCCCGCCCAGCGCCAGCCCCGAGGGCGCCGCCACCACCGGGAACGGCGCGTCCCGAAGCGCGAGGTAACACCGCTGGCCTTCGGCGATCCGCTCTTCGATCCGGTCCCACAATCCGACATTGTAAAGGATCATGGCCAGACCGAGATTGGCGCCGACCGAAAAGTTTTCACCCTCGTTATAGATGACCAGCGCCCGCCAGCACCCGCGGCCATCGCCGATCCGGGCGATGGCCGTGTCGATCATTGCGAACACCTGGGGGTCGAGGGTGTTCATCTTCGAGGTGAATTCCAGGCACAGGACGCCGTCACCCAGGTCCCACAGCGCCGCCGAGGGATTGCGTGCCGCCGGCGGGCCGTGGCGTTTGACATCGGCGAGCAACAGCACCCCGGGCGGCCGGAGCACCGGCCGGTAGCCGGCGGTGGCCGACAGCGCCTGAAGCCTCCCATCCTCCACCCGATAAAAGGGCCTGCCGGCGGCGGCGGCCACCAGCGGCGGCACCGGCAGGTCCAGCGCCGCCAGCCGGTCCGCGAACCAGCCGGTGCCGAGCCGGTCGATCAGTTCGAACGGCCCGTGCTTCCAGTTGTAGCCGAGCCGGAGCGCGCCATCGACAGCCACCAGATCGTCGGAGATGTCGGGCACCCGGGACGCGGCATAGGCCAGCGTCGGCAGCATCACCGCGCGGGCAAAGGCGCCGCCGCGGTCAGGGTGCTCGAACAGGGCGGTGAGGGCACCACGGGCGGCCTTGACGCTGTCCAGCACGGCCTTTTCGGCGGGCCGGTAGTCGCCGCCGGCAAGGTCCAGGGCCAGCTTGACCCGGCTGCCGTCGGGCCGGCGGTCGAGCCGGTAGAATCCGCCCTTGCCCTTGCGTCCGGTGTAGCCGTCACGGATCAGCCGGGTCAGCAGCGGCCGATCGCGGAGCAGCGCCCGGAACGGGTCGTCGGGGGCAAGCGCCGCCGCAAGGCTGCCGGTGACGTGGGGGAGCAGGTCCAGCCCGATCAGGTCGAGCAGGCCGAACACCCCGGTCCGGGGCAGACCCAGCGGCCGGCCGCACACCGCGTCGGCCTCCTCGACGGTCAGGCCGAGGTCGAAGGCGGCGTTGATCGCCGCCTGAAGCCAGAAGGCGCCGATCCGGTTGGCGATGAAGCCGGGGGTGTCGCGGCACATCACCACGCCTTTGCCCAGCCGGCGGTCGGCCAGATCGGCGATGATGGCCACCACCTCGGGCCGGGTGGCGGGTCCGGCCACCAGTTCCAGCAGCCGCATATAGCGCNNCGGCGGGTTGAAGAAATGGGTGATCAGAAAGTCGCGGGCGAAGTCGTCGCTCTGTCCCGTTACCAGTTGAGAGAGCGGCAGGGTCGAGGTGTTGGACGAGACCACGGATCCCGGCTTGCGCACCCGGTCGAGGGTCCGATAGAGCCCGGCCTTGATGCCGGCATCCTCGGTGACCGCTTCGACGATCCAGTCGGCGGTTCCCAGGGGCTCCAGCGCCCCGGGCAGGTCGGCGGCGGTGACGCGCCGGGCGACCTCGGGCGTCATGAACGGGGCGGGTTCGGCCCGCAGCATCTGCGCCAGCGCCGCCGCCGCGGCGCCGGGCCGGGTGTCGGCCAGCAGCACCGGAATCCCGGCATTGGCGAAGTGCGCGGCGATACCGCCGCCCATGACTCCGGCGCCGATGACGGCGGCTTGTCGTATGTCCATTGGTCACCTCCTTGCCTTCGGCGACCAGGGGCGTTGCCCCCGGACCCCACCGGGGCCGGCGGCCCCAGACCCCGGGTACTGGGTTCCAAGGGGGAACCCCTTGGTCGCCGAAGGCTCAAACCGCCTCCAACACCGTGGCGATCCCCTGACCGCCGCCAATGCACTGGGTGGCAAGGGCGAACTGCTTCCCGTGCCGACGCAGCAGCGCCGCCGCCTTGCCGGTGATGCGGGCACCGGTGGCGCCCAGCGGGTGGCCAAGCGCCAGGGCGCCGCCGTCCAAATTGACCCGCGCGGGGTCGAGCCCCAGCTGGTCCAGGCAGACCAGCGCCTGGGCGGCAAAGGCCTCGTTAAGCTCCACGAGATCCAGGTCGCCGATCTCGATCCCGGCCCGGGTCAGCGCCTTGCGGGTGGCCGGGACCGGTCCGATGCCCATGATTTCGGGATCGCAGCCGGCCACCGCCATCGACCGCAGTCGGGCCAGCACCGGCAGGCCGTGGGCGCGGGCGTAGTCTTCGCCGGTCACCAGCACCGCCGAGGCGCCGTCGGTGAGCGGCGACGAGGTTCCGGCGGTGACGGTGCCGCTGGCCTCGAAGCTTGGCGGCAGCGTGGCCAGTTGCGCGAGGCTGGTGTCGGCCCGGATGCTGCCGTCATGATTGACGGTGACGCCATCAGGCCCCGTCACCGGGACGATCTCGTCCGCGAAATGCCCTTTGGCCTCGGCCGCCGCGGCCTTCCGGTGGGAGGCGAGGGCGAAGGCGTCCTGAGCAGCCCGGGTGACGCCGTGGCGGCGGGCCAGGGTTTCTGCGGTCCGACCCATGGAATGGTAAGCGGCCGGCCGTTCAGCGGCCAGTCCGGGATGGGGCAGGGGATTGAACCCCATCACCGGGACCCGCGACATGGACTCGATGCCGGCGCACACAAAGGCGTTGCCGGCGCCCGCGTGGATGGCGCCCGCCGCCAGATGGATCGCCTGCATCGACGAGCCGCAAAAGCGGTTGATGGTGGTGGCGGCGACGCTGAGCGGCAGTCCGGCCAGCAGGCCGATGGTCCGGGCGACGTTCAGTCCCTGTTCGCCCTCGGGAAAGGCGCAGCCGACGATCAGGTCTTCCAGGTCGTCGGGGGGAACCCCGGTCCGGGCCACCAGTTCCCGGACCACCGCCGCCGCGAGATCGTCGGGACGAACCCGGACCAGCGCCCCTTTTCCCGCCGGAGTAAACGGAGACCGGAGATATCCCGCGATCACCACCTGCCTCATCGCTCCACCCTCCCAAAAACCTTTAGGATTGGGGTCCAGGGGCGCCGCCCCTGGTCGCCGAAGGCTTGTCTTCCTTACTCTGTCTGCGCCTCTTCAAGTCCCCGCCGACGCAAATGACCGACCGCCGCGCCAACGATGCCGCGTAAATCGTCCAGGGTATCCTCGACATCGCGCAACTGAAGTTCGAGGGCCTCGATACGCTCGCGCCCGCGCCGGATCAGGTAGCGCATCTGCTCCACCTGCCCGTCGTCAACTTCGTACAGCTTCAGGAAGTCTTTGATTTCGGCCAGACTGAAGCCGAGCCGCTTGCCCCGGCAGATCAGGGTCAGCCGGACCCGCTCCCGGTGGCCATAGACCCGCTGGCTGTGTTCCCGGACCGGTGCCAGCAGCCCCTGGTCTTCGTAAAAGCGGATGGTGCGTGGGGTCAGGCCGAATTGTGCGGCCAGTTCGCCGATTCCGGCCCGGCGGCCCTCAGGCGCCTGGTCTTGCCCCTGGCCCGGTCCGATCCCCATGACCCACCCCCGGTTCCCTTAACGTCAAGGTAAACTGGGGTGGGGCAGGGGAGCGGGCAAGGGCGATCCGTCTACGACGGTGCCGGCGGCAGGGCCGGTCAGACGTTGAGTTTGTCGAGTGCCCGGGTGATGGAATCGCCCATCACGGTGGTCGAGCACCGCGCCATGCCCGGGGCCATGATGTCGGTGGTGCGCATGCCGCCCTTCAGGACCTGGGCCACGGCCTTTTCGATCAGGCCGGCTTCCTCGGCCAGATCGAACGAATGCCTCAGGCACATGGCCAGACTGAACAGCGCGGCGATGGGATTGGCCATGTCGCGGCCGGCGATATCGGGCGCCGAGCCATGGACCGGTTCGTAAAGCGCCCGCCGACGGCCATCGGCATCGGTGGCGCCGAGCGAGGCCGACGGCAACATGCCAAGCGAGCCGGTCAGCATGGCCGCTTCATCGGACAGGATGTCGCCGAACAGATTGTCGGTGACGATCACGTCGAACTGACGCGGATTGCGCAAAAGTTGCATGGCGCAATTATCGGCATACATATGGCTGAGTTCGACATCGACGAACTCTTCCTGGTGCAGTTTTGTCACCTCTTCCCGCCACAGCAGGCTGGATTCCATGACGTTCGCCTTTTCCACCGAACAGACCCGACGGCTGCGCTTGCGCGCCAGCTCGAAGGCCACCCGTGCGACCCGCTGGATTTCGGTGGTGGTGTAAACCTGGGTGTTGATGCCCTGGCGGATACCATTCCCCAGGTCCCTGATCCCGCGGGGTTCGCCAAAGTAAACACCGCCGGTCAGTTCACGCACGATCAACAGATCGAGTCCGCGCACGATGTCGGCCTTGAGCGGCGAGGAGTCGACAAGGGCGTCGAGAACCAGCGCCGGGCGGAGATTGGCAAACAACTCCAGGTCCTTGCGCAGCCGCAGCAAACCCGCCTCCGGCCGCTTTTCGAACTCGACCTTGTCCCATCTCGGCCCGCCGACGGCACCCAGCAGCACGGCATCGGCGGCCTTGGCCTCGGCCAGGGTGGCATCGGTCAGCGGGACGCCGTGGGCGTCGATGGCGGCGCCACCGACCAGCCCCTCTTTGACCTCAAAGGCAACGCCCCGGCGCCGGCCCATCCAATCGATGACGCGGCGTACCTGCCGCATCACTTCCGGTCCGATTCCGTCACCTGGCAGAATCAGAAGCTTCCTACTTGCGGACATGACGCGCAAACTCCAGTTTGAATTTCATGATGACCATATAAGGCGTCTGGCTCTTGGAGCAAAAGCCCTTGATGGTCCGGTCTTCAAAAAAAATTAAATCCACAACCACGGCTGGGTCAGTCTTTGCTTCTTTTCGAAGGTATCGATTGCCCCAGCCTGTTGCAGGGTCAGCCCAATATCATCGAGACCGTTTAGCAGGCAATGCCTGCGAAACGGATCGATTGAAAAGCTAATTCTTCCGCCATCCGGCCCGGTGATTTCCCCTTGTTCAAGGTCGATGGTGATCACGGCATTGGCGCCGCGCCCGGCATCGTCCAGCAACAACTCCACCTGTTCCTGCGGCAGTGCGATTGGCAGAATCCCGTTCTTGAAACAATTATTGTAGAAGATATCGGCGAAGGACGGCGCGATGACGCAGCGGATGCCGAAATCAAGTAACGCCCATGGCGCGTGCTCCCGAGACGATCCGCAACCAAAGTTCTCGCCGCTGACCAGGATGCTGGCGTGGCGATAAGGCAGTCGATTGAGCACAAAATCGGGATTCTCGGTGCCATCTGGCCGGTACCGCATCTCGTCAAAGAGATGGCGACCAAGCCCGGTGCGCTTGATCGTTTTCAGAAACTGTTTCGGGATGATCATGTCGGTATCGACATTGATCATAGATAGCGGAGCCGCAACCCCAGTCAACTTCGTAAATCCATCCATGTCTGCAAGCTCTCCTTTCCGAGGGCCGAGCTTGTTTTCGCCCGGCGTCACGGCCGTTGCCGCTTGTCATACCAAAGTGTCCGGCCGGTTACCAGTGTAGGCATGGCCGGTCCCGGGATCGATTTTCGCGGGGCCGCCGATTCGGGAGTGGAAGACCTGGATCATCGCGCAAATCGATATTGCCGGGGGCAATTCGTCCAATTTTCCGTGCCCGGCCGGTGTCCCCGGCGCCGAAATCGAAACCGGAACCAGATCCGGCGGCGCGGCGCGGTCGGCGCCTTGGTGCCCGCCGGCCCGGCACCCGGGACGCAGATTGTCTTGACGTCGCGTTAAACATTTCCATCTATTGTTCCGGCAGCGCCACCGATGGGCTGCCTCTCGTGGGTGCCCGGGAAAGGGACCCCGCCGCCACTCGCTCGACCCGAGGAGAATGCGCGCCATGACGACCCGCCTGTCCCTGTTCAACAGCCCGTTGCTGCTCGGCTTCGATCAGTTCGAGCGCACCCTCGACCGCATTTCCAAATGTTCGGCGGAGGGCTATCCCCCCTATAACATTGAGCAGATCGGCGAGGATGGCCTGCGTATCACGCTGGCTGTGGCCGGTTTCACCATGGACGATCTGTCGGTGCTGATCGAAGACAATCAACTGGTTATCCGTGGTCGCCAGGTCGATGACAAGACCCGGCTGTATCTGCACCGGGGCATCGCCGCGCGTCAGTTCCAGCGCAGTTTCGTCCTGGCCGAAGGCATTGAAGTGATGGCGGCGACGCTGGATAATGGCTTGCTGAACGTTGAACTCAAACGCCCGTTGTCCGACCCCAAGGTCAGGACGATCAAGATCGAACCGGCACGGCCGGGGGCCGGGCGGAGCGATGCCAGGGTCGTCAATGTTGGCTCCGATCGTCGTGGCGTGCCATGATGACAGCTTCCCCGCCCGCCGGCCGGTGCAAGGCGCCGGGAGCAGGATACCCGTCGAGACTTGCGGCCCAGTGACCCGAGAGTGACCGCCATGAATGCCAGCCCTACCGAGAGACGCCCGCTATCGCCCAAGGACTTTGCCGCCTTCGGACTCGATCTGCTGGCCTACATCAAGCCGATTACCGTCGATGGTGCCCCCGGCTTCGCCATTCACGCCGCCGACGGCACTCCGCTGACCGTGGTTTCGGGCCGGGAGACCGCGGTTGCCACCGTGCGCCGCCACGAGATGGAACCGGTCAGCGTTCATTAGCGAAGCCAGCGAAGCGGTCGTCAGGGCTGGCTTCGCCCGGCGGCCGGGGTGTTACCCGGCCAGCGCGCCATCCCGTAACTCCAGCATCCGGTCCATGCGTCGGGCCAGTTCCAGATTGTGGGTCGCCACCAGGGCACCCAGGCCGTCATCCCGAACCAGTTGCATCAGCAGGGAGAACACCGATTCGGCGGTGTGGTGGTCGAGATTGCCGGTGGGCTCGTCAGCGATCAGCAATCGCGGTTCGTTGGCGAGCGCCCGGGCGATGGCCACCCGTTGTTGCTCGCCGCCGGAGAGCTGTCCGGGCCGATGGTTCGCCCGGGCGGAAAGGCCGACGCGGTCCAGCAGCGTCCGTGCCCGCTGCCGCGCGACCCGGCGCGCCGTGCCGGCAATCATCTGCGGCAGCACGATGTTTTCCTCGGCCGAGAATTCGGGCAGCAGGTGGTGGAACTGGTAGACGAAGCCGATGGTGCGACGGCGCAGCATCGTCCGCTCCAGATCGCCCAATGTCGAGGTGGCGAGACCGTCGATCCGCACCTCGCCGGCGTCGGGATGCTCCAGCAATCCGGCCAGATGCAGCAGCGTCGACTTCCCGGCCCCCGATGGCCCGACCAGCGCCGCCAACTCGCCCGCTTTCACCCGGAGCGAGACGCCGCGCAGCACATCAAGCCGGGTCCCGGCCTGCGTGAAGGTCCGGCTCACACCGTCAAGTTCGATCATCACCGCCCCTTCCCCGGAAGGCATGGTTTCGGAAGGCCCCCGGCTTTTGGCGGGGTCCAGGGGCAAGGCGCCCGGAAACACGGGGCCGGCCTCACTCATAACGCAGGGCCTCGACCGGATCCAGGCGCGCCGCCCGCCACGCCGGATAGAGGGTTGCCGCAAAGGACAGGCCGAGCGCCATGGCCGCCACCTGGGCCACCTCGCGCCAGTCCAGTTGTGCCGGCAACTGGCTCAGGAAATAGATTTCGGCCGAGAACAGGTTGGTCCCGGTCAGGCTTTGGATGGCCTGGCGGATCGATTCGATGTTCTCGCAGAACACCACCCCCAGGACCAACCCGGTGAGGGTCCCGAGCACGCCGATGCTGGCGCCACTGAGGAAGAAGATGCGCATGATCATGCCCCGGGTCGCCCCCATGGTCCGCAGGATGGCGATGTCGCGACTCTTGTCCTTGACCAGCATGATCAGGCTGGAAATGATGTTGAAGGCCGCAACCACGATGATCAGGGTCAGGATCAGGAACATGACGTTGCGTTCGACCTGAAGCGCGGTGAAGAAGCTGGAATTGGTCTGTTGCCAGTCGACCACCCGACCGTGATCGCCCACCGCCGGAATGATGTCATCGACGGCGCCGCGGACATCGTTGGGGTCCTTGACGAAGACCTCAAGGGAACTTACCGAGTCGGGATACTGGAAAAAGGTCTGCGCCGCGGCCAGCGGCATGAACACGAAATTATTATCGTATTCGAACATGCCGACATTGAACACCGCGCCGATGGGATAGGCGCGCATCCGCGGGATGGTGCCGAACGCCGTGGTCTTGCCCTGGGGCGCGATCAGCGTCAGGCTGTCTCCCACCCGCAGGTCCAGACGCTGGGCCATGCGGGCGCCGATGGCCACCCGGTCATCGCCGAATCCGTCCGCGCTGCCCTCGACGATGTTGCCGGACAGGGTTGGGCGGACCTTGAAGTCCTCGGGCCGCATCGCCCGCACCACCACCCCCGAGGCGACGCCCCGCATGCTGACCAGCGCCTGGCCCTCGACGGTGGGCGTGACGTTGATCACGTCGGGGACCTTGCGGATTTTCGCGGCCAGGGCATCGAAGTCGGTGAGGGGGCCCGGGACCATGCTGAATACGTTGAGATGACCGTTGAGGCCGATCACCCGCGACAGCAATTCGTGACGAAAGCCGTTCATCACCGACATGACGATGATCAGCGTGGCGACGCCAAGCCCGATGCCGAGCAGGGAAAAGCCGGCGATCACCGAGATAAATCCCTCCTGGCGGCGGGCACGCAGGTACCGCATCGCCACCATGCGCTCGAACGGCGAGAAGATCATGAGTCCCACCAAGTGTTGCCCGGGCCGGTGTTGCCCGGGCTTCCGGCCCGTGCGCCGCACGATATGCCCTCATCCGGGGCCATTGTCGATGGCAAAGCGGAAACCCCGGGCCGGGAACGGGTGGGCGGAACGACGGGGGCGCACCGCACCGGCATCACCTTGGCGGACCCCCCCCGTCCGAACGCCAGAATGGCGAAGATGGGCGGCCCCATTCAGCCAGTAGATGTAGCGGACGTCCCGGCCCTGGCGGCGGTGGGGGCCGGCGTCAAAGACAGCGACAGCGACGCCGAACCGGCGGCGTCCTGGCTCGCCTGTGCGATGGCCATGGCGGTCGGCGGCAGGGACGCCATCAGTGCCGCCGAGGCGTCGAAGGCGGTGGTGGCGGCGGCGACTCCGCTCACGGTGTTTCCCGTTTGCGCGGCCAAACCCGTGCCCCACCATCCTGTCCCGGTCCCGGTCCCGGTCCCGGTGGTGCCGGTCGTCTGTCCGCCGGCGGTACCGGTGCCGGCACCCAATGGCCCCGAGACCGGCGCCGTGACCCCGGCGGCGTTGGGTACGGCCGCGGCGCCGTAGGCGGCGATCCGGCGATAGGCCTCGACCACCTTCTCTGCCGGAATCTGCAACCGCACCTTGCCGCTATCGGCGTCACGATACTGGGTGATCAGCAGATGGGTGGTCGGATCATAGCTGAGATATGGGCTGATATAGGCAGGAGCGGCCTTGGTCGCATCGGGTGATGGGGTGGTCGATGCCGAGGCGGCTGCGCCGGAGCCGGTATCGGCAGCCCGGCCGACGGGATTGATTGTCGGCTGCCGCGCCAGCGACACAGAGGAGAGCGAGGTGATGTCCATGTGGCTCCCCGTTCCCGAAAACCCGCTGTCCCCGAATGAATGGACCCGATCAGGACACCGGCGACGACCATTCGGTCGACGGACCCCGGTCGGTTGACGAACCCCGGCGTTGACTACAGATTACGGCGAAGGCCGCGCCAAAGCAAGAGATTCCCCCGTGGCTTCCGGGTCATCGCCGGGCGATCGGCGGCATTGCGATGTCCCCCTGGGCCGGTGACGGGCGGCGGCCGGTCGCCGCCGCAGGGATTCGCGCCCTCGCCCGAGGTGTGTGCAAACTTCAGGCGGACTCAGGGTTGCGGGTACGGCCGCCTTGCCGGGATTCCGAACCGGGGACTGGGGATTCCAACGGGGATCGCGGGCCACCGAAAGGGGTGGCCCGCGACTCGGGGGCGGTTCAGGCGTGGACGTCGAGTCTTTGTCACAAATATTACAGTAGCAATATTGATTTTAACGTCGCGCTTAAGTCGATCATTTGAGCCGAATCTGCGATAAAAACGGGTGCGGTGGTCGGTTCAAGCCGGCCATGCGCCGGCAAAAGTTGTTTCGCAATGCCATTACCGGTGCGATACTATGCTTTGAAATGACCGTCGGTTTTGGGGGGAAACGACAATGGCCTGTCTTAAGCTGAAAGTCGGCGGCAGGATTCTGGTGATCGTGGTGGCTGCGGTGGCGGGGATGGCGGTGATTGCCATGCTCGGCGTGCAGAGGCTGCATGATGTCATGTTGCAGGACCGGGAAAATAAAACCCAGCAACTGGTTGAAATTGCTTACGGCCTGGTCGCGGGCTTCGAGGCGCAGGCCCGGGCCGGCATCCTGTCGACCGAGGAGGCGCAGCGGCGGGCGCTGACCGCGCTTGGGCCCTTGCGCACCAGCGATGAGGATTATTTTTGGGTCAATGACATGCAACCGGTGATGCTGCTTCATCCCATGCAGCACCTGATCGGGACCGATGTCTCCGGGATCACGGACCCCGCGGGCAAGGCGCTGTTCGTCGAAATGGTCGATCTGGTGAGAAACCAGGGCGCCGGTTTCGTGCCCTACCAATGGCCCAAGGAGGGACATGATCAGCCGGTTCCCAAAATCTCCTACGTCAAGGGGTTCACGCCGTGGGGCTGGGTGATCGGCACCGGCATTTATATCGACGACGTGGACGCGATGTTCGAGGATCAGTTGGTTCTGCTGGGCGGGATTGTGCTCGTCATCATGGTCGGAGTGGTGGGCCTGTCGCTGTGGATTTCGCGCAGCATCGTCCGGCCGATTCGCGAGATGACCGCGGCGATGGGCGAACTGGCCGGCGGAGACCTGGATGTGCCGGTACCGGCGCTGGCGCGCACCGACGAAATCGGGGGCATGGCCAAGGCGGTGCAGGTGTTCAAGGACAGCGCCATTGCCGTGAAGCGGTTGCGGCAGGAGCAGAAACAGCAGCGACTCGAAAGCGAGCGGGCGGTGGCGATTGCCCGGGAGACCGCGGAGCAGGCCATCGGCGAAGAAGTGGCCCGTCTTGCCGACGCCTTCACCGCGGGCGAACTCACCATGCGGATCAGCACCGCCGGTCGGGACGGAATCATCCTGACCATGACCCTTGGGATCAACCGGCTGGCCGAGACCATCGAAAAGGTGATCGCCGATCTTGATCATGTGCTTTCGGCGCTGGCCGAGGGCAATCTGACCCGCCGCATGACCGGCCGCTATCACGGGGCGTTCGAGCGATTGAAGGACCACGTCAACACTACGGCGAGCGAGCTGGCCGAGGTGGTCAGCCGGATCAGCGAGGCCACCACCGCCATTTCCGCCGCGGCTGCCGAGGTCTCGTCGGGGAGCCTGGATCTGGCCGAACGGACCGAGCGTCAGGCCTCCAGCCTGGAACAGACCGCGGCCTCCATGGAGGAGTTGAGCGCGACCGTGCGCACCAGCGCCGACAACGCCCAGCGCGCCAACGCCAGGGCCGGCGACGCCTTCTGTGCCGCCGAGCAGGGCAGTGTCATCGCCGGGACCGCTGTCGAGGCGATTACCCAGATCGCCGAGGCGTCGCGCCGGATCACCGACATCATCGGGGTCATCGACGAGATCGCCTTTCAGACCAATTTGCTGGCGCTNNGCCGTGGTGGCGCAGGAGGTCCGGGCGCTGGCGCAACGCTCGGCCCAGGCCTCGAAGCAGATCAAGGCCCTGATTCTGAACAGCGACGATCAGGTGCAAAACGGGGTCAGGCTGGTCAGGCGGGCCGGAGACTCGCTGGCCGGCATCGTTTCCGGGGTGCAGCAGGTGGCGTCGCTGATCGAGGCCATCGCCGTCGCCAGTGGCGAACAGGCGGCGACCCTGGACGAGATCAACGCCGCGATCATCGACCTGGACGAGATCACCCAGAAAAACGCCGCGCTGGTCGAAGAAACCTCGGCGGTGGCGCAGGCCATGGCGGAACGTGCCGGGGAACTCGGCGTGCTGGTCGGCTTTTTCCGGCTTGACCCCGGCGCCGCGGGCGGGGCGGGGCGGGTGATCGCGCCTCAACACCAGGGCGGGCGGGACCAGGGCGGGCGCTCCGCCGCCGGCCGGCACGAAGAGGGCCGGGCGCGACCGGGCCGGTCGTCGAAGGACGTCGCGGGCGCCGTGGTCTCTTCAGTTTCGGCAGCGGCAGCCTCGGCCCGGGCGCGGACCGGCTGAGGACGGAGGGTGGAGGGTGCCCCCAGCGGGGGTACAGCCGCGGGCCTGGGGGTTCGAGACGCCCGTTCCGATCCGGTCAGAATTGTCGGTCTTGACCCGGACCATGGACCCGGAGCCTATAATCCCACGATGGACAGAACCGCTTCCACCGCTCACGCCGTTGCCGGTCTTGCCGTGACCGGCATGACCTGCGCCGCGTGCGTGGCGCGACTCGAACGCATCCTCACGCGCCGGCCCGGGGTGATTTCGGCTTCGGTCAGCCTGCCCCGGGAGCAGGCCGAGGTGGTGTTCGATCCAGACCGGCTCGGCCTGGCCGAGCTGGTGGCGGCGGTGGAAAGCGCCGGCTTCGGTGCCCGGCCGGTCCCGGAGGGCGGGGAAGACGGGGCGGCGGCCGGGGCCGACGAGGCGGTGCGGACCGTCCGGCTGCTGGCGGTGTCGGCGGCGCTCAGCCTGCCGCTGTTGCTGGAGATGGCGGGCATGCTGGTGGGGATGCCGTTGGGCCTGCCCGGCTGGCTTCTCTGGGCGTTGGCGACTCCGGTGCAATTCTGGGCCGGCGCCCGCTTTTACCGGGGCGCGTGGTTTGCGCTTGCCGGTGGCGGCGCCAACATGGACGTGCTGGTGGCGCTCGGCACCAGCGCCGCTTATGGCCTCGGCGTCTGGCAGGTGCTGGCCGGCGGCCATCCCCAGTTCGAGGCCGCGGCCCTGGTCATTACCCTGGTGATGGCGGGAAAATGGTTGGAAGCACGGGCGCAGCGGGCCACCGGCCGCGCCGTCGACGCCTTGCTGGCGCTGCGGCCGGAGACGGCGCGGCGGCTGGCGGACGATGGCCGGGAGGAGCAGGTGCCGGTCGGCCGGATCGCCCCGGGCGAGGTGGTGGTGGTGCGCCCCGGCGAACGGATTCCGGTGGATGGCGTGGTGATCGAGGGTCGGGCGGCGGTGATGGAGGCCATGGTCAGCGGCGAGTCCATGCCCCGGGAACGCGGTCCGGGAGCCGCGGTCATCGGCGGCACCCATAATCTCGACGGCCTGCTCAAGGTGCGCACCACCGCGGTCGGGGCCGAGGCCACCCTCGGTCGCATGATTGCCCTGGTCGGCCATGCCCAGGCGACCAAACCGCGGATTCAGCGGCTGGCCGATCGGGTCAGCGGCTGGTTCGCGTTTTTCGTCGCCGGGGTGGCGCTGGTGACGGCGCTGGGCTGGGGGCTGGCGAGCGGGGATGTGCTGGCGGCGGTTCTGCCGGCCGTGACGGTGCTGGTGGTGGCCTGTCCCTGCGCGCTGGGGCTGGCCACGCCCGCGGTGGTGGCGGTGGCGCTGGGGGCCGCCGCCCGCCACGGCATCCTGATCCGGGACGCCGGGGTGCTGGAGGCCGCCCATGGACTGGCGACGGTGATGTTCGACAAGACCGGGACCCTGACCGAAGAATGCCCGGACTGGGCCGGAGTCGAGGCGCTGGATGGCGATGGCGATGCCCTGCTGGCGCTGGCCGCCGGCGTCCAGCGCGGCAGCAGCCACCCCATCGCCCGGGCGGTGGCCGAGGCGGCGCGGGCGCGCGGTCTGACGGCGCCGGCTCCGGTCGGCTTCCGGGCCATCGCCGGGCGCGGTGTCGCGGCTGAGGTGGCGGGGCGGGAGTTGCTGATGGGTAATCAGGCGCTGATCGTCGAGTCCGGAATCGACCCGGCGGCGCTGGCCGGAACCGCAGCGGCCTGGGAGCGGGCGGGGCGGACGGTGGTCTGGATCGGCGAGAACGGTCCGGGAGCGCCGCGACCGCTCGGGCTGATCGCGGTGGCCGACCGCTTGCGGCCGGGCGCGGCGGCGGCGGTGACGGCGCTGGTTCAGGCCGGGATCGAGGTGGTGATGCTGACCGGCGACGCCCCGGCCGCGGCGGCCGCCACCGCGGCACGGCTCGGACTGGCACCGCAACAGGTTATGGCCGGGGTCGGACCCGAGGACAAGATCGCCGTGATCGAGCGCCGGCAGGCCGCCGGCCGTCGGGTGGCCATGGTCGGAGACGGTATCAACGACGCCCCGGCGCTGGCCCGGGCCGATCTGGGGATTGCCATGGGCGGCGGCATGGATGTGGCGGTCCAGGCGGCCGGGGTCACGCTGATGCGCGGCGAACCGCTGCTGGTGCCGGCGCTGATCGCCCTGGCCCGGGCGACCCGGCGCAAGATCGTCGAAAATCTGGTCTGGGCTTTTGGTTTCAATCTGGTGGCGCTGCCGCTGGCGGCGTTTGGCGTCTTTGGTCCGGTGATGGCGGCGGCGGCGATGAGCGCGAGCAGCCTGATCGTGGTCGGCAACGCCCTGTCGCTTCGGGGCTGGGTCCCTTCAGGATTGGCGCCGGCCCCCGTCCTGCCGGCCCCCGTTCCACCGACCGCGTGACCCCGCCATGACCGGCCCTCTCGCCTTCCCCCCTTCATCGTCGGGAATTCCCTTGTCGAGGCGGATGGGATCGCGGCCGGCCCGATCACGGCAGGCCGGGCATGTGGCCGGTCAGGTTCTCGGCGGGTTGCTGGTGGTCGGGGCCGGGATCGCGCTGGGTCTGGTCTTTGGCTATCAGCCGGTGTCCGCGCCGCCGGTGGTTCAGGTTCCGATTCAGGCGCCGGCCCCGGCGCCGGCTCCAACCCCGGCACTGCCGCCGGCCCGGATCGGGGGGCCGGCGGTGCCCTCACCGCCTCCAGCCCCGGTTGCGACGCCCTCGCCGGATCCGGCGTCGGTACCGGATGCGGCGCCGGACACGACCCCGGTTCCGGCCCCCGCACCCGCTCCGGTCACGGCGGCGCCGACCGGCGGCGAGGAGCCCGGGGCCGGTGCGGGCGGTGGTCTCACCGCGGCCGAGGTGCCGTCCCTGGACCTTGCGGCGTTGCCTCCGGCCCTGGCCCTGGCCCCGGGAGCGCGCGCCCAGCATCCCCTCGACGGCGCGCCGGGACTGGTGACGTTGCCGCCGTCACCGTCCCTTTCCCCGCCGGCGCCATCTCCGTCATCGCCTTCCTCTTCTCCATCACCCCGGACGGAGGCGGAGCCGTCGGGCGAGACTCCGGCCTGGTTGCGCAATGCGGTGCCGTTTGCGCTGCCGGCGTCGCTGCCGATGGTGGCGCTGGTGTTCGACGACCTGGGTATGGACCGGCGGCGCACCGAGCGGGTGATTGCCTTTCCCGGTCCGCTGACCCTGTCGTTTCTGCCCTATGCCGGTGATCTGCCGCGCCAGACCCGGGCGGCCCATGCCGCCGGCCACGAGTTGATGGTCCATATGCCGATGGAGCCGCTGGCTTCCGGGCTGGATCCCGGCCCCGGAGTGTTGCTGACCGGCCTGTCGGTGGAAGAGAACCTGCGGCGCCTGGATCATGGGCTGGCGGCGTTCGAGGGCTATGTCGGCCTCAACAACCACATGGGCAGCCGCTTTACCGGCGACCGTGCGGCGTTGGCCCCGGTGCTGGCCGAGTTGCACCGGCGCGGTCTGCTGTTTCTGGATTCCGTGACGATTCCGGCCACGGTGGGGTCAGGGCTGGCCTCGGCCATCGGCATGCCCCACACCCAGCGCAACGTTTTCCTCGACAACGAGATGACGCCGGCCGCGGTCCATGCCGCCCTGATGCGCCTGGAGGCGCTGGCGCGTCAGACCGGGACCGCGGTGGCCATCGGCCATCCCCATGACGTGACGCTGGACGCGGTCGGACCCTGGTTGTCCGGTCTGGCCGCCAAGGGGCTGGTGCTGGCGCCGATCAGCGCGGTGGTGCGTGCCCGCGGCACCACCGGTCTTCGCACGCCGTCGGCGGCCACCGAACCGGCCGCCGCCGCCACACGAAAGGGAGAAAACCATGGCTGATCGCTACCGGGTCAACGGCATGACCTGTCAGGGCTGCGTCCGTTCGCTGACCCAGGCCGTCCAACGGGCGGCCCCGGGGGCCACGGTGACCGTCGATCTCGCGGCCGGGATCGTTGTCCTGGACGGAGCGGCGCCCGCCGAGACGGTCCGGCGGGCGGTGGAGGCCGCCGGCTTCGAGTTCCTGGGCGCCGCGGCCTGACGGCCCGGCCCGCTGCGCTCAGCGTCCCGCGGGCGTGCCGGTGCCGGCCGCCATGGCCTCCCGGTCGGCGGCGCTGGCGGGCGGCAGCGCCGGAAAGTTGGCCAGCCGGGACACCTCGGGCGGATTCGGCCGGACGCCCGGCGGCGGGGCGCCCGGCGCCAACTGAACATCGCCCAGCACCAGGCCACCGGCATCGACCTCCAGTTCGGCATAGCGGATCACGCCCTCGACGCGACCGGTGGTGCGAACCCGCAGCCGGCCATGAACGGTCAGTTCGCCCTCGAAGCGCCCGGCGATTTCGGCCTCGGCGATCTCGACCGCGCCCTTGAAGGTCCCGGTTTCGGTGACCTCGATGTAGCGACCCTCCCGGAGTCGCGCCTCCACCGTTCCCTCGATCAGCAGCACGTCGCAGCAGCTGATTTCTCCCGACACCGAGATGTCGCGGCCGACGATCAGCTTCCGGGCCTCGGCAGTGGTTGCGTCGCCGCTGCCCGGCCGGCGCGACGGCCCGTTGGGGCCGTCGAAGGTCCGGCGATGAAGCTCCGGCTTGTTCACTCCGCCCGGGGCGAGGCCGGCGACGGGCGTGGTGGGCGGCTTGGCAGTGGTCGACATTGCTTTCCTTGTCCGGGGCCGGCATGGATGACGCGGACGCGGGTCGGGGTTCCCGGTCCGCGCGCCTGTTCATAAACCCGCGTGCCGGTACCATGCCTTGCCGCATCACGGCAAGTCCCGGAATACCGTTCCTGCCGTCATCCGAGGCCCGGCGAGCGGACTTCGCCGGTCAGCCGATGAAAAATGTGGACCATGAAGGCGGTGGCGATGATCGGGGCCAGCAGGTTGAGCACCGGAACCGCGATCAGCCCGGAGATCACCACGCCGGCCAGCCACAGCCGCAGGCGGTGACGTCGCCGTAAGATGGCCATGGTGGCCAGATCCAGACGGCGGGCGGCCACCTGTTCGAAATACATGCGTCCCAGCAGATAGCCGTTCAGGCCGAGGAAGATCACCAGATTCATCCCGGGGATCAGATAGAGCGGCAGCACCAGCAGGTTCAGACCCAGGCTGACCACCAGGAAGCTCAGCGCGGCCTTGATCTGCTCGCCGATGGCCTGCGGGTGCGGCGGCGCCAGATGGGCAAAGTGCCGTTTTTCCACCGCGGCGGCCACGTCGTCGAGGAACAGGCTGGACAGGCCCGGAACCACCGCCGGGAACAACAGGAACGCCAGCGCCAGGACCGCGACGGCGCCGAACACGTCCACCACCGGGTCGAGCCACCCGATGCCCGTGACATGCAGGATGGCGAGCAGGCCGGACAGGGCCGCGGCCAGCACCAGGAAGGCCGCGATGGTGGCGGTGACGCTGGTCCAGATCACCCGCCGCACCGGCGGATCGGGCAGTTGCAGCAGCGCGCGAAACAGGGCGGCGATCATCGGAGAACCCCGGCAGTGGAAAACGATCAAGCCCCGGAGCGGCAGCCGCGACCGTGGCGTGGTGCCGGTTTCTAGCTATACTGCGGCCCGAACGCCACTGCCGGACTTTCCGGTCCCCGACTTTCCGGGGCCGGATTTTTCGCAGCCGGCCGGGAACAACAAGGATCAAGGACAGCATGACGCGGGCGGATTGCGATGTCATCGGCATCGGTAACGCGATCGTAGACGTGTTAAGCCACGCCGACGACGACTTCCTCGCGGCCAACGGGATCGAAAAGGGCGCCATGACCCTGATCGACGCGCCACGGGCCGAATATCTGTATGGCCGGATGGGGCCGGCCCTGGAAATGTCCGGCGGTTCGGCCGCCAATACCCTGGTGGGACTCGCCTCCTTCGGAGGCCGCGCCGCCTATGTCGGCAAGGTTCGGGCGGATTTGCTGGGCGAGGTGTTCGCCCATGACATCCGCGCGGCGGGGGTCCGCTTTGCCACCCTGCCGACCACCACCGGCGCCCCCACCGCCCGTTGCCTGATTCTGGTCACGCCCGATGCCCAGCGGAGCATGAGCACCTTTCTGGGCGCCAGCGTCGAACTCGGCCCCGAGGACATCGTCGAAGCGGACGTCACCGGCGCCGCGGTCACCTACCTCGAAGGCTATCTGTGGGACCCGCCCCGGGCCAAGGAGGCCTTTCGCAAGGCCGCGGCGATTGCCGGGCGGGCCGGGCGCAAGGTCGCGCTCAGCCTTTCGGACGCCTTTTGCGTCCACCGCCACCGCGACGAGTTTCTGGACCTGGTGGCCGGTCCGGTCGATATCCTGTTCGCCAATGAACAGGAAATCCTGGCCCTGTTCGGGACGCCGAGCTTCGATGACGCGGTTCGGACCCTGGCGACCGGCAGGACCCTGGCGGTGCTGACCCGCGGTGCCGGGGGGGCGGTGGTGGTGGCCGCCGACGGCGTTCATGCGGTTCCGGCGCTGCCGGTGGCCGCGGTGGTCGATACCACCGGTGCCGGCGACCTGTTCGCGGCGGGCTTTCTTTACGGCTACACCCAGGGGCGGCCGCTCCCGGAGTGCGCCCGTCTCGGCGCCCTTGCCGCGGCGGAAATTATCAGCCATGTCGGCGCCCGTCCCCAGGCCTCGCTGGCCGGACTGGTGGCCTGAGAGGCTGACGGAGAACGCCCTTCGCGCCCGCTTTTGAAGGACAAAGCCGAGCGTTTCCAAAGGGTATTCTCTGGCAGGGCCGATTGCCCGTCACACCCCGGAGTCCGGCGCGCCGCGCCCGCTCCGGTTCCCGGCGCCGCGGTTTTTGGCCGGGGCGTCGAGGTTCGGAGCGGAACCGAGTCGACGCCACCGGCCGGCGTTTCGATCGGGGTGCGACCCGGTTACGGTCCGGTTTGGCGCCCGGAACCGCCGGTTCACGGGAGATGCGCAAAAGCCGGGCACCCGAGGGCCGGGTCCGGCGTCGCCGGACCCGGCCCTCGATCAGGTCAATCCATTGATCCCGCGGGAAATGCCTGAAAGCGGCTGCGGTGTGGTCTGGACTGGGTTGCGTACCTTCGGTCTGTGTGTTATCTGACCTTTCGGCAAACAACGGGAGCACACCCCTTGGCGGGGGCTGGGCTGCGGTTCGCCCCAAGAATAATGACCAACGTCCAAGGACTCAGTCGAGGAACCACGTGGCATCCGACGGAACAGCAGCATTCGGACTCGCGGCACGATATGCGACCGCATTGTTCGATCTCGCGACCGAGGGCAAGAATCTGGATCAGACGGAAAGTGATCTGACCCGACTGAAAGAAGTCCTTGCCCAATCTCCAGAGTTGCGCCGCTTTATCCGCAGCCCGGTGTTGACCCGGGAGCAACAGAGTCAGGTTCTGACCACTCTGTTGGAGCGGACCGAGGCCGGCGAGCTGACCCGGCGGTTCGTCCGGCTGGTCGGCCAAAAGCGGCGGTTGTCGGCGTTGGGCGAGATGATCGATGCCTTTCTGGCCGATGTCGCCCGCAGACGGGGCGAGGTCAACGCCGCGGTCCGGGTCGCGCAGCCGCTGACCGACCCGCAGACCGCCGCCATGACCGCGACCATCCGGGACGCGCTTGGGGCCAAGGTCGCCATCCATGTGGATATCGATCCCGCGCTGTTGGGCGGCATGGTGGTTCAGGTGGGGTCGCGGATGATCGACAATTCGCTGAGAACCAAAATCGATAAATTGCAACTGGCTATGAAATCTCCGGGGGGACTACTGTAATGGATATCAGCGCCGCGGAAGTCTCCGCGATCCTCAAGCAACAGATCGCGAATTTCGGGACCGAGGCCGACGTCGCCGAGGTCGGGCAGGTGCTGTCGGTCGGTGACGGCGTCGCCCGCGTCTACGGCCTGGACAAGGTCCAGGCGGGCGAGATGGTCGAGTTCCCGGGCGGCATCAAGGGCATGGCGCTCAATCTCGAGACCGACAATGTCGGCGTCGTGATCTTCGGCGAAGACCGCGGCATCCGGGAGGGCGACTCGGTGAAGCGTACCGGCGCCATCGTCGAGGTGCCGGTCGGCCGCGGACTGCTGGGCCGGGTGGTCGATGCGCTCGGCAACCCCATCGACGGCAAGGGTCCGCTTTCGGACGTCACCCGCAAGCGGGTCGACGTGAAGGCGCCGGGCATCATTCCCCGGCAGTCGGTGCACGAGCCGATGCAGACCGGGCTGAAGGCCATTGACGCGCTGGTGCCGGTCGGGCGCGGTCAGCGCGAGTTGATCATCGGCGACCGTCAGACCGGCAAGACCGCGGTGGCCATCGATACCTTCATCAACCAAAAGACGATTAACGAAGGCGACGACGAGAGCAAGAAGCTCTATTGCATCTATGTTGCGGTCGGCCAGAAGCGGTCGACGGTGGCCCAGATCGTCAAGACCCTGGAAGACGCCGGCTGTCTCAAATACAGCATCGTGGTGGCCGCTACCGCTTCCGAGCCGGCGCCGTTGCAGTTCCTGGCCCCCTATGCCGGCTGTGCCATGGGCGAGTTCTTCCGCGATAACGGCATGCATGCGGTGATCGTCTATGACGATCTGTCCAAGCAGGCGGTTGCCTATCGCCAGATGTCCCTGTTGCTGCGCCGTCCGCCCGGTCGCGAAGCCTATCCCGGCGACGTGTTCTATCTGCACTCACGTCTCCTGGAGCGCGCGGCCAAGATGAACGACGCCGAGGGCGCCGGTTCGCTGACCGCTCTGCCGGTGATCGAGACCCAGGCCGGCGACGTGTCGGCCTACATTCCGACCAACGTGATCTCCATCACCGACGGTCAGATTTTCCTCGAAACCGGTTTATTCTATCGGGGCATCCGGCCCGCCATCAACGTCGGGCTGTCGGTCAGCCGCGTCGGCTCGGCGGCCCAGATCAAGGCGATGAAGCAGGTCGCGGGCTCGATCAAGCTGGAACTGGCCCAATACCGCGAAATGGCGGCGTTCGCCCAGTTCGCCTCCGACCTGGACCCGGCGACCCAGCGTCTGCTGGCCCGCGGTGCCCGCCTGACCGAACTGCTGAAGCAGGGTCAGTTCAAGCCCCTGCCGGTTGAGGAGCAGGTGGTGGCGATCTTCTCCGGCGTCCGGGGCTTCCTGGACAGCATCAAGGTCGATGACGTGAACCGCTTCGAAAAGAAGCTGCTGGAAGAGATCCGGTTGAAGGCTCCGGAACTGCTGACGACCATTCGGACCGAGAAGGCGCTGTCCGCCGCCACCGAAGGACGGCTCAAGGAGTTCCTCCTGGCCTTCACCAAGGTCTTCGTGTGAGGCGCCCGTTGGGGCGAGAGTGGATACGGTGCGCCGCAACCTGTGAGATGAAGGTCTTGCATGCCAAGCCTTAAAGACCTCAAGAACCGGATCGCCTCCGTCAAGTCGACGCAGAAGATCACGTCCGCCATGAAGATGGTGGCGGCCTCCAAGCTTCGGCGTGCTCAAGAGCAGGCCGAAGCCAGCCGGCCCTATGCCGAGCGTCTCGACCGGATGCTGGAGTCGCTGGCCTCGGACATCCTGACCAAGGGTCCGGCACCGGAAACCATGCCAAAGCTGATCACCGGCACCGGATCCGATCGGGTCCAGTTGCTGGTGGTGGTGTCCTCCGATCGGGGATTGTGCGGCGGCTTCAATTCGGTGGTTGTGCGCGAGGTGCGCCGGGTCATCCAGCGCAACCGTGCCGAAGGCAAGACCACCAAGCTGATCTGCATCGGCCGCAAGGGCCGGGACCAGTTGCGCCGGGATTATGCCGGGCTGATTGTCCATCACTTTGAGGACATCGGCCGGCCGAGGCTGTCCTTCACCCACGGCAATGTCATCGCGAACAAAATTCTCGAGCTGTTCAACGCCGGCGAATTCGATGTTGCCCATGTGGTCTACAACAAATTCAAGTCGGTTATCGCGCAGATTGTGACCGTTCAGCAGCTGGTGCCGTTGGCTCCGGCGGCACCGAAGGACGACAACACCATCGGGTCCGCCGGGACCAAGGCGTCGATCGAGTTCGAGCCGGAGGAACAGAAGATTCTTGAGGCATTGCTGCCTCGGAATCTGGCGTTCCAGATCTTCCGGGCGTTGCTTGAAAGTGCCGCGAGCGAACAAGGGGCGCGGATGACCGCGATGGACAACGCCACCCGCAATGCCGGCGACATGATTAACAAACTCACGCTTAACTATAACCGAACCCGCCAGGCCTACATCACCAAGGAGCTGATCGAGATCATTTCGGGCGCCGAAGCGCTCTGAGATCGGCAGCAGAATCAACTGGACCGTTCGGGTTCCGAGGGAGCTTTACTCCATGGCACAGAAAACCAAGGCGGCCGCTGCCACCGGTCGAATCACGCAGGTTTTGGGCGCGGTGGTCGACGTTCAATTCGCATCGGACCTGCCCTCCATTCTTAACGCCCTGACGGTCGAGAATCAGGGCAAGTCGCTGGTCCTGGAAGTGGCGCAGCACATCGGCGAGGGTGTGGTGCGCACGGTTGCGATGGACTCCACCGATGGCCTGGTGCGCGGTGCGGAGGTTACCGATACCGGGGCTCCGATCACGGTGCCGGTCGGACCGGAGACGCTGGGGCGCATCCTGAACGTCATCGGCGA
>PLTC01000295.1 GCA_003165295.1 Rhodospirillales bacterium | reverse complement strand
AGTCGGTGGGCGAGGTCATGGCGATTGGGCGGACCTTTAAGGAGTCGCTGCAGAAGGGGCTGCGGTCGCTGGAGATTGCGCGGTTTGGGCTGGGGGCGGATGGGAAGGGGGCGCATTACGATACCATGCCGCGGGAGGAGCTGGCCCGGCTGCTGAAGATTCCACATCCCGACCGGCTGTTCCAACTGCGCAGCGCGCTGCGGGCGGGGATGTCGGTGGACGAGCTGTACGAGGTTACCGAGATTGACCCGTGGTTCCTGGCGCATATCTCGGAGATCGTGGCGATGCAGGATGAGCTGGCGGCGCGGCGGCCGGCGCCGATGACGGACCTGACGCGGGAGGATTTGTGGACGCTGAAGCAGGCGGGATTCTCGGACCGGCAGATCGCGGTGCTGACCCAGTCGGAGGACGCGGCGGTGCGGGCGCACCGGAAGGCGCTGGGGGTGGTGCCGGTGGTCAAACTGGTGGATACCTGCGCGGCGGAGTTTGCGGCGTTTACGCCGTATTATTACCTGACTTACGAGCAGGAGGACGAATTCCGGGCCTCGGAGAAGCGCAATATCATCATCCTGGGGGGCGGGCCGAACCGGATTGGGCAGGGGATTGAGTTTGACTATTGCTGCGTTCACGCGGCGTTTGCGCTGCGCGAGGATGGGTACGAGACGATCATGGTCAACTCGAATCCGGAGACGGTGAGCACGGATTACGATACGTCGGATAAGCTGTATTTTGAGCCGCTGACGCTGGAAGATGTGCTGGAGATTGCGCATCTCGAACAACCGGATGGCGTCATCGTGCAGTTTGGCGGCCAGACCCCGCTCCGGCTGGCGCTGGCCCTGGAGGCAAACGGGGTGCCGATCATTGGCACCCCGCCCGACAAGATCGACGCCGCCGAGGATCGTGAACGCTTTCAGCATATGTTACAGACCCTGGGTCTGCGCCAGCCCAACAACCGCACCGCGCGTTCGGCGCCCGAGGCGTTGTTGCTGGCCCAGGAAATCGGCTATCCCCTGATGGTACGCCCGTCTTACGTGCTGGGCGGCCGGGCGATGGAGATCGTCCACGAGCCCGCCGACCTGGAGCGTTACATCCGCGAAGCAGTCAAGGTCTCCCATGATGCGCCGGTGCTGCTGGATCGTTTCCTGGAGGATGCGATCGAGGTCGATGTCGATTGTCTGTGTGACGGCAACCGGACGGTGGTCGGCGGCGTCATGGAGCAAATCGAACCGGCCGGCGTGCATTCCGGCGATTCGGCCTGTTCGCTGCCGCCCTATTCCCTGTCCGAGGAGACGATCAACGAACTCAAGCGCCAGACCGCGCTGATGGCCAGGAGCCTGGACGTGGTCGGCCTGATCAACGCCCAGTTCGCGATTCAGCAGCATAAGGTCGATGGCCGCATGCGCGATGTGGTCTATGTGCTTGAAGTCAATCCGCGGGCTTCGCGCACCGTTCCGTTCGTGTCGAAAGCAACCGGGCTGCCCCTGGCAAAAATCGCCGCCCGCTGCATGGTCGGACAATCCCTCGACGGCCAGGGCATCCGTTACGAGGCGGTGCCGCCGTATTTCAGCGTCAAGGAGGTGGTGTTCCCGTTCGTGAAATTCCCGGGCGTCGATACGATTCTGGGGCCGGAAATGAAGTCCACCGGTGAGGTGATGGGCATCGGCCGCACCTTCGGCGAGGCCTATTACAAGGCCCAGTTGGGCGCCGGCGTCCGCCTCCCGGCCGGGGGGCGCGTTTACATGCGCACCCGGCGGCGCGATCAGGCGCGCACCGTCGCGTTCGCGCGCCAGCTCGAAGAGCTTGGTTTCACCATTTATGCCAGTCTGGTAACGGCGGTGGTGATCAATGCCGCCGGGATCGCCGCGACCACCCTGGAGGATGACGACATTCTCGATCTGCTGGCCCGACGTGAGGTCGGGCTGGTCATCCTGACCGTCGATGAAAAGCGGAGCGCCGTGGTCACCTCGCGTCCGCTCCGCGTCGCGGCGCTTCGGGCTGGCGCGGTGGTGTGCACCACGATTGCCGCCGCAGAAGCCTCGGTGGAAGCCATGAGGCATAGGGACAGCTATGAATCCTATGCTTTGCAAAGGCTGCACCAGTCGATATCGCCGGACATGCGATTCAAACGCGAACGTGTCGGCCGTCTGGTGCCCAGCGAAGCCGATCTGGCCGCCGCCGCCACCAAATTGCCGGAACGGCGCGTACAGCGGCGCGAGCGGCAAGCCGATGCCCCACTGATCAACCTGTTCATCCGACAACCCTTTACCGAGTCCGACCGGGAACAGCAGCGGTTGATCGACGACATCCTGCACATCGTCGACAGCGCCAACGGGGTACACTACGCCTTCAACTATCTGACCGGCGACAAGGCCGAAAGTTCGGAAACATTCAAGAAATCATTTGAGACTCTGACTTCGATTCCCTTCACTCCGAAAAATTTTCGCGACCACCGGCTCCGACTTCTGGATCAAGCGGATGCCTTCATAAACATCAGGGTGGGGATGAGCGAAAGCAGTGCCTTTGAAATTTGTTATCATATCTTCGAAGGGCGGCGCACACCCATGCTGTTTTTGGTCTGGAAGGGTGCCCCGATCAAGACCACGCTGATCAGGGAGTTGGATGATTTGTGTGATGTTACTTATATCAATTTCGACCGCGTGGATGATCTGAGGCGAGGGATCCATCAATTTTTCGACACCAAAATTCTGGGTCATGCGGGCGATTCTGCCGTTGCCACCAGTCGGATTGGTCAGGGACGTTCCGTGTTCGCGGAACTCGGACTCTGAGGCTGGAATTTGACCTTGCCCCCGTGCAGCGGCCCCCATGAGCCCGGCACCGGACGCCCAACGCCGCGCCCTGGACGCCGGCGGTCAGGGACGAGTCGAATCCGGCGCCTTTTGCTGGATCGCGAGAGCGCGTTTCAACAAGGGCTCGGCCTCGGCGTAGCGGCCTTGACTCCGATAAACCTGAGCCAGGTGATTGAGGCTTTCGGCAACATCGGGATGGTCCGGACCCAGCGACTTTTCTTGAATCGCGAGCAGACGTCGCAACAGCGGCTCGGCTTCCTGATAGCGGTGTTGAGCCCAATACAGCAATGCCAGATTGTCCAGGGCCGTGGCCAGCCGGGGACTGTCGGTTCCCAGCAGCCGTTCCGACATCGCGAGAGAGCGCCGGTAGAGCGGCTCGGCTTCGGCGTAGCGG
>PLTC01000256.1:10253-10974 GCA_003165295.1 Rhodospirillales bacterium | reverse complement strand
GCAAGACCTTCACCATGGCCCACGTTATCCAGCGATTGCAGCGGCCCAGCGTGGTGCTGGCCCCCAACAAGACGTTGGCGGCCCAACTTTATGGCGAGATGAAGTCATTTTTTCCCGACAATGCCGTCGAATATTTCGTATCATACTATGATTACTATCAACCAGAGGCATATGTACCGCGAACCGACACCTATATCGAGAAAGAGGCCGACATTAACGAGCAGATTGACCGCATGCGCCACGCCGCCACCCNNGTCCTGCATCTATGGTATCGGCTCGCCCGAGATGTACAGCGAAATGACCCTGGCGCTCGAGGTTGGCCGGCCGCTCGACCGCAACGAGTTGCTGCGCCGGTTGACCGAACTTCAGTATCGGCGCAACGATCTGGCGTTCGGCCGCGGCGCCTTCCGGGTCCGGGGCGATACCGTCGAATTGTTTCCGGCCCATATGGAGGACCGGGCGTGGCGGTTATCGTTGTTCGGCGACGAACTGGAAGCGATTCACGAAATCGACCCGCTGACCGGGGAAAAGCTGGTGGCGTTGTCCGGGGTACGGGTCTACCCGAACAGCCATTATGTGACGCCCAAGCCGACTCTGCATCAGGCCATCGGCCAGATCAAACGGGAATTGGAACAGCGGTTGGGCGAACTGGAGGCCCAGGGCCGGCTGCTCGAGGCCCAGCGATTGGATCAGCGTACCCGCTTTGACCTGGAAATGCTGG
>PLTC01000256.1:0-10210 GCA_003165295.1 Rhodospirillales bacterium | reverse complement strand
CCCTCCGCCATGGACAACCGCCCGCTCAAGTTCGAGGAGTGGGACGTCATGCGACCGCAGACGGTCTTCGTATCGGCGACACCAGGCCCGTGGGAGTTGCAGCGGACCGTCGGGGTTTTCGTCGAGCAGGTGGTGCGGCCAACCGGGTTGATCGACCCGCTGGTGATCGTGCGCCCGACCGAGCATCAGGTGGACGATCTGTTGGCCGAGTGCCGGGACCTGGCGGCGCGTGGTTTGCGGGTTTTGGTCACCACGCTGACCAAGAAAATGGCCGAGGCGCTGACCGAGTATCTCCATGAGAACGGGATTCGGGTTCGCTATATTCACTCCGACGTGGAGACTCTGGAGCGGATCGAGATCATTCGCGACCTGCGACTCGGAGTCTTCGACGTGCTGATCGGGATTAACCTGCTCCGCGAGGGGTTGGATATCCCTGAATGCGCGTTGGTGGCGATTTTGGATGCGGACAAGGAAGGCTATCTGCGCTCCAAGACGTCGTTGATTCAGACCATCGGCCGCGCCGCCCGCAATCTTGAGGGACGGGCGATTCTCTATGGTGACAAGATTACCGACAGCATGGCTTACGCCATCGCCGAAACCAACCGGCGTCGGGAGAAGCAGCGGGCGTATAACGCCGCTCACGGTATCACCCCGGAAGGGGTCCGCAAGTCGATTTCCGATATTATGTCCAGTGTCTATGAACGCGGCGATCATGTTACGGTGGGTACCGGTGTCACCGGCGCCCTCCATCTGGCCGGCAGCAATCTAAAGGCGGTGATGGCCGATCTGGAAAAACGCATGCGTGCCGCCGCGGCGGACCTGGAGTTCGAGGAGGCGGCGCGGCTGCGCGACGAGCTGCGCCGTCTGGAGGCGATGGACCTTGGCCTCGACCGCCCGGGCATGGCGCCCAAAGCCGTCGCGGCCGCCAAGCCAACCGGCCGCTCGGGTCGCCGCAGGTAGTGGGCCGCGTCAGCAAAGTTGCCGGGTTAACGGTTTCCAAAGGCCGCTGGCCTTTGGTGGGGTCGTAGGGGCAAAGCCCCTACAAAATGGCTTCGGCGACCAAGGCGTTGCCCTCGACCCAACCTTTGGCCGCCGGCCCTTGGCAAAGGGGTCCGGGGGAGCGGCGCCCCCCAGAGTCAACTGCTTACGATCCCTGTTTCAATGTTTGCAGATGCCGGATGAACCGGTCGAGGGCCTGTTGGAGATCGGACGAGGCGTTGCGAAGTTCGGAGGTGATGGTCGAGATGCTGACCAGTGCGCTCTTGGCTTCGGCGCTGCCTTGGGCCAGATCGCCGAGCTGGCGGGTGATGTCGGTGCTGGCGTTTGACGCCTGATGGATGTTGTGGGCGATTTCGGCGGTTGCCTTGCCCTGCTGGTTCATGGAGTCGGAGATCGCCCCGGAAATGCTGTGCAGATGGGTAATGACTTCGCCGATCTGGCTGATTTCGGTGACGGCGCTCTGGGTGTCCTGCTGGACCTGGGAGATCTGTTTCGAGATTTCTTCGGTGGCGTCTGCGGTCTGTTTGGCCAGAGTCTTGACTTCGTGGGCGACGATGGCGAAACCGCGACCGGCGTCGCCGGCCCGTGCCGCCTCGATGGTTGCATTAAGCGCGAGCAGATTGGTTTGCCGGGCGATGGCTTCGATCAGCCGCAGGACGTTGCCGATTTTCTGGGTGGATTCGGCCAGATTGCCGATGGTCACCTGGGACTTTTCCGCCGCGTCGCGTGCGCGGGTCATGATCTGCGACGACTCGCCCACCTGTCCGATCACGCTGGCGATGGAGGCCGTCAACTCCTCGGTGGCGGCGGCCACCGTGGCGACGGTCTGGCTGGCCCCGGCGGCGGAGCGGGCGGCGACTCCGGCCTTGGCGTCGTTGCGCTCGATGGTGGCATTGATCCCGTCGGTGGCCTGGCTGACCCGGCCCGAAACGTCGGTGACGGTTCCGATGGCACCCAGCACGGTCTGCTCGAAATTATCGGCCAGTTCGCAAATCATGCCGTTGGCGCGCACGAACACCGCTTTGGAGTAGGCCTCGAAAGAGATGTCCAGGTCGACAAAGACGGTACTGCAAATCAGGCCATAAAGTTGCGCGACCCGGGCCGGGTTGCGCCGTTCCTTCTCCGCAACGACGACAGCGAGGCGGCGCAGAAGGAAACTGTAGGCCGCGAAGTACCAGTGCGGCGGCAGGCCGATCCGGTGGTGCGCATTGCCGATCCGGGCCGCCCGCTCCAGGTATTCGTCATCAAAGCGGCCCGAGAACAGGGACTGCCAGTGCGTCCGCTGCGCCGCCTTGAGCCGGTTGAGGTCCTGACCCTCCAGCAGTGGTCGCAAGGCTGGAACACCGGGGACCGCCGTGTAGAACTCGTCGAGAATCGAGGGCAGTGCCCCATCGATCAAGGCCCAGGCGTCGCAGAAGAGCCGCGGCGGGACGCGGTCGAGTTCGACGAAGGCGAGACGGGCCTTGAGGTCTGCGGCGATAGTCATTTTTTTCTTGTCCCTGGCAGGCTTGGCGGCAAGTGCGTCGGGGAAGTCCGGGCACCGGTTCGGCGGGGTATCGTCGTCAGCTAACGAAACAATACCGCCCCCATCAAGTCAAGTCTGCACAAAGTTTAACGTCGGGTGTGCCCGCCAAGTGGGGCTTGCGCCTACAGTTCAGCCAGCCCGCTGCGTGGAATACGAATTTCACGATGCACCGAAACGCTGAGTAACAGGCCGCAGCCCATCAGCAGAGTCAGCATCGCGGTGCCGCCATAGGAGACCAGCGGCAGCGGGATCCCGACCACCGGGATCAAGCCGGTAACCATTGACACATTGACGCAGACATAAAGAAAGAAAGTCGTGGTGAGGCCGATTCCAACCAGCCTCCCAAACTGGTTGCGGCAACTCAAGGTAATGACAACGCCGTAAACAAGAATCAACAGATAAAGCAGCAACATGAACATGGCCCCGACCATGCCAAATTCCTCGGCCAGCACCACGAAAATGAAATCGGTGTGCTTTTCCGGCAGAAATTGAAGCTGGCTTTGGGATCCAAGCATGAACCCTTTGCCGAACAGTCCACCCGAGCCGAGCGCGATTTTTGACTGGATGATGTTGTACCCGGTGCGGAGCGGATCACGCTCCGGGTTGAGGAAATTGAACACCCGCTGCTTCTGATAATCGTGGAGAAACTCCCAGCCGATGGGGATTGCGGCAAGCCCGCAGCCGATGGCCAGAGCAAATTTCCAGAGTCTCACACCCGCGGCGAAGAAGATGGCGGTGGCGGTGAACATCAGCAGCAATGCCGTGCCGAGGTTGGGCTGGAGCAGCACCAGCCCGACCGGCAGGCAGACCAGGCCGATGGGCGGAATCAGGACCAGCGGCCGGCCGATCTGGTCGAGGGTAAGGCCATGGAAGTAGCGGGCCAGCGCCAGCACCAGGGCAAGCTTCATCAGTTCCGAGGGCTGGAGCACGAAGAAACCCAGGTCGATCCAGCGTTGAGCGCCCATGCCGATCTGGCCCATGGCCTCCACCGCCACCAGCAGGCACAGCATGGCCCCATAGATGGCATAGGCAAAGCGCAGCCAGATGCGGACATCGATCACCGCGAAGATCAGCATCAGGATGAAGCCGGGAATGAAGCGAATCAGTTGACGGATCGCCCAGGGCTCCCAACTGCCTCCCGCCGCCGAGTACAACAGGGCGATGCCAATGGCGGTGATCGCACAGATCAATAACACCAAGCCCCAGTTGATCCGGCGAATCTTGCGGGACAGGGTCAGGACCGGGCGTTGTGGTTCAAGATCGGAGTTCATCGTGCGGACAATGGTGCAGAGGTGAGCCGGAAGTCCATGTCACCCTAACACCGATCCTGCCCGACGGCTATTTCCATGCCCGGCGACGGTTATCTTTTTGGTGACCGCCAGCCAGCCGCCAAGGCTTCTTTTTCCGAGCAAAGCCATTTCTCGCCCTTTGAGACATCGACTTTGGTCCTGGCGTACCAGGGGTCTCCGGGCAGGTGATAGATGCGCTCCCCCTTGTCGGTGATGTTGCCCTTGATCGCGCATGAGGGGTTGGGCGGGGTGTCGGCCGAAGCGGCAAGGGCAGATCCGGCGACGATGGCCAGGATGGCGGCGACGACGACAGATGCAAGCCTCACGATGGCGTCTCCCGGTGGATTCGATGGCCCGAAGGGTACGACCTTCCCCGGATCGGGTCAACCTGGCACCCGACATCAACACCCGATCCGACCGGAATGCCGGGCGTCGGGGAGGCTCCCGGCCCACCCGGCGTTCCGACAACCCGACCGGCACGGGACCGCAAACCCTGGCGACGGTTGCCGGAGACCCCGGCTCCCGATCGCCGGAAGCCTAAAACTCCTTCCATTCCGCTTCGTTATGAGCGTTTTCGGCATGGCGGAGGGCATGGGAAGTGGCGGGCCGGGCGCTTGACGCGGGCTTGCGCGCAACCGGCGCGGTCTTTTTCGCGGCGGGTCGGGTGCCCGCACCACGGACCGGAGCCGGCGGGGTGGCCGCCCGATGTGCGGGTCTGTGGACCGCCGGTTCCCGTTGCCCGCCTTTGGCCGACAGTTTGAAATAGGCCATTTGTTGTTCCAGTTCCGCCGCCTGTGTCGCCATTGACTGCGCTGCGGCGGTACCTTCTTCGACCAGCGCCGCGTTCTTTTGGGTCATTTCGTCCATGGCGGCGACCGCGGAATTGATTTCGTCAAGAGCGCGGGTTTGTTCACTGCCGGCTGACGCGATCTCATTGATCAAGGCCGCGACCTGCTGAACCCCGTGGGCGATGCCGTTCAGGGACTCTCCGGCCTTCCTGACCAGTTCGACACCACTTTGGACCTGATTGTCGCTGTTGAGAATCAAGGTCTTGATTTCCTTGGAGGCTTGGGCCGATCGTTGCGCCAGCACCCGTACCTCCTGCGCCACCACCGCAAAGCCCTTGCCGGCGTCACCGGCGCGCGCCGCTTCGACCGCGGCGTTCAGCGCCAGCAGGTTGGTCTGGAAAGCGATCTCATCAATAACGCCGATGATTTCCGTGATCTTGCGTGACGCATCGGCAATCCGGTTCATCGCGTCGATGGCCGATCCGGCAACCACACCGCCATGTTCGGCGGCGCCTCGCGCTTCGCCGGCCATTTTATCGGCACGTTGGGCATTTTCGGAACTGGTACGGACCGTCGCCCCAAGTTCCTCCATCGAGGCCGCCGACTCTTCAAGGCTGGACGCCTGCTGTTCGGTCCGCTCTGACAGGTCAAGGTTGCCTTGAGCAATTTCGGCCGCGGCGCTGTTGATTGAATTCGCGGCACTGGAGATCGTGTTGACCAGTTCGGACAGTTTGGTGACGGTATTGTTCAAGGCGGTCTTGATCTGAGCGAAGGGACCGTTATAGGTGAGGGTCATCTGCTTGGTCAGATCGCCCGCCGCAAGCCCGTTCAGCACGTCGACGCATTCCACCATGCCCCGTTCGTTCTCCATCCGGCCCGTCACCATTTCAGTGATATCGGTGGCGTATTTGACCACTTTGAACGGCTTGCCGTTGAGGTCGCGAATCGGGTTGTAGGAAGCCTGGATAAATACTTCTTTCCCGCCCTTGCCAATCCGCTTGAATTCAGCCGCCTGATATTCCCCGCGATTGAGCGCGGCCCAGAACTCACGGTATTCCGCACTGCCGCGGTAAGCCGGGTCAACGAATATGCTATGGTGCTTTCCTTTCACCTCGTCCAGAGTATAGCCCAATGCGTTGAGAAAATTTGGGTTCGCCGCGAGGATGGTGCCGTCCATGTTAAAGGCGATGACCGCCTGGGACTTGCCAATCGCCTCGATCTGCGCGGCATAATCGGCATTCCGCAATTTCTGTTCGGTCACGTCAATGGCGTATTTGACAACTTTGAATGGTTTGCCTTTGGCGTCAAGTATTGGATTATAAGAAGCTTGTATCCAGACTTCTTTACCAGCCTTGCCGATTCGTTTGTATTCTGCTCTCTGAAATTCGCCGCGCCGAAGGCTGTCCCAGAATTGCTGGTATTCGAGGCTGTTTCTCGCGGATGGTTCGACGAACATGCCGTGTTGCTTGCCCTTGACTTCGTCAAGGGTGTAGCCTAAGACGCTCAGGAAATTTTCGTTGGCGGTGATAATGGTTCCATCAAGCTGGAATTCAATCACCGCTAAGGAACGGTTTATCGCTGCAACCTGTCCAGCACGGTCAACCTGGAGCATCGCTTTCTTCGAACTTAGTAAGTTAAGCATCGAGTCTTTTCCTTCACGACATTGTAACTATGCTGCTAGGTCTGGATGATGGTGCGGTGCAAACCTGCGGTGCCGGCCGCCAACTGGCTCTTTCGCCTTATTTTTCAACATTTTACTGCGGTCTTGGGTGTGCCTGCGGCCTTTTGGTCCGGTCCCATCAAAGCTAACATAGGTGTTTTGGTCCGTATTATCCAACCCCGTTTGTCTCCCAGGCTTGAAAAGCGGCGTCCGCCGACCCCCAACCCGACCGGGGCCGGCCCCGGGGGCCGTCCTCCGGCCGCCTGACCTGGGGTCTGCCCTGGACCGACCACAGGTCGGGGTGGTCTTGAAACCGAAGACATTCAGGCGCGTCCAGGATTGTTACGCTGCGGGTGTGGGGGCCGGGCCCTTTGATCGGATCACTGTTTGACGCTGCCGGCGCCGTTCCTGGAACTGCCACGCGGCGTGCGTTGTTTGGTGCCTTTGTCCCGGCCTCGGACTTACGGTATAGGGTGTACGCGAGAACGGCCGGGGAGATCAACCATTGTGGCGGGCACGGTTTTCGCCAAAGACGTCCTGGACCTGGTCATCGGTTCCGCGGCTGAAGTTCTCGCGGCGGAGTGTGGTCTCCGGTTGATTGAATTGCCGGTAATTCAATTTCTAACCAATGGGATGCTGCCGGGACGCGAGCGCCGCCGCCCATCGATCGCCCGGCCGATGGCCCCGTGTCGAGACTGGGCGGCGGGGCACCTTAAGCTACTTTTAATAATCCCCGGCGAACCCATTCCGCAGTCTCATTGGGGGACGGCAAGGCCGGGTCACGGAAGCGGGAGGAGGGCCGGAATGCGTTGGCTTGCGATGGTGGTTGCCGCGACGATGGGCTGGCTCTCGGTGGGAGTGCCGGGCGCCCGGGCGGAAGATGTGGTCCGGTTGGGCAATCTCAAATTCGCCCATTACGGGGCGGTATCGTACATGAAGGAGATCGGCGGCCACTGCGGCCTGCGGGTCGAAGAGCGGGTGTTCGCCAAGGGTCTGGACATCATGCCGGCAATCGTCGCCGGAGAGATCGATGTGGCCGCCAGCGCGTTGGATGCCGCCATCGCCGGCCGGGCCGGCGGCGCGCCGATTTACGCCGTCGCCGGCTTTGCCGCGGGGGGGGCCCGCATCGTCGGGCGCAGCGATCTGACCCTTAAGACCGTCGCCGACCTCAAGGGCCGGCGGGTCGGCGTCGCCCGCGGCGGGGCTCAGGAACTGCTGTTGCTGGCCGAACTCGGCCGGGCCGGTCTTACGTGGTCGGATCATCCGGGCAAGGACGTGCAACTGGTTTATCTGGCGTTCGCCGATCTCAATCAGGCGCTGATGGCCCGGGAAATCGACGCCATGTCCCAGTCAGAGCCCCAGTCGTCGCAGGCGATCAACCGCGGCTACGGTACCGAGTTGATGAAGCCCTACGACACGCCGATGGGCAGGCCGATCCGGGCGCTGGTGATGGCCGAGACCTTTTATCGCGGGCAGCCCGAGGTGGCGGCGCGGTTCATGCGCTGTTTCGTGGAAGCGACCCGAACCTTCATCGCCGATCCCGCGCTGGCCGAACGTTATGTTCGGGAGACCATGTTCAAGAACCAGATTTCGGCCCGGGACTACGAGGATGCCATGGGCAATGCCGCGTTCACCTACGATCTGCCGGTGGAGCATGTTCAGGTGACCACGGATATGATGGTTCAGTACCGGGTCGGACGGATGGACCGGCCGCCCCGGGCGACCGACTGGGTCAGGCTCGACCTGCTGGAGCGGGCCAAGGTCGAACTGGGTGTCCGGTGAGGGGCGGACTGGTGCGCGGGGCGGTGATTCCGGTCCTGGTGCTGGCGCTGTGGCAGGGGTTGGCCGCCGGGGGGGTCTTCAATCCCGAGGTGTTGCCGGCGCCGCTTGCGGTGGCGGTTCGCTGGTGGGCCTATCTGACCCCCGATCAGCCCTTCGATCCCACCCGGGACGGGTTCCTGTCCTGGCTGTTGTCGGGTGAAATGGTGGGCGACGCCGCCGCCAGCCTCTACCGGGTGCTGGTCGGCTTTGCCATCGGGGCCGGGCTGGCCTTGCCGTTGGGGCTCGCCATGGGCGCGAGCCGTCTGGCCTTCGAGGTTTTCAATCCGCTGGTTCAGGTGCTGCGCCCGATCCCGCCCATCGCCTACATCCCCCTGGCCATTCTGTGGTTCGGTCTCGGCAATCCCCCGGCGATTTTCCTGATCAGCATCGGCGCCTTCTTTCCGGTGCTGATGAACACCATTGCCGGGGTCCAGACCGTTGACGGCATCTACATCCGGGCGGCCCGCAATCTTGGTGCCGGTCCGGTGACGCTGTTCCTGCGGGTGATGCTGCCGGCGGCGATGCCCTACATCCTGGCCGGCGCGCGCATCGGCGTCGGCACCGCCTTCATCGTGGTGATCGTTTCAGAGATGATTGCGGTCAACAGCGGTCTCGGCTATCGGATTCTCGAGGCCCGGGAGTACTTCTGGTCGGACAAGATCATCGCCGGCATGCTGACCATCGGTCTGATCGGGCTCGCCATCGACAGTTTCATGACCCGCCTCAGTGACGTCCTGCTGGTCTGGCATCGGGGACCGGACTCGTGACGCCGCTGATCACCATCCGCGGCGTCACCAAGCGGTACGGCGATGCCGGCCGGCCGATGGTGGCCCTGGAAAATGTCGATCTCGAGGTTGCCGCCGGCGAGTTCCTGTGCCTGCTCGGCCCCTCGGGCTGCGGCAAATCGACCTTGCTTAACGCCATCGCGGGTTTTCTGCGGCCCTCGGCCGGAACCATTGAGGTTGGGGGCGTGCCGGTCACGGGACCCGGCCCGGACCGGGGCATGGTGTTCCAGGAATATGCCCTGTTCCCCTGGCTGACGGTGGCCGCCAATGTTGGTTTTGGCCTGCGGATCAAGGGTGTGCCCCGGACCGAGATCGCCCTCCGGGTGGAGCGGCTGCTGGCGCAACTGACGCTCTCGGAGTTTCGCCATCGTTACCCCAAGGATCTCTCGGGCGGCATGCGCCAGCGGGTGGCCATCGCCCGCATCCTGGCCCTCGATCCGCCGATCCTGCTGATGGACGAGCCCTTTGGCGCCCTTGATGCCCTGACCCGCAGCAACCTTCAGGACGAGTTGCTGCGCCTTTGGGAACAGTTCCGCAAGACCGTCGTCTTCGTGACCCACAGTATCGACGAGGCCATTCATCTGGCCGACCGCATCGTCGTGCTGACCTACCGCCCGGGCACGGTCAAACGCATCGTTCCGGTGACGCTGCCAAGACCGCGGGATGTCAGTTCGCCGGAGGCCAACATCCTCAAGCGCGAAGTGACGGCGCTGGTGATGGAAGAACAGACCCGGTTTCGCCAACAGGAAACCACCGGCTCGCCGGCATGACCTGGGTCCCGGGTTTCCGCAGTGCCGTCGGCCCTTGGTGGGCTCTGCCCACACCCGCAAAAGGCCGGCGGCCCTTTGAACCCCTTACGTTTTGTCGGTGACGGGCTGATAGAGATTGCCGCCGCTCTCGAGGAAGCGGGTGCTCATGCCGGCCATGCCTTCGGCGGCGGCCTGCCGGACGTCCTGGGTCAGGTTCATGGAACAGAATTTGGGACCGCACATGGAACAGAAATGCGCCAGCTTGGCGCCTTCCGCGGGCAGAGTCTGGTCGTGGAACTGCCGGGCGGTCTCGGGATCCAAAGACAGGTTGAACTGGTCGCGCCAGCGGAATTCGAAACGGGCGCGGGACAGGGCGTCGTCCCGGGCGCGGGCGCCGGGGTGGCCCTTGGCCAGATCGGCGGCGTGGGCTGCGATCTTGTAGGCGATCACGCCCTGGCGGACATCGTCCCGGTCGGGCAGCCCGAGATGCTCCTTGGGCGTGACGTAGCACAGCATCGAGGTGCCGAACCAGCCGATCATGGCGGCGCCGATGGCCGCCGTGATGTGGTCGTAGCCGGGCGCGATATCGGTGAC
>PLTC01000166.1 GCA_003165295.1 Rhodospirillales bacterium | reverse complement strand
GGCCCGGAGCCGGCGGCGGCGGCGGCGGGCCGGCGGGCGCCGGAACGGCGACCCTTTCGCACCGGCGCGGCCGGCGTCGCGGGCGCGGCCGGATCAACGGCCATCGCCGCAAGGGTGGCGACCGCTCCCCGGTTCCGGCACAGCACCTCGATCAGGCGTCCGGCTTCGGCGGCAATGGCGTCGATCACCGCGCGGAAATCGGCCTGCCCGGTCACCACCTCGTCGAGTCGCATCTCCCAAACCGCGGTGGTTCCGGGATCCACCAGGGCCGGCGCCGCGGCACGCAACTGTTCGAACAGGGTAAGTCCGGTCGGGGTCGGCACCAGCAGCTTTCCGTCCGCGGCCAGCAGGTTCTGGCGTTTCAGACCCTTGATGATCTCGGCGCGGGTGGCCGGGGTGCCGATGCCCTTGGCCTCCTTCAGCCGCTCCCGCAGAACCGGGTCGGTGACGAAGCGCCAGGCATTCTGCATGGCGTCCACCAGCGTTCCCTCGTTGTAGCGGGGCGGCGGCTGGGTCCGCTTGGCCTCCACCACCGGGTCGGACAGGGTCGCGGTTTCGCCATCGGTCAGGAGCGGCAGTTCCTGCCCGGCCTCGCCGTCGTCGCCGTCCCGGGCCGGTGCGGCTTCCTGCTGTTCGGTGGCGCCGTAGACCGCGCGCCAGCCGAGTTGGAGCGGAATTCGTCCGATGGTGCGAAAGGTCGCGGGGTCGCCACCCGGAATCGGAACCGCCAGGGTCACGGTGGTCTGGCGATACCGGTAGTCGGGCATGATCGCCGCCAGATACGACCGGCAGATCAGCGCGAACAATCGCTGTTCGTCGGCGGAGAGGCGGCCGAGCCGCGTCTCCAGGTCATTCATGACATTGACGTTGGGAATGATCGCGTGATGGGCGACCCCGGCCAGCGCCTGATCGGAGAAATGCCCGGTCTTGCCGCGGCGGATCACCGGCTCGCCGATCTCGAGTCCGGCAAAGCCGCGCAGCCGGGTCAGCGCCCCGACGATCACCGGAACATCGGGAATCAGGGATTCGGGCAAGGCCCGGGCCTCGGCCCGGGGATAGGTGATCAGCTTCCTGCCCTCGCCGTCATAAAGCTCCTGGGCCGCGGCGAGGGTCCGCTCGGCGGTCCAGCCCCAGCGTTGGCCGCAGGTCTTTTGCAGGGCCGGCAGGTCGAACAGTCGGGGCGGGCCGCGGCGGCAGTCCTCGACCGCCACCGTCAGCGGTCCGCGATGGCCGGCGGCCGCGGCGGCAATGGCTTCGGCCCGGCTCCGCCCGGTGATCCGCGCCTCGGCGGGCGGGGCATGGCGCATGGGAAAGCGGCCGGCCGCCACCGTGGCGGTGGCGACCACCTCGAAATAGTCCTCGGGCTTGAACTCGCGGATGGCGATTTCGCGCAGGCAGACGATGGCGAGAGTCGGGGTCTTGACCCGTCCGATGCCGATCACGCCCCGGGCGCCGGGCGGAAGCAGAAGCCTGGTCGCGGTCCTGGTCAATGAAAGGTTGAAAATCTGATCGGCCTGCCGCCGCGCCACCGCGGCCTCGTACAGCGGGCGCATGGCGGCATTGGGTTTGAGCCGGCGGAACGCCTCCTGGAGGGTCTTGGGGTCCTGGGCGGTGAACAACGCCCGCCGCACCGGCCCGCGATAGCCGGCATGCTCCAGGATTTCCTGGCCGATCAACTGGCCCTCGCGGTCGCAGTCGGTGGCCAGGATCACCTCGCGGCAGCCCTTCAGCGCCGCAACGATGGCCTTGAGTTTGGCCGGCTTGTTGCCGCCGTCGTCGGGCCGGGTGGGAAAAAGGTCGTCGGGCTTGAGCAGCACCGGCGCCCAGCGTTTCCAGGCCGGATTGACCTCCTCGGGTTCGGCGAGGCGCAACAGATGCCCTTCGGCAGCCAGCACCAGCCCGCAACGGTCGCCCAAAGCCGCCCGCAGGTCCCTGGCCTGGCTGCTTTTTTCGGCGACGATGATGGTGGTCATGGCGGCTTCCCCGAACCGGTGTTCGGCCGACGATAGCCGAATTTGCGGAACACCTCAAGAACCTCAAGAACCTCAAGACCCGAACTTCCAAGGTCCGGTTTGCCGGAGCCGCCGGCCAGGGGGCTCTGCCATTGCGCCGGCAATCGGCTGCGGGCTATCGTGTCGGCTGTGCCATGGCAGTCCTGCCGGCATCGTGGTTCGATTATCGGGGCAACGGGAGAAGGGCCGTGGCGAAAGTGTTGATCGTCGAGGACAACGAGATGAATCGGGACATGCTGTCCCGGCGTCTGACCCGCAAGGGGTATGAGGTTGTCATGGCGATCGATGGCGAGGAAGGGGTGGCGGTGGCGGTGTCGGCGCTGCCGGATATCATTCTGATGGACATGAGCCTGCCCAGGATCGATGGTTGGGAGGCGACCCGCCGGATCAAGGCCACCGAGGCGCTCAGGGAGGTCCCGGTGATCGCCCTGACCGCCCATGCCATGGCCAGCGACCGCGACCGGGCACTGGCCGCCGGCTGCGACGATTACGACACGAAGCCCGTCGAGTTGCCGCGTTTGCTGGAGAAAATCGAGGTGCTGCTCGCTCGCCGGGCGACCCGGCCCTAGGCAACGGCCCGAGGGAGTGGCCCATGGCGAAAACCGGTAACGGCCTTGGCGCCGGCCCTTGGGCCCGGGCGGCCCGGGCGGCCAACATGCGCCAGAATGTGATGGCCCCGGTCACGGCCATCCTGGGCTATTCGGAGATGCTGCATGAAGAGGCGGCGGGGGCGGCAGGGGTGGCGCATCTGCGTCCCGATCTCGACCGGATACAGTCTGCGGCACAACTTTTGTGCGTGCTGTCCGAGCGGATGCTCGATCCCCAGGGCGATACCGATCTGCCCGCAGGCGCCGATCTCGAGGCGCTGCACTCCCGGATTTGCCACGACCTGCGCAATCCGCTGAATGTGCTCAAGGGCTACAGCGAAATGTTGATCGAGGATGCCCCCGATCACGGCGGTACGGTGCTGGTGCCCGACCTTGAACGCCTGCTCGATGAAACCAACCGTCTGCTCGGGCAACTGAGCGCCATTACCGGCGAGGCACCGGCCGGTGTCGGTCCCGGGGACGCCGAGGCGGCCGGCATGGTCGCCCATCTGGAGGAGGTTCTCCACCCCTTGTCGCGCAACCGGCGGCGCAAGGCGCTTCCCGGTCGGATTCTGGTGGTGGACGACAACGACTCGAACCGCGACCTGCTCGCCCGCCGGCTGAGCAAGGAGGGGCACCGCGCCGATACCGCCGAAGAGGGACTCCGGGCGCTGGAGCTGGTCAGGACCCGGGCCTATGACCTGATTCTGCTGGATCTGATGATGCCCGGGCTGAGCGGGTATGAGGTGCTGGTCCGCCTCAAGGGCGAGCCCGGTTCGGCGGAAATCCCGGTGATCATGGTCTCGGCCTTGCACGAAATGGACAGCGTGGTTCGCTGTATCGAGGCCGGCGCCGACGATTACCTGCCCAAGCCGGTCAACCCGACCCTGCTCGGTGCCCGCATCGACGCCTCGCTGGAGCGCCACCAGGCGCACGCCCGGGAACGCCGCTACCTGGAGCAGATCGAGGAGGAAAAGCGCAAGAACGAGGTGCTGTTGCTCAACATCCTGCCCGCGGGAATCGTCGAGCGGATGCATGTCGGCGAGCCCCGGATCGCCGACCGCTTCGACAACGTGACCGTGCTGTTTGCGGATCTGGTGGACTTCAGCGTCCTTTCGGCCAGCGTCAGCGCCCAGGAACTGGTGGACAGCCTGAACCGGCTGTTTTCCGAATTCGACGCCGCGACCACCCGGATCGGGGTCGAGAAGATCAAGACCATCGGCGACGCCTACATGGCGGCGGCCGGTCTGCCCCAACCCCGCCCCGACCACGCCGAAGCCTGCGTCCGCCTGGCCCGGGCCATGCTGGAGGCCATGGAGCGGGTCAACCGCGAAGCCGGCCACGCCTTCGTCATGCGTATCGGCATCCATTCGGGGCCGGTGGTGGCCGGCGTCATCGGTTCGCACAAATTCGCCTATGACGTTTGGGGCGACACCGTGAATATCGCCTCGCGAATGGAATCCCACGGTATCCCCGGGCGCATTCATCTGTCGGCGCACACCGCCGGTCTGTTGGCCGGCCGCTTTCCGTTGGAGGCGCGGGGACGGATCAGCGTCAAGGGCCGGGGCGCCATGGAGACCTTCCTGCTCGCCGAAACCGGGCAGGGCGCGCCCGCGGTCACGACGACTGAGGATGGCAGTGAAGGGAGCACAACAGCGTGATGCCCACCGGTCCCGCTTCCGATCCGTCGCCGGCGCAGGAGCTGGTCCGGCTCCGGGAGGAAAATGCCGCGTTGCGTCAGGACCTGCAAACCGCGCGCGAGGCGGCGGAGGCGACCGGACCCTTTTGGGCACGGCAGTTCAGGCACACCGAACAACTGCTGGCCGATGTCCGGCGGGTTCACGCCGAGCACGAGGCCATTTTCGATGCGCTGTCCCAGGTCTCGATCATCGTCACCGGACCGGACCATAAGGTCACGCTGTTCAGCCGCGGTGCCGAGCGGCTGCTGGGCTACACCGCGGCCGAGGTGGTGGGCCAGGTGACACCGCACCGGTTTCTTCTGCCCGAGGAGATCGACCGGCGGGTGGCGGAAATCAACCAGGGTCTGGCCCAACCGATATCGGCCCCGGAGGTGTTTTTCGAATCGGCGCGCCGGGGGCTTTCGGAACTCAGGGAATGGACCTGCCGGCGCAAGGACGGCAGTCGGGTTCCGGTCAGCCTGTCGATCACCGCGCTTTGGGGCGAGGACGGGCAGGTCGCAGGCGCCGTCGCCGCGGCCATCGACATCACGGCGCAAAAGGCGACGTCCGCCGCCCTGGCGGTCGAGCGGGGCTACCTGCAATTCATTCTCGACACGGCGCCGGTGGGAATCGCGCTGTCCCGGGAAGGCGTCCTGCTTTTCGCCAACAAAAGAATGCATGAGATTACCGGGGTGCAGCTCGGTACCCTGGCCGCCGACCTTTACGTGGATCCCGAACAAAGAGACGGCATTGTGACCGAGATTGCCTCGGGCCGCGAAGTCATGGACCAGGACGTTCGGATGTACGGTCCCGAGAGGAATGGGATTCGCGACGTTTCCGCCAGTTACTTTCCGATCCGGTACGACGGGAAGGCATCGGTGCTGGTCTGGATGATCGACATCACCGCCCGCAAGCAGGCGGAAGAGGCACTCAGGGAACAGCAGCGCCATCTGGCCGCGGTCCTCGACAATCTGCCCGACGCGACCTTTGTGGTCGACCGCCACGGTGTCCTCACCGCCTGGAACCGCGCCGTCGAGGAGTTGAGCGGGGTCAGGGCCGAAGACATGGTCGGCAAGGGCAACTACCAGTACGCGCTGCCGTTTTACGGCGAGCGGCGGCCGATGCTGATCGATCTGGTGTTTCTGCCCGACCATGAGCTGTTCGCGACCTATCGCCATGTCCGTCGGGTCGGCGATGCCATCCTGGGCGAAAGCCACATCCTCACCCGCCGCGGTGAAGCCTGGTTCGAGGGCAGCGCCGGCATCCTGCGCGACGCCCGGGGCGCGGTGATCGGCGCCGTCGAGACCATCCGCGACCTGACCGAGCGCAAGCGGTTCGAGAAGCTGGAAGCGGCGAAGGCTGCGGCGGAGGAAGCCAACGCCGCCAAGAGCGCCTTTCTGGCCAATATGAGCCACGAGNNCCACGAGTTGCGCACGCCGCTGAACGCCATCATCGGCTATTCCGAGATGCTTGACGAGGAGTTGGGCGAGATCGGCGAGACCGGGATGGCCGCCGACGCCCGCAAGATCCGGTCGGCGGGCAAACATCTGCTGGCCCTGATCAACGACATCCTCGACCTGTCGAAGATCGAGGCGGGCAAGATGGAGCTTTATCTCGAAACCACCGATCTTCAAGAGGTGTTGGAGGACGTGGTCGTCACCATCCGGCCGATGATGGATCAGAACGGCAACACGCTGGTCCGGGACGACCCGGGCGGCTGGCCGTTGATCCGGGCCGATCGCCTGAAATTACGCCAGTCGTTGTTGAACCTGTTGAGCAACGCCAGCAAGTTCACCAAGGGCGGGACCGTCCGGCTGGGCGTTGCGGTCGCCGATGGCCGGCTGGTGCTGACGGTTGCCGACAACGGCATCGGCATGACCCCCGGGCAACTGGGCAAGCTGTTCCAGGCGTTCACCCAGGCCGACGCCTCGACCACCCGCCAGTTCGGCGGCACCGGATTGGGGCTGGCCATCACCCGCCAGTTCTGCCGGATGATGGGCGGCGAGGTGACGGTGGAGAGCGAATTCGGGGTCGGGACCACCTTTACCATCCGCCTGCCCCTGGTGCCGGCCGCTTCCGACCCGGCGGCCGGGCCGGAGCCGGCCGGGCCGCCGGCCGCCGCCGCCGGTTCCGGTCCGCTGGCCTTGGTGGTGGACGACGACCCCGGCGCCTGCGAGATTCTCGGGCGCAACCTGGAGGCGCAGGGCTATCGGGTGATCACCGCCGGCGACGGCGAAGAGGGCCTGCGGCTGGCCACCGAGCACCGGCCGGCGATCATCACCCTGGACGTGATCATGCCCCACACCGATGGCTGGTCCTTCCTGAACCGGCTCAAGGCCGACCCGACGCTGGCGTCGATCCCGGTGATCATGGTGTCGGTGCTGGAGGACGATCGGACCGCCTGTGCCCTGGGTGCCGCCCACTATCTGTCCAAGCCGGTGGATCAGGACCGGTTGCGGACGATCCTGGAGCCCTACCGGGGCCGGCGTTGCGTCCTGCTGGTGGAGGACGATCCGGCGGCGCGCTCGATGACCCGCCGCCTGCTGGAAAAACAGGGCTGGTCGGTGGTGGAAGCCGGGAACGGCAGGGTGGCGCTCGACCGGATGAACGACTCTCCGCCCGATCTGATCCTGCTCGACCTGATGATGCCGGTCATGGACGGCTTCGAATTCGCAGCCGAGTTGCGCCGGCGCGAGGACTGGCGGGCGGTGCCGGTCATCGTTCTGACCGCCAAGGACATCACGGCCGCCGATCGCGAGCGGCTGGACGGCAGCATTCAGCGTATCCTGCAAAAAGGCGCGATCAAACTCGAAGATCTGGTGAAGGAAATCCGCCGGCTGGCGCCGTTGCCGGGTGGCGAGGCGACGTCTCGGTGATCGGGGGGCGCCAGGGGGAAGCGGCCGGCGTGAAGTCAGGGCCAAGGCCGCGGCCCGGCTTGAAAAGCCGGGAGCGGCGGCCCATAGTTGCCGTGGGGTCGGGTCAAGGGAGGATAGGAGTCATGCGGCGGGTCATGTTCATTGCCGGTCTGTCGGTGCTGGCGCTGGGTTCCGCCGCATGGGCCGACGATTTCCGCGCCTATGACGTGGAGATCATCCAACCCTGGACCCGGGCGACGGCACCCGGAGAAACCACCGCAATGGTGTTCATGAAGCTCGACAACACCGGCGGCATTGCGGACCGGCTGCTGCGCGCCTCGACCCCGGCGGCCGACGGGGTGGAACTGCACGGCGCGGTGGTCACCACCGACGAAATCAAGATGGAAGCGGTCAAGGCCATCGAACTGCCGCCGGGGATCGACGTGATGCTTCAGCCCGGCGGTCTGCACCTGATGCTGACCGGCCTCAAGGGGCCGCTGGAGAAGGGGACAGAGCTGCCCCTGACCCTGACCTTCGAACGGGGCGGCATGGTGGACATCACCGCCGAGGTCACAGACCCGGGAGCGACCGAGCCACCCGCGGATGATGACTGAGGCCGACCACGACTGAGGCCGACCACGACCGGCGGCGGGATTGGTTACGGCCGTCCCGACCGTGGGACGCCGATGGAGTCCAAAAACCCGGCGCCTGGGCTTCCGGGGCCATGGTCCCGGGTTCACCGGCATCCCCGCGCCTGGTGCGGTTTACGCGCGCCTGCGGTCGGCCGGACCGTGATAATCGGCCATGTGTTCCATGAACTGGCTCGCCACCTGATCGATCCGGCCCCCGATCCGGAGGTAATTGGTGCCGGCCACATGCTTGATCTCGGTCACATCCGACTGGAGCCGGGCAAGCTGCTGCCCCTGGTCGGCCCGAAGTTCGGCCATTTCGGCCCTGGTTGTCTCGACCACGGTCAGCAGTTGGGTCAGCATTCCTTTGAGATCGTCATCCATCACCCACCTCCTCCTGAATCATAGCGCGAATGGTGGCCGGAGTCGAACCCGGTGTACGCCGCGCTCAGTCGAACTCCCCGCTCTCAAGGCAACGCCGGGCCGCGGCGGCGTCGGCAGCAATGGCCGCTTTGAGAGCGTCCAGACCATCGAAGCGACGTTCCGGGCGCAGATAGTCGATCAACTGCACGCGAAGATGTTTGCCGTACAGATCCTCGTCCAGGTCGAACAGATGGACTTCCAGGCGTTCGTCGAGACCGCCGACGGTGGGGCGCCGGCCAAAATTGGCGACGCCGTTGTGCCAGCGGGTGGCAAGGCCGGCGTCGATGCCGGCACGGACCGCATAGACCCCAAGGGCCGGCCGCAGGTACTCGCCCAGGGAAAGGTTGGCGGTGGGAAAGCCCAGGGTGCGCCCCAGCCGCGCGCCGGTCTCAACCCGACCCACGACTTCCCAGGCGCGCCCCAACACCAGCGCCGCCTCCCGCGGCCGACCCGATTGCAGCGCCTGGCGGACCCGGGTCGAGGACAGCGGCGCGCCGCCTTCGTCGTGCATCAGGCCGACGCCGGTGACCCCGAAGCCGTAGTCCTGACCCAACTGCGCCAGCAGCGCCATGTCACCGGTGCGGTGGTGGCCGAAATGGAAGGCCGTGCCGGCGACCGCATGGCGAATCCCGAGGCCGCCGACCAGCACCTCCGAGACGAAATTCCCGGCGTCCCGGTGAAGAAAGGCCTGGTCGAAATGGACGATCACCAGCAGATCGATGCCGACGGCCTCCAACTGGCGTTCCTTGATGCGCAGCGGCGTCAGCCGAAACGGCGGCTCCTCGGGCCGGAACACACTGCGCGGATGGGGCTCGAAGGTAAGGACGGCCAGCGGCGCCCCCAGGGTCCGGGCGATCGCCGCGCCCTGGCCGATCACCGCCAGATGGCCCCGGTGCAGGCCGTCGAAATTGCCGAGCACCACCACCGCACCGCGCGCCGTTTCGGGGAGGTGCAGATAGCTTCTGAACAGCCGCATGGTGGGCATATCCCTTCCGACCCTCACGCCTCCGAACCGGTCCGGGCCGGCCGGATGCCGCCCGCCGGGAGTGTTCCCACCGGCCGGCGGCCCGATCCGGGGGCGGGTTCCGGCCCTTAGCCGGCGCGGACCGGCACCATTACGGTGGCGTCACCGTCGATCACCACGGTATCGCCCACCGTACAGACGGTCTTGAGCGTGACCCGCTTCTTTTCCGGGACGATTTCGGTGATGGTGGCGCGCGCCACCACGGTATCGCCGACCCGCACCGGGGCCTTGAACTTCAGCGTCTGGCTGATGTAGATGGCGCCCGGCCCGGGCAGCTTGGTGCCGAGCACGGTGGAAATGAACCCGGCGGACAACATCCCGTGGGCGATCCGGCTCTTGAACATGGTGGCCGAGGCATAGTCCTGGTTCAGGTGAACCGGGTTGGTATCGCCCGAAATACCGGCGAACATCACGATGTCGGTATCGGTGATGGTCTTGGCATACACCGCGGTCATTCCGACCGTCAGATCTTCCAAATAGTACCCATTCAATTCCGACAGAATTTGCTTGGCATCGTCCATCTGAGTTCCTCCAGCTTGTTCGGTTTCCGGCGGCGAGGGCACGGTTTTTTTGGGAGCATCACCAGCGCGGGGGCACGGGACACTAACAAAAAACTGCCGGAGGCAAAAGCCGAATCTTTGCCGGAGAACCCTCCGATC
>PLTC01000247.1 GCA_003165295.1 Rhodospirillales bacterium | reverse complement strand
GCCAACCATCCGGTCAAGGACCTGAGCACCGGCAAGGTCGAGATCACCAGCCAGAATCACGGCTTCGTGGTGATCCCGGAGTCTCTGCCCGAGGGTGTCGAAGTCAGCCACGTCTCGCTGTTCGACGGCAGCAACGAAGGGCTCCGCCTGCGCGACCGCCCGGTCTTTTCCGTGCAATACCATCCCGAAGCCTCGCCCGGCCCCCAGGACAGCCACTATCTGTTCCGGCGGTTTGTGGAGCTGATGGCCCGGCGCACGCCCTGACCGGCCGCAAGGCCCGTCTCCCCGGGGGAGCGACGCCCCGGGGACTTTTTTCCCGTCACCGCCGCCGGACCGGTTGCCTCCCAGGCACCGGCCGGACCATAATTGCCAATGGCCAGACGCCTCGACCGATGGCGGCGGCATCACCGGTGGACGACTCGGATGGACGGCAGGATTGGCTTTGCCCTCGGCGGATTGGGCGGCATCAACGCCCATGGCGTGGGATTCCTGGAGGCGGCCCGGGCACTGGCCATCGAGCCCGCCTTCATCACCTGTTCCAGCGGCATGATCGGCTGGGTCGCCGACTGGCTTGAGGGCAAGCCGCTGCTGCCCCGGCTGGAAGAACAGTTGCGCCTGGGCAACCGCTTCCCGCCGCCCTTCCACTGGATGAATACCTTGTGGATCGCCGCCTTCGGCGACCCCGCCAGCTTCCGCCCGGCGGTCTGGGAATACTGGCATCGCTGGCTGAAGCCGCTGGACTGGGCCGACGCCCGGACCCTGCTCGACCGGCTGTGGCCGGCCCAGGTCTATGTGCCGCGCCGCACCCCCGAAGAGCTGATCCGAATCGCCGCGGTGATGAACGCCAGCGCCATTCCGGTGGCGTTCAACAGCTTTCAGCCCGCCACCGGCCGGGAATATCTCCACCTCAATCCGGCGGCGCAGGTGGTGCTGAACGTCGACCTCGGAGAGGTGGGCGGCGCCAGCAAATACCTGCCGATCACCGGGAACGCGGTGCGCGGCGCCCTGTGGCTCTACTTTTACGGCTTCGATGACGGCGCCAACCCCGACGGGCTGGTGGACGGCGCCTATCATCGTCAGTTCATCGTCAGCGAATTGCATGGCTGTGACCGCATCTACATCGCCCGGCCACGCAACAGCCGATGGGACGGCCGGTTGCCTCAGAACTATTTCGAAGTCCAGGACTTTACCACCGACCACTGGTTCAACGCCGCCTATGCCGCCGAACTGGCGGGCTTGCGCCAGATCAACCGACTGCTCGCCGAGGGCAGGCTTACCGGTGGCGCCTTCCATCCGGTCGAACTGATCGAGGTCGAGGTCCGGCGCCAATACGGCTTCTTTGAGTATTTCCTCGAAGAGCGGGACGTCTTCGACGAAGCCTTTCGCAACGCCTATCGCGCGCTGACCGGAAAGGAATGCGCCGGCTGACCGACGCCGCGCCCCGGCCCGGCCGGGATCATTCGGCGATGGGAATCACCCGATCGAATCGGGCAAGGTCCATGGATCGGCGCACCTCATTGCGGACCCCCCGCAGCGACAGGTTCAGGCGCTTCTTCCTGGCCACGTCCCGGGCAATCAGAAACATGCCCAGGCCCGACGAATCGACGAACTCCAGGTCCGTGAGATCGAACACCATCCGATGCCCGTCCGGCCCGTCGAACGCCGTCATCACCTGACGAAACTTGTCATGGTCGAGAAACGTCATCTGCCCGCTCAGGGCAATCTCGGTGGCATCCGTCGTCTGGCGGATGCGGAATTTCATGGCGCGTTCACTCGCCGTTGTCATGACGCCCACCCTTCAAGTGATACCAGAAGCGATTCCAGCCGGTCCGCGACCAGTCCCGGACTCTCAAACACCCCACTGTCGCGTAAGATGCTGCACCGTAGCATGACCGTCCCCAGGAGAAAACTGTCATTGCCATGTACTTTTTATGACATTGTGACCAGTGATCGCAATCATGACCTCGGCACAAGACTCCGAATGCGAAAATTGACGGTAATATCAGAAATGGTGTGTCCGATGTCTTCGACATTTCTTGTCCTGTTGCGGCTGCTTCGAGAGCCCTCGGGGGGCTGTTCGCGGTCGCCCGGCCCGGCCGCGACATTGCGGCGCGGCGGTGGCGTCAGGCGATAATGAAATCACCGGTTCATGATACGCTGCGGTTCGGACATTTTGATCCCTGACCCCAATGCCACGAGGTTCGCATGGGCGTGGTTTCCGGTTTGGACGCTTTTCCCGATTGCCCCAAGGTCTGCGGCGAAGCGGGCGCGTCCTGCTGCGAACCGGTGGCGACGGAAGAGACGCTGACCGGGGATGGCGCCGTCCAGGCCGGCGTGGCGGCCTGCGCCCGGGCCTTGCTGGCGGCCGAAGACGCCAGCTTCGAAGACATCGCCGTGGTGGTGCGGGAAAGTGCCCGCCGGTTGACCGCCAGCGCCGTCGCCCTGGTCGGCCGGCACGATCCGGGCACCGGCACCCTGAAGGCGCCGGCGCCGGCCGATGCCGGCTGGCCCGAGTCGTCACCCGAATCCCCGCCCGAACCGGGCCCGGCCGCAGGCGACGGCGAGGCGGCGGCGGCGACGGTGGCACTGCGCCTTTCGGGAGGGCCGCTCGGGCGGGTGGTAAGCAACCGGTACCCGTTGGTGGTCAACGGCGGAACCGGCGCGCCGGCGCCCTTTGACCGCATGTTGGTGGCGCCGGCGCTGGACGGCGAAACGCTCGCCGGGGTGGTCGCGGTGGCCGGGGCGAAGCACGACTATTCCGACCGCGACCTGGCGGTGATCCGGGAACTGGCCGGGCTTTACGCCCTGGCCCTGCGCCGTCGCCGGCGGGACGCCGAACGGGAGCGACTGGCCCAGGCGGTGGAACAGGCGCCGGTCAGCATGGTGCTGACCGACCCCACCGGCGCCGTCCGCTATGTCAACCCCGCCTTCTCACGCGCCACCGGCTTCGACCGCGACGAGGTGATGGGCCGGAACCCGCGGGTGCTCAAGTCGGGCTATACCGCCCCCACCGAGTACCAGCGACTGTGGGCGACGCTGGCCGCGGGACAGGTCTGGCGCGGCGAGTTCCACAACAAACGCAAGAATAACGAGTTGTTCTGGGAAGCGGCGGTGATCGGGCCGCTCCGGGACCGGCATGGCGCCGTCACCGGCTTTGTTGCGATCAAGGAGGACATCACCGAACGCAAGACCCTGGAACTCGACCTGCTGACCGCAAAGGAGGCGGCCGAGGACGCGAGCCAGGCCAAGTCCACCTTCCTCGCCCATGTCAGCCACGAGTTGCGCACCCCCCTCAACGCCATCATCGGCTTTGCCGAAATCATGGACCGGCAGCTTTTCGGCCCGGTGGGCGACAGCCATTACCGGGACTATGCCCGCTATATCGGCGACAGCGGCCGCCATCTGCTGGCGCTGATCAACGACATTCTGGACCTGTCGAAAATCGAGGCGGGCAAATTGGACATTGAGCGTGTCGCCTGCTCGCCCGACAATTTGCTGGCCGAGGTGGTCTCCGTGCTGCGCGTCCGCGCCCGGGAGAAGGAGTTGACGCTGGACTACGAGTGGACCACGCCCATCCCGCAAACCATCTACAGCGATCCGGCCCGCATGCGGCAACTGCTGGTGAACCTGATCGGCAACGCGGTCAAATTCACCCCCAAAGGCGAAGTGGTCGTGAACGCGACCGTGCGGTCGGCGGAACCGCAGGAAGTCATCCTGGAGTTCGCCGTGGCCGATACGGGCATCGGCATCGCCCCGGAGAACCAAGAGCGAATCTTCGCGCCCTTCACCCAGGCCGATTCCTCGACCACGCGGCAGTACGGCGGCACCGGCTTGGGATTGACCATCACCCGGCGTCTGGTGGATCTCATGGGCGGGCGGATCTGGGTGGAGAGCGAACCGGGCAGTGGGAGCACGTTCCGCTTCACGGCGCGGTTCGGAGCGCAAACGGACTGGAAGGCGGAGCCCATGCTGCCGACCGTCAGCCGCGAGGCGCTTCGCGACCTCCCGGTGCTGGTTGTCGCCGAGAATCCCACCAGCGGTCGCATTCTGGTCGAGACATTTTCGCGGTGGTCGATGAAGCCGGAAACCGCCGCGGACGTGCCGGCCGCATTGGCGAAGGTACACAAGGCGGCCAACGAAGGGCGCAGTTTCCGGCTGATCCTGGTGGATGCCTTGATGCCCGGCATCGACGGATTCACCTTCGCCGAGTGGCTGCGCAGCAATGCGCATCTGGCGGGCCCGGTCATCCTCATGCTCTCGGCGATGGACCGCTACAAGCAGCCCCAATGCTGCCAGGACGTGGGCGCGCTGTACCTGGAGAAGCCCATCTCGCAGTCCAACTTGTTCAAAGTGATCGCCGAGGCATTGGGCATCCAGCAGCAGGCCACGAAGGCTTCCGGCTCTGCCCCGGCAGCCATCTCGGCCAATCCTTCCCGAGTGTTGCGCGTGCTTCTGGCCGAGGACACTCCGGCCAACCAGAAG
>PLTC01000115.1 GCA_003165295.1 Rhodospirillales bacterium | reverse complement strand
TCGCATCCGCGGCGGCCGGCCGCTCAACGGCACCATTCCGATCAGTGGCGCCAAGAATGCGGCCCTGCCCTTGATGGCCACGACGCTGCTGACCGACGAGACGCTGACGCTGACCAACGTTCCCCGTCTGGTGGATATCTCGACCATGGCCACCCTGCTCGCCCAGCATGGGGTCGACGTCGGGCGCAACGATCATCCCGCCGACGGGAACGGCTTCGGCGACGAAATGCACCTCACCGCCGCCGCCATCACCAACACCACCGCACCCTACGATCTGGTCCGCCGGATGCGTGCCAGCGTCCTGGTGCTGGGACCGTTGCTGGCTCGCTGCGGCCGCGCACGGGTTTCGCTGCCCGGCGGCTGCGCCATCGGGACCCGGCCCGTCGATCTGCACATCGGCGGACTGCGTCAGATGGGGGCCACCATCGATCTGGTCGGAGGCTATATCGAGGCGGAAGCGCGCCAGGGACTGACCGGCGCCACCATCGTTTTCCCGATCGTATCGGTGGGCGCCACCGAGAATTTGCTGATGGCCGCAACCTTGGCGCGGGGCGATACCGAGCTTATTAATGCAGCCCGCGAGCCTGAGGTGGCAGATCTCGCCTATTGTTTGCAGGCAATGGGGGCGGACATCGAGGGTATCGGGAGTGATCGCTTGCGCATTCGCGGCCGTGATCGCCTCTCGGGGACCCGCCATACCATCGTCTCGGACCGTATCGAGGCGGGCACCTATGCCATGGCGGCGGCCATCACCGGCGGTCGCATCGAATTGCTCAACGCCCGTCTTGAACTGATCCTGGCGGTCGCCAAAATCCTGGCCAGTGCCGGGGTGGAGTTCACCGAAACCCCAACCGGGGTGGTGGTCTCCCGGGCCAACGGCGAATTGACCGGAGTCGATGTCATGACCGAACCGTTTCCCGGTTTTCCCACCGATCTGCAAGCGCAGATGATGGCGGTCATGTGTGCGGCCCGGGGGGCGGCGATGATCACCGAGACGATCTTCGAGAATCGCTTCATGCACGTCCCGGAACTGATGCGCATGGGGGCGAATATCACCGTTCACCGGGCCTCGGCGCTGGTTCGCGGCGTCGAGCGGCTGACCGGTGCGCCGGTGATGGCCACCGATTTGCGGGCTTCGGTGTCCCTGGTGCTGGCCGGACTGGTTGCCGAAGGCACCACCGAATTGAACCGTGTCTACCATCTCGATCGGGGTTACGACCGGCTCGAGGACAAGCTCGTGGCCTGCGGCGCCTCGGTCGAACGAATCAAGGCCGACGGATGATGACCGAATCCCCCACGCTCCCGACGGTCAGGCTGAGAGCCGAGGACGCCGAGGACCTCAAGGTGGTGGCGGCGTGCCTGCAAGACGCGATCGTTCCGCTTACGGACATCTGCTACCTGCCCGACCAGCAAAGCTTTGTGATGATGGTCAATCGCTTCAAGTGGGAAGCCACCGACAGCGATTCCCGGCGGAACGGCGGAACCCTGTTCGAACGGACCTTTTGTGCGGTCTCGGTGCTGGGCGTCACGACAGTCCGGCGCAGACGGATCGATCTGCTGGACCGGGCCCGCCTGCTTAGCCTGCTGACCATCACCCCGGCCGATGACGGTCTCGATCTGATCTTCGCCGGAGACAGCGCCATCCATTTGGTTGCACCGCACTGGCGCTGCCTGATCGAGGATGTCGGCGAGCCATGGCCAACCGGACTGGCGCCCCACCATCCCGCCTGCGATTCCGGCGCGGCCTGACCGCCCGAAGCCGGAAATGCGGGCCGGGGCCGCGCCGAAGCCGTCAACCACCGAGCCAGGTATCGACCCGTTTGACCACGGCATCGGCCAGCACCCGGGTTTCACTTTCTCTCAGCCGTTCGACCACCGATTCCGAGACTTCGGTCAGTTGAGGCCCTTCCACCGCCTGGCGGAACTTGACCGTGCCGAATTCGGCGCCGATGCCGATACCGAAGGCGGCAATTCCCAACAGCGGCGACACCACCACCTCGGCGGGACCAAGCACCCCACCGGACAGCATCGGCAGAACCGTTGCCGTGGTGGCGGTGTTGACCGCAACCTGAACCACCCGCCGCGCCACCTGCCGCGCCACCAGCATGGTGCCTTCGGCCCCGGCAGACGATTGCAGATCACCGAGAGCGGCATCCTGTTTGACCAGTTGTGCGGCATCTGGCGGTGCGGCCATGGACGCGGCGGTTGCCGGCAACCCCAGCGCCTCCCAGGACAACACCACCGGTAGCGGTTGATCGACCGCGGCCCCGCCGTTGCCGTCGGCCGGCCGGCCATGTCCGGCCATGAAGGCCGCCAACGCGCGGTTTTCGGTCTCGGCCACGGCCAGTTCGCTGGCGATGGCATGCTGAAGAGCTTCCTTTGCCCTGTCCTCAACGGCGGGACCGAAACGCTCGGGCATCACCACCACCTCGAGGAAGCGGTCCTGAAGCGACCGGTTGATCGCTTCGGTGGCGGCCTGCTCCACCGTGCGCTGGTCGTTGGCGCCCCGGGACAGCGCCGCAATAACACCGGTAAAGGCCATGCGGTAGGTCGTCGGAAAAAAATAGAACCAGTCTGTGTAATCCTTGATTCGAGCTTTCATGTCGTCGAACAACGGATGCACCGCGGCAATCATCTCAGCCCGGGTCTGATCCAGTATGGCATGCCGGGCTTTGATACGCTCAAGTTGCCGCAAGGCAATAAAATTCTGCCATTGGTCGCGATCCACCGTCGAAATCTGCGCCGTCTCTTGCCCGGGAAGATGCCATACCACCACCACCGAAGCCGTCGCGACCGCCCGAGCCGGTACCCGCCACAGCAGATAGGCCCCTCCGAGCAAGCAGGCCAGTATCACGCCTGCCGCCAGCGTTATCCCGAGCTTGCCGCGCCCCCAATCCGACCAAGGCAAGGTCGCGCGGGTGGAGGCGTCCTTTCCCCTGCCCCGCCGGTGGTCACCTTCGGAACCGTGGTGACCGCCGCCCGGCTCGCCCCCATGGTCCGACCGCCCGCCCGCCCGCACGCTCACGCCCCGGCTCATGCTCAAAGGGCGTACTTTCTCGACGTCGTGGGCCGCTGCTGCCCGGTCTCGGGTGGAACCGACCATTACCATCCTCTCCTGTTCTCGCGCAGACAGCGATCCCGGACCGCCCGTCAACAAACTGAACTGCCACTGCCACCGGTTCAAGGGCGGTGCGGTACCGCCCCCCATATCTCAGGCGGCGCGGACCTTGTCCACGAACTCGGCCATATCCTTTTGCAGGGTCCCGGCCTCCGCCGACAACTGATTCGAGGCGCCCAACACCAGGCTTGCCATCGACTCGGTTTCGCGGGCGCCTTCGGTGACGGCGACGATATTCCGCGCCACCTCGCTGGTGCCGACCGCCGCCTCCTGGACGTTCCGCGAGATTTCCGCGGTTGCCGCACCCTGGGCCTGGACCGCGTCGGCGACAGAAGTAATGTTATCGTTGATGTGTGAGATCAGCCGGCCCACGCCCTGAATTTCCTCGACGGTTTCGGCGGTGATTCGCTGCATCTCCGCAATCTGGGCCGTAATGTCCTCGGTGGCGCGCGCGGTCTGATCGGCCAGATTCTTGACCTCTCCGGCCACCACCGCAAAGCCCTTGCCGGCCTCGCCGGCCCGCGCCGCCTCGATGGTCGCATTGAGTGCCAGCAGGTTGGTTTGCGCCGCAATTTCGCGGATCAGCCTGACCACGTCGCCAATCTTATGGGCGGCGGCATGGAGACCGTCGACCGTTTCGTTGGTGTGTCGCGCCTCCCCCACCGCGGCTTCGGCCAGCCGCGACGATTCCGCCACCTGACGATTGATTTCGTTGATGGAAGCCGACAGTTCGACGGCGGCCGAAGCCACCGTCTGAACATTGACCGTGGCCTGCTCGGCCGCGGCGGCCACCAGCATCGAACGCTGAATGGTCTGGTGGGCAATGTCGTTGAGCGTGCCGGCACTCTGGCGCAGGTCGGCGGTACGTGCGGTCGCGGTCTTGATCACCGGCACCACCCGTTGCTCGGAAAACAGGATGGTCTCGGCATCGCGCGCCGCCATGGCCCCGATCACCTCGTTGATCCGTCGAACATGGGTAACGAATTCGCCGCGTAAACCATCCTCGAAGATTCTTCGGAAATACCTCTTTTTACTCGCATGGGCCATCGCCGCTCCGGCTTCCTTGGCGAAGACCTCGGTCAGGTCGAGCAGACGGTTGGCATTGTGCAAAAGATTACCGATCTCGTCGGTGCGCTCGATTCGGGTGATGCGGGTATTCAGGTCGCCGTGCGCCGCTTTCGCCATCACGCCGACCGCCTGACGCAGGATCGCCGCCGCCGCCAGCAAACGGCGCGTCACCAGCACCACCACGAGCATGCCGGCCAACGCCAGGCCAACCGCCACCACCCCCGCGGTCACGGCAAGCGCCCGCGCCGCCTTGGTCTGGTGCCTGGCCGCTTCGCGGTCGGCCTCATTGATCCCGGCCAACACGCCTTCCGTCGTTTCCAGATCGTGGCCAAGAGCATCGGCACGCCTGTCGAAATCCGGCATCTGCCGGTTACCGGCCTCGGGTCCGCCGGTGACATAGGCCAGGGCCATGGCGCGGCCCCCGGCGACGTAATCGGGGAAGTCCCGCTGGGCCCCGGACAGCGCCGCCGCCAACCGGTCAAGACCGAGCCCCCGGGCCAGACCGAGGGCAGTCTCCGCGTCCCGACCGAAACGCGCCACGAATTCATCAGCGTTCTTAAAGCCCTCATTCAGGCCGTCCCGGCCCCGGGTTGCCGAAACGTCGGTCAGGAACTGCTGCACCTGGACCACATCAAGCTTCATTGAGTCCAGCGACTGGTGCAAGGGACCGAGTTGGTCCTGTGTGCGGAGCATCGCAGCGGCCAGCCGGTCCACCGCGCGGACGCCCGACCACGCCACCAATCCCGAAGCCAGCAACAGAATCGCCATGATACCGACGAGAATCGCCCCGGCCAGCCGGGCCTGGCCCTGAATGCTCTTACAGTCGATGCCTGACATCAATAAGTTATTCCTTCTGGAAGTGCCCAAAAACCTGAACGGCAAAAAAATAAACGACAGACCGGCCGCGCATTGCCTTTATTTCCAATCCTGCAACACGGGTCCGGTCAATCGGCGCGGCATTAATCCCGCCACCATATCAGCCGCCGCCGTCGGACGGCACCCCGCGAGCCGGCCAGAGGCGCCTACAAGCTCAAGACGAATCGGTCATAACCGTCGAATCCGGCTTGCCCGACCATGTCCTGGAGCAGGCTGTACGACGTCGTGAGGCCAAGATGACGGTCGGCCGCTTCTGATTCGGCGACCAACAACCTTTGATAGATCGGCTGGATTTTCGCGAGCGCCGCCGGGCGTGCCACCCGGCGGCTGGAGTGATACCCGACAATCACCCCGTCCTGGTCACAGTTGGGGGTAACGTGCGCCAATACCCAATAATGGTCGCCATTCTTGGCCCGATTGACCACATAAGCGAAAATCTCCAATCCCGATCCAATGGTTTCCCATAGCAATTTGAATACCGCCCGCGGCATATGGGGGTGCCGGATCAAGCTATGTGGCTTGCCGATCACCTCATTTTCGACGTATCCGCTGACGGACAGAAAGACATCGTTGGCATAGGTAATTTTCCCGGTTTTATCGGTTTTGCTGACTATCAGGTCGTCGGCCGAAAATGTCCGCTCGATGCCCGTCAGCGTCCGGTCTGCACTCTTCGATATGGCCATTGATGCTGATCTTTCCGGTATCATGTGGTCGGGCAGGACAGGTCTGCTTTTAAACCGCAATGTCCCGCCTGCCCAACCCCATCAAGTGTTCACTAAGCAACCGCATCTGCTCGGATTTTATCATAAGTCGACGATTGGCAAAAGGCCCTTGTCCGTTCCCTTCCGGCAGCCAGCCGATGCCGAAAAAAGAGGCTCTTCGCTGTTTCACATGGGT
>PLTC01000216.1 GCA_003165295.1 Rhodospirillales bacterium | reverse complement strand
CGAGGTCCCGCAGGTCCCGCGGGCGCGTCAGGGCGTCCTGGCCGGGGATCTGGTGGTCGCGCAACCGGGTCGGGTGGATGTGGTCGAGCCCGGCCTCGGGATCGACCGGGTTGACCACCAGGACCCGCCGTTCCGGCCCGCCCTCGGCCTCTCCGGCCAGCCACGCCGCGGTGAGTTCCCACTGGCAATACCGCTTGCCGGCATAGTCCCGCGAGTACCACGCCAGCAGCGCCGCCGACCCCTCCAGTCCCGCGATGATCCGGTCATCGATGGGTTCGAACGGCCGGATGTCGCTGGTGTCCTGGAACACCGTCACACCCTCGGCGCGCAACGCCGCCACCAGCGGCGTCACGGCGTCGCGATCGCTGCGGCTGTAGCTGAGGAAAAGCGTGTCCATCCCCGATGGATACCAGAAAACCGGGGCCGCTGCTACCGCGAACCCGGCCCGATGGTCATCGCCGCCGGGACGGCATCGCGATCGTTGCCGCCGCCCCGGGACTGCTGCAACACGAACACCCGCAAGGCGCTGGACAGGTTCCCGGTCCGCTCGCGATCGACGGATTCCACCACGGCGTTCATGGAACAGCCTTGCCCGGCGGCGATTTCCCGCAACGCCTCCCAGAACGCCGTTTCCAGGGAAACGCTGGTGGCATGGCCGGCAATCAGCACCGAGCGTTTTTGCAGGCTGGCCGGGGCCGGCGGCGCCGATGGACCGGCCCCGGTCACGCTTTGGTGTCGATGTGCGGCTGGCCCGCGTCTTCGGCGCCACGCTTGGCGACGCCGACCATGGCCTCGCGCAGCAGGCGGCCGTGGATGGTGTAGCCCGCCTGTAGGACCTGGACCACGGTGCCGGCGGGGCGGCCGGTGTTCTCGACGTCGAACATCACCTGATGGAAATTGGGGTCGAAGGTCTCGCCGATCGGCTCCAGCTTGCGGATGCCGACCCGGTCGAAGGCGGCGGCCAACTGGCGTTCGGTGGCTTCGACACCCACCGCCAGGGTCTTGAGGATGTCGCTGCCCTCGCGCGCCTCGGCCGGAGCGGCGTCCAGGGCGCGGCGCAGATTGTCCGCCACCGGCAGCAGGTCCTTGGCAAAGTTCGAGATGGCGTATTTGCCCAGATCCTCACGCTCGCGCTGGCCGCGACGCCGGATGTTTTCAACTTCGGCAAGCGCCCTCAGCAACTGCTCCTTCAAGGTCGACACTTCCTGTTCGAGGGTCAGGACCCGGGTCGTGGCGGCTTCACCTCCGGTCTCGCTGGCCGACGCCGCGGTTGGGGTGTCCTGGGCCGGAGACCCGCCGCCGCTGTCCGCGGTCCCGGGAAGGTTTTCGCTGGGGTCGGGCTTTTTCGTCGGATCGCTCATGGGGGAATGCTCTCCTGGGGCCGTGCGCCGGGTTCAGCCGATCAGGCGGCCGATGACCTTGGCAGTATAATCGACAAGGGGAATGATATGCGCGTAATTGATCCGGGTGGGACCGATGACGCCGATGGCCCCGATGATCTGTTCCTTGCTGTTCATGTAGGGGGACACGACCATGGAACAGCCGCTGTGCTGGAACAGCGGGTTTTCGGAGCCGATGAAAATCTGGACGCCGGCGCCGCGGCCGGTCTCTTCAAGCAGCGTGACCATGGCTTCGCGGGTCTCCAGCACCTCGAACAGGGCGCGGATGCGCTCCAGGTCGGACAGCGCGGTGACATCGTCCAGCAGCTTGGCCTGGCCGCGGACGATCAACTGGCCGGTGCTGCGGGTGCCGCCGGCCCAGGTGGCAAGACCGGCGCCCACCACCTTGGACGACAGTTCGTCAAGCTCGCTCCGTTGCTCTTCGATCTCCAGCGCCACTTCCTGGCGCGCCTCTTCCAGGGTACGGCCGATCAGCCGGGCGTTGAGGAAGTTGGTGGCCATGGCCAGCGTCGCCGCGGGCACGCCCAACGGAATCTCGATCACCCGGTTCTCGACCAGCCCGTCTTCGGTGACCAGCACCACCAGCGCCCGGCCCTGGCCGAGATTGACGAACTCGATATGGCGCAACGGCCGGTCGGTCTTGGGCGCCACCACCAGACCGGCGCAACTGGACAGACCGGACAGCAGACGGCTGGCTTCCCCCAGCACCTCGGGCAGCGAACGGCCGCTGGCGGCGCACCGGCTTTCGATGGTGCCCCGTTCGTCCTCGCTGAGCGCGCCGATTTCCAGCAGGCCGTGGACGAACAGCCGCAGCCCGGCCTCGGTGGGGATGCGGCCGGCCGAGGTGTGCGGGGCATAGAGCAGCCCCTGCCCCTCCAACTGGGCCATGACATTGCGCACCGTGGCGGGAGACACGGTCTGACCCAGCCGGCGGGCCACGGTGCGCGAGCCCACCGGCTCACCGGTCGCCACATAGGCGTCGACGATCTGTCGGAAGATCTCCCGGGAACGCTGGTTCAGTTCGGAAATCATGGATGGCGTCGCTCTCGACCGGTCCGGTCCCGATCAACGGCCGCAAATGCGACCGGAGTCGGTACGGCCGCACTGTAGGCAACGCCTCCGACTTATTCAATCCGGTTCAATCCGGTTGGGACCCGGGGGGTGCCGGAGCCCGCATCTCTCCCGCCCCCGAGTCGCAACAATCCGGTTCCACCTCAGGCCGGCAGATCCAGCCACGACCGGATGCAGCGTTCCACCACCCGGGCAAGGAAGCTGATCAGTTCTGTGCCGTGGCCCTGTTGGAACAGGTCGGGCTCGCGGCTGCCGAAGGCCAGCATGCCCGGAGGCGCGTCGGCGCTGATATGGAGACGGATCAGCGCCTCGGAGCGCACCAGCCCGGCGGCACCGCCAAAGATCGACGGGTCGCCGTAGACCTGCCCCGCCAGCACCACCTCGCGCCGCCCCAGCCAGCCGTCGATGGAACCGGCCTTGACCACCCGCACCCCGGAGGTCTCGGTGCCGGGCAGGTCGTGGTTCCCCGACTCGACGATCAGGCAGGCCACGTCCAGGTCGAGCAACACCGCAAGGTCGGTGGTGATGGTCTGGATCAATTGCTCGAAGCTTTGGGCGTCGAGCAGGAACAGGATGGCGGCGTGAATCCGGCCCTGGTTGTTGAGATTGGCCCGGGACGCGGCGATCAACTCCCGCTGCTGGTCGCGCATCCGGCCGACCTCGGTCTGGAGCCGGTCGACCATGTAATACTGCAAATCCAGGATGTTGCTGCCCCGCCGGAGCATGGGCGGCGTCAGATGCTGGATCAGATAGGCGTGACGGATCAGAAAATCCGGATTCTCGCGCAAATACACCGAAACCGCCTCGGCGGTAAGTGCTCCGCTGATCCGTTGGCTTTGCCCGTGCTCGCGAACCATGTGCCCCCTGCCTTCCGTCAACGTCACCCCCGACCGGGACCAAGCTGAAATGGATCAACAAAATCAGGCGGAAGCCCGTGGCTGCCCGCGGCCCCGGCCGGCGTCGTCGGGAGACTTCCGGCCGGGGTCGGGCCTGACCCGACTTCTAATATCCTGGATCAACAGTCTCATGCAAGCCAATGATTGTCAAGGCAATATCGTCTGTCCAGTCTTCTCCCAATCGGCCACGAACCGGGCCAGCCCCAGGTCGGTCAGGGGATGCCCGAACAGCAGCCGGATCACCGCCGGCGGCATGGTGGCCACATGCGCGCCCAGTTTGGCGGCGGTAACCAGATGCATCGGATGGCGGACCGAGGCCACCAGCACCTGGGTTGTGAAGGTGGGATAACGGCTGTAGATCTGGCAGATGTCGGCAATCAGGCCCATGCCATCGGTGCCGACATCGTCGAGCCGGCCGACGAAGGGCGAAACGAAGGCGGCGCCGGCCTTGGCCGCCAGAATCGCCTGGGCGGCCGAAAAGCACAGGGTGACGTTGACCATGGTTCCGTTTGCGGACAACCCCTTGCACACCTTGAGGCCGGCCGGAGTCAGGGGCACCTTGACCGCGATCCGTGGCGAAATCGCGGCCAGTTTACAGCCCTCGGCCCACATCGTCTCGAAATCGGTGGCGGCAACCTCGGCACTGACCGGCCCGTCGACCTCCTTGCAGATTTCGGCGACCAGTTCCAGGAAGTTGCGCCCGGTTTTGGCAACCAGCGACGGATTGGTGGTGACGCCGTCCAGGAGGCCGGTGGCGGTAAGATCTCGAATTTCCTGGAGATCGGCGGTGTCGACAAAGAATTTCATGTCCGGCGGGTTCCTGTCTCTGGGGTTGCCCTGTCACGGGCCGGTCCGCTGCCGGACCGGCCACCACCTGACAGGTTAACCCATGGCCGGTGATGACGCCAGTTTCGCGCGAAAGCGCGGCGAACCACCGGTGGCCGGGCCGCGGGTCGGCGTGTTGCTGCCGCTGCCCCTGCCCGGTCCCTATGACTACCGCCGGCCCGAGGACATGGCCTTGCAGCCCGGCGACTATGTGGAGGTGCCGTTGGGACCGCGGCGGCTGGCCGGGGTGGTGTGGAACCAGGGCGCGGGCGTGCTTGACGCCGGCCGGTTGCGCCCGGTGGTGCGGCGCTTCGCGCTGCCGCCCATGGCCTGCGTCACCCGCCGCTTCATCGATTGGGTGGCGGGCTATACCCTGGCGCCGGCGGGTCAGGTGCTGCGGATGGCCCTCAGCGTGCCGGGGGCATTGGAGCCGCCGCGTCTGCCCATCGTCTGC
>PLTC01000020.1 GCA_003165295.1 Rhodospirillales bacterium | reverse complement strand
GCCGCCCACGCCGCCGACGAAGTTCTGCCCAAGACCCCGGCGCCGTTTGCCGGCAAGATCGAGGCCGATCGGGATCAGTCGAAGCCGGACTGGCCCCAGCAGGTCAAGGCTCCGGCCGGCGCGCCGAATATTTTGCTGGTGCTGCTTGACGATGTCGGCTTCGGCGCCACCTCCACCTTCGGCGGTCCGGCGCAGACGCCCGAGCTGGACCGGCTGGCGGCCGGCGGGCTGCGCTACAACAGCTTCCATGTCAATGCCTTGTGCTCGCCGACGCGCGGCGCCCTGCTGTCGGGGCGCAACGATCACGAGATCGGCTTCGGCACGGTGGCGGATCTGGCCACCGGCTACCCTGGCTATAACTCGATCTGGCCGCGGAGCGCCGCCTCGATCGCCGAGGTGCTGAAGGACAACGGCTATTCCACCGCCGCCTTCGGCAAGTGGCACAACACCCCGGTCTGGGAAATCAACCCGACCGGCCCGTTCGAGCATTGGCCGACCAGCCTCGGCTTCGAGTATTTCTATGGCTTTCAGGCGGGCGAGGACAATCAGTGGGAGCCCCGTCTGTTCCGCAATACGGTGGCGGTGGAGCCCCCGACCACCAAGGCCCAGGGCTATCATCTGACCAGCGATCTGGCCAACGACGCCATCAAATGGTTGCACCAGCATGACGCGGTGGCCCCCGACAAACCGTTCTTCCTCTATTTCGCCACCGGCGCCACCCATGCTCCGCATCATGTGCCGCAGGAATGGATCGACAAGTACAAGGGGCACTTCGACCAGGGTTGGGACAAGCTGCGCGAAGAGACCTTCGCCCGCCAGAAGGCGCTGGGCGTCATCCCGGCCAATGCCGAACTGACCCCCCGTCCGGCCGAACTGCCGGCCTGGGACTCCCTGTCGCCCGAGCAGAAGACGCTGCTGGCCCATGAGGCCGAGGTCTATGCCGGCTACCTCGCCCATACCGACCATGAGGTCGGCCGCCTGGTCGACGCCATCCACGAGGAAGGGCAGGGCGACAATACCCTGGTGCTGTACATCGTCGGCGACAACGGCGCCAGCGCCGAAGGCGGGCTGGACGGGCAAGACCTTCGCAAGGCCAACGGCGCCCCGGCCAGCGTGGACGAACGGCTCGACCGGATCGGTGATCTGGGCGGCGAGAGCTTCTACAACCATTACGCGGCCGGCTGGGCCTGGGGCCTCGACGCGCCCTTCCAATGGACCAAGCAGGTGGCGTCGCACCTGGGCGGCACCACGGATCCGCTGATCGTCTCGTGGCCGGCCCGGATCAAGGACAAGGGCGGCCTGCGGACCCAGTTCCACCACGTCATCGACATCGCTCCGACCCTCTACGAGGTCGCGGGGATCAAGGCTCCCGACGAGGTCAACGGGGTTCGGCAATTGCCGCTGGAAGGCCAGAGCCTGGCCTATTCGTTCGACGACCCGAAAGCGCCGGGCACCCATCACGTCCAATACTTTGAGATGGTGGGCAACCGGGGTATCTACAAAGACGGCTGGTGGGCCGGCGCCCGCCACCTGCTGCCCTGGCAACTGGCGGCGAAACAGTTCTCGCTGTTTGACGTAGCGATCGGTCAGCATCCGTGGGAACTCTATAACCTGAACGAGGACTACAGCCAGGCCCACGATCTTGCGGCCAAGGATCCCGAAAAGCTGAAGGAACTGGTGGCGCTGTTCGACAGCGAGGCCAGGCGGAACAACGTCTATCCGCTGGTCCCGCGCTTCGCAGGCTTCCCCGGCCTCAACGCCGGTCGCACGGTCTTCACCTATCGCGAGGGTGTGAACCGGATCCCGGTGCGGGTGGCGCCGGCGATTGGCGGGCGCTCCCATTCCATCACCGCCGACGTGACGATTCCCGAGAGCGGGGCCGAAGGCGTGATCATCGCCGAGGGTGGCCGGCTGGGTGGTTTTACCCTTTATGTCAAAAACGGACGGGCGGTCTATGAGGCCAATGCCTTCGGTAACTCCACCGGACGCATCGTTTCAGCCGACCCGCTGCCCACCGGCAAGGTTCACATCACCGTCGATTTCACGGTGGATGCCAAGGCGGACGCTTCGAACGGCGCCATCGAGAAGGCCCTGTTGCTGACCGGCAAGCCGGGAACCGCCCGCCTTTCCGTCAACGGCAAGCCGGCCGGAGAGGCGGCGGTGGCCGGGATCGTGCCGATTTACCACGAGACCCTGGATATCGGCAGCGATCTGGGCTCGCCGGTCAGTCCCGACTATGCCACGCCGTTCAATTTTACCGGAAAGATCGAGAAGGTCGTACTGGAGTTGAAGTAACCGCCCAAAAAAAGGGGGGATGAGGCGTCGCCTCGTCGCCCCTTTCCCGGCCCGAACACCGGAAAAATTCCGTATCGATCACCTCGGGCGACGCGCGGCCATGATCGCGCGTCGCCCTGGAAAGGATTGGCCCGATTATGCCGCTATTTCGAATGCCGAAGGCATGGAAACACTTCCTGGCCTCGGCGGCCTGCCTGCTGGCGGCGCAAGCCGGGACCGCGGTGGCCGCCACCTCAGAGGATGAGAGCGTCGCCACCATCGATCTCGCCTATCGTTATGCGCTGCCGCTGTACGAGGTGGCGAGGGCCCAGACCAGACAGCCATTCAACACCCTGGTTCACCTGCGCAACCTGTCGGACCATACCACCCGGCTGATCACCACGCCCAATAATGATACCCTCTATTCGTCGGCCTTGCTGGACCTGACCGGCGGTCCGATCGCCGTGCAGGTTCCGGCATTCGGTGAGCGTTACTATTCTCTGGCCTTCATCGACGCCTATACCAATAATTTCGCCATTGTCGGGACCCGCACCGCGGGCGGCGCCGGCGGGCGGATTCTGCTGGTGGGACCGGGGTGGCGGGGCACCGCTTCGCCCGGGGTCCAGGTGATCAGGGCGCCGACGCCACAGGTCTGGCTGTTGGTGCGGATCTTGATCGACGGTCCGCAGGACCTTGCCGCGGTCCACGGCTTGCAGGACGCCATCGTCCTCACGCCGCAGGGGCACGAGACGCCGCAGCCGGTGGCGGTGCCGCAGCCGGCCACCGGCGAGAGCTTCGTCGAGGTGGTCAACCACGCCCTTGCGGTCAACCCGCCGCCGCCGGCCGATGCCGCGATCCTGGCCAGGATTGCCCAGGTCGGGGTCGGAGCCGGGGCCGGGCCGTTGTCGCCGGCCCTGCGCGAGGCCTGGAACCGGGAGTTTCCGCTGGCCCGCCAGGCCTTGATCAAGGCCACCGAAAAGCCGGCCAATGTCGTCGACGGCTGGAGCTATTCATCGCCGGCCATCGGCGATTTCGGCACCGACTACACCCTGCGGGCGGTGGTGGCGCTCAGGGGCCTGCTGGCGCTGCCGCAGGTTGAGGCCATCTATACCGTGCCGGTGCTCGACGCCGCCGGCGCGCCGCTCAGTGGCGCCCATCGCTACCGCCTGCATCTGCCGGCCGGGGCGCCGCCGGCCCGCGCCTTCTGGTCGTTGTCCGCCTACGAGGCGGTGGCCGATGGTGGCCTTTACTTCGCCGACAACCCGCTGCACCGCTATTCGGTGGGTGACCGCACGCCGGGCGTGGTTCGCAACGCCGATGGCAGCCTCGATCTGCTGATCCAGCACGACCCGCCCGCCGACCGCGCCAACTGGTTGCCGGTGGTCGCCGGCAGATTTGTTCTGGTTCTGAGGGCCTACCTGCCCGGTGCGGACCTGCAAGAGGGGCGGTTCCACTATCCGCCGCTGGAACGGCTGGACTGACCGGCGCGCACAAAGGACGACCCCACCCCTTAAATCCCGGGTTCCGCAGTGCCGTCGGCCCTTGGTGGGTCCAGGGCAAAGCCCTAGTCGGGTGAAAGGGGGGCAAATCCCCAACCTGGCGCAAGCGCACCGAGTGTTTACCCTGTTCACACCATAGCAAAGGAGCCCTCGCATGATCCGTTGCCTCCGTCCCGCCGGTGCCGCACTGTGCGGCGCGCTTGCCTGGCTGGGCGCCTCTCAGGCCCTGGCCGGCCCCGGGGTGCTTCCCGCGCCCGAAGAGCCGTTCAAGGGCAAGGTCGACATTTCCCGCGACAAATCGGTTCCCGACTGGCCGCAAAGACCGAAGCCGGCGGCCAATGCCCCCAATATTCTGCTGATTCTGCTGGACGATGTCGGCTTCGGGGCGCCGGCCACCTTCGGCGGGCCGGCGGCGACGCCGGTGCTGGACGCGCTGGCGGCCGGCGGTCTGCGTTTCAACCAGTTCCACACCACCGCGATTTGCTCGCCGACCCGGGCCTCGCTGCTCACCGGGCGGAACCAGCACCAGACCGGCTTTGGCAATCTTCAGGATATTCCGGCAGGATATCCTGGATATAATACCGTCTGGCACAAGGAAACCGCCTCGGTGGCGGAGGTGCTGCGCCAGAACGGCTACAGCACCGCGGCCTTCGGAAAATGGCACAACACCCCGGTCTGGGAAATCAGCCCGGCCGGCCCCTTCGATCATTGGCCGACCGGCCTGGGCTTCGAATATTTTTACGGCTTTCTCTATGGCGAGAGCAGCGAATGGGAGCCGCGGCTCTATCGCGGCACGACGCCGGTGGATCCCCCGGCCAAGCCCGAACAGGGCTATCACCTGACCAGCGATCTGGTGAACGATGCCCTGCATTGGGTGCGTCAGCACGATGCGGTGGCGTCGGAGAAGCCGTTTTTCCTGTACTTCGCCACCGGCGCCACCCACGCGCCCCATCATGTTCCGAAGGTCTGGATCGACAGGTATAAGGGCCAGTTCGACCAGGGTTGGGACAAGTTGCGCGAAGAAACCTTCGCCCGGCAGAAGGCGCTGGGGGTGATCCCGGCCAATGCCGAACTGACGCCCCGTCCGGCGGAACTTCCGGCCTGGGACTCCCTGTCCAACGATCAAAAGACGCTCTATGCCCGGCAGATGGAGGTCTATGCGGCCTTCCTGTCCCACACCGACAATGAAATCGGCCGGCTGCTGCAAGGGCTGAAGGAGGAAGGCAAGGCCGACAACACCCTGGTTCTGTATGTGGTCGGCGACAACGGCGGCAGCGCCGAAGGCGGGTTGGAAGGGTCGGAAAACAACTTTGCGACTTTTGCCGGGGCCAAGCAGGACGTTCCGACCATGCTCAGCCACCTCTCGGATCTGGGCAGCCCGCTCTATGACAATCACTACGCCGCCGGCTGGTCATGGGCGACCACCACACCGTTCCAATGGATGAAACAGATCGCGTCCCATTTCGGCGGTACCCGCGACGGTTTTGTGGTATCGTGGCCCGGCCATACCACCAGCTCCGAAGTGGTGCGTCAGCAATTCAGCCACGTCAACGACATCGCGCCGACCATCTACGCCGCTGCCGGGATCGAATTCCCCCAGGAAGTCAATGGGGTCAGGCAGACGCCGCTTGAAGGCAAGAATCTGGTGCCGACCTTTACCGATCCGACGGTCAAGACCGGTCATGATGAGCAGTATTTCGAGATTTTCGGCAACCGGGCCATCTACAAGGACGGCTGGGTCGCCGGCGCCCGTCGCTTCGCGCCGTGGGAACTATTCACCAATCCCATGAAAATCTTTTCAACGAACTTTGAAAACGACAAGTGGGAACTCTATCACGTCGCGGAGGACTTCAGCGAGGCCCATGATCTGGCCGAACAATACCCCGACAAGCTGAAGGAGCTGCAACAGGAATTCGATCGCGAGGCCAGGCGCAACGACGTCTATCCGCTGGTGCCGCTGCCCGTGAACTATCCGTCGGTGGTGGCCGGCAAGACCGCGTTCAGCTACGGCGAAGGGGTCAGCCGGCTGCCGCTGGCGGTCGTCCCCGACCTGGGCGCGCGGTCCCATCGCCTCACCGCCGAGGTGGACCTGCCGGCGGTTAGCCCCCAGGGGGTGATCCTGGCCGAGGGCGGTCGCTATGGCGGCTTCAGCCTCTACGTCAAGGATGGCCACCTGATCTACGAGAACAACACCTTCGGGACCACCCACGAAACCATCGTGGCGTCGGGCACCCTGCCCGGCGGTGCGGTTCGGATCGTCTTCGAGTACCAGGCGGATCCCCTCAATCCGCTTCGGCGTCTGCTGCCGCTGCCCAAGGTGACGAGTGGCACCGGCCGGCTGTTCGTCGACGGCAACCTGGTGGGCGAGAGGCGCTTCAGCCAATTCGGCGCCTTTACCAGCTCGATCAACGAAACCTTCGACATCGGCAGCGATACCGGGTCGCCGGTCAGCAACAGCTACGAATCGCCCTTTGCCTTCAACGGCAAGGTCAAGCGGGTGTCCATCGATCTCAACTGACCGGGTCGATCTGAACCGACCGGAAGGGGGAAGGGACGGCCGTCCCCTCCCCCTTTCGACAGATCAACAGTATCACATGGTGTAATTAATTTATTATGCGGTCGCCATGCGTTCATTTAGTCTCCGGGCGGAGGCCGGTACCGTCGTCGTTCAATTTTTGTCAGTCAGGCCCGCCGGCGGTTGATGCTGGCAACCGCCGGAGTTGGGGGACAGGGGAGATGGTTTGGGGTTGGGGGCGTGGCGATGCCGGGACCGGGTCCGACCGGGGGGCGGAAGCGTGGTGAGACCGGGTTTGTGGCGCGGCCTGCTGGTTGCCGGCTTGCTGTCGGGCGCGGTCGCCGGTGCCGTCGCGGGTTCGACCCGGGCGGCGGAGACCGGGGCGGCGGCGAACGAGGCGGCTTCCGGGGATCCGGTGGTGCATCCGGCCGGCTATGTCGGGCAACCGGTTTGCGCGGCCTGTCATCCCGCCGAAACCGCGGCCTGGCGGGGCTCCCATCACGCCAAGTCGATGCAGGAGGCCACCGAGGCCACGGTGCTGGGAAATTTCAACGACGCCGGTCTCACGGTTCAGGGTGTAACCTCAAAGTTTTTCAGGCGCGATGGCCGGTTTATGGTGCGGACCGAGGGGGCCAGAGGCGCCATTGAGGACTTCCCCATCGCCTACACCTTCGGCATCGAACCATTACAGCAATACCTCGTCGCCTTTCCCGGCGGACGGCTCCAGGCGTTGAGTCTGGCCTGGGACAGCCGGCCGGCGGCGGCGGGAGGGCAACGCTGGTTCAGCCTGTACCCCGATGAGCCGGTCAGGGCGGGCGATCCGCTGCACTGGACCGGGCGCAATCAGACCTGGAACTACATGTGCGCCGACTGCCATTCCACCGGTTTGCGCAAGAATTACGATCTCGGTCAGGACCGCTATCGCACCACATGGTCGGATCTGGATGTCGCCTGCGAGGCGTGCCACGGCCCGGGCGCGGCCCATGTGGCCTGGGCCGGCAACCCCGGCCCCAACCCCGGCCCCAACCCCGGCCCCAATCCCGGTTCCGGTGACAAGAACAAGGGGTTCGCCGCTTCCCTGGCCGGGACCGGCGGCTATTGGGGCGACAGCGACCAACGGGGTATCCGCCGCTGGAGCGGTCCGGCCCGCTCCGGTGTCGCCGAACAGGTCTGTTCGGGTTGCCATTCCCGCCGCCGCCCGCTGGCCGACGGCACCGAGCCCACCCTGCCGTTTCTCGACACCCATGCGCCGGCGCTGCTGGACGAAGGTCTTTACCGCGTCGACGGCCAGATCGAGGACGAGGTGTTCGAATACGGCTCCTTCCAGCAGAGCCGGATGCACCGGGCCGGGGTGACCTGCACCGATTGCCACGAGCCCCATGGCCTCGCCCGGCGTGCCGAGGGCAACCAGCTCTGTGCCCAGTGCCACGAGCCCGCGACCTTCGACGGCCCGCAGCACCACCACCACGAGGCCGGCGGTGCCGGCGCCCAGTGCGTCAATTGCCACATGCCGAGCCGCACCTACATGCAGGTCCACAGCCGGCGCGACCACAGCTTCCGCCTGCCGCGTCCCGACCTGTCGGAGGCGCTGGGGACGCCCAACGCCTGCACCCAGTGCCATAGCGACCAGCCGGCGTCCTGGGCTGCGGCGGCGCTTCGGAGCTGGGGGGCGAAGAGTCCCGGCCAGCCTCATTACGCCATCGCCCTTTCCCAGGGACGGCACGGCGAGGCGGGCGGCGACGCGGCGCTGGCCGCGCTGGTGACCGATACCGGGCAGGCCGCCATCGTTCGGGCCACGGCCCTGACGCTGTTGGGCCGGACCCCGGGCCGGCCGGCCCTGGAGGCCGTCGTGTCCGCCTTGACCGACGCCGAACCGCTGGTGCGCCTGGGCGCGGTCAGCGCCCTCGAGCCCTATGCGCCGACCATCCAGAGGCCGCTGGCGGCGCTGCTGCTGCGTGATCCGGTGAAGGTGGTGCGGATCGCCGCTGCCCGCCTGTTGGCCGCCATCCCCGCCGCAAGCTGGCCGGCGGAGGACGCGAGGCTTTTGAAACAGGGGATCGACGAATGGGTGGCCTCGGAGCTGGCGTCGGCCGAGCGGCCCGAGACCCATCTCAACCTGGGCGCCTTATGGGCCGACCAGGGCAAGGCCGCGGAGGCCGAAGCGGCCTTCCGCACCGCTCTCGCCCTTGACCCGCGCTTCGTTCCGGCCTTGCTGGATCTGGCCGATCTTTACCGCAGCCTGCACCGCGACGGCGAGGCCGGGACGCCGCTGCGACAGGCGGTCGCGGCGGCCCCCGACGATGCCGATGCCCTTTATGCGCTGGGGCTGTGGCTGGTCAGGCAGGCGCGCACCGGGGAAGCGTTGGAGCCGCTGGCCCGGGCGGCGAAATTGCGGCCCGGCGACCAGCGGTTCGCCCAGGCGTACCGGCTGGTGCTGTCGGCAACCGGTGGCAAGCCGTAATGGTTCCGAACCCGCGGTCAGGCGACGCCGATCCCGCCTTCGTGTCGAAATCCTGATCCATGAGGGTTAGGGGGCAAAGCCCCATAGGCGCCAGGATATCACTATTGTCTTGATTTTGCAGGGCTCTGCCCTGCACCCGCGAAGGAGGCTCTTCTCCTTGACCTCATTCACGTCATGGGTTCAAAGGGCCGACCGGCCCTTTG
>PLTC01000254.1 GCA_003165295.1 Rhodospirillales bacterium | reverse complement strand
GGATGGAGCCCCCGCGGATGGAGCCGCCCCGGGCGGAGCCGAGACGTCTCCCCGACCTCGACGGCGAGTCCGACCTGCCCCGGGGCCGGGGTGCGCTCTCCCGCCTCGATTCGTTTCTGGCCGACCCGTCCCGGAGCGAGCCGCGCCTGCCGCCGCCCGAGCCGGAGGGCGGGCGCGACCTGCCCCGGGGTGCGCTGGCCCGCCTCGATTCGCTGCTGGCGGATCCGCCCCGGGTCGAAGCGCGGAGCGAGCCACGCCCGCCGCCGCCGGAGCCCGGAGGGGATCGCGACCTGCCCCGGGGCCGGGGCGCGCTGTCCCGGCTGGAGTCGCTTCCGATTGAACCGCCCCGGACCGACGCCCGGGACGCCCGGGACGCCCGGAGCGAGGCGCGCCCGCCGCCGCCGGAGCCTGCGGGCGAACCGGATGCGCAGAAGGGGCGGGCCGGCGGTTCCCGGACCGAATTTTCTCCTGCCGAATCGCGTCGCACCGGCGGCCGGACCGAGGCCCCCGAGCGGCCGGCGTCGGCCGACGACCCGCGTCCACCCCGTCGCGAGGGCACCGAGGGCCTGTCGCGGGCCGAGCGGGAATTGCTCGAAGCCATGGAAAACCGGCGCTAGAATTTAGATGGCTGCCGGGTCAGAAACGAGTAACTGGAAGTCGTTATGGTTGATCAGCCGAAGGGACAGGGTTCGGGAACGCCGGGAATGACTGCCGGAACCGGCCGGCCGGCGGGGGGAGCCCCGGCGGCGGCGAAGCCGGGCCATGACCCGGCGGCGCGGAGCGCGTTGGCCCACAATCTGTTTGCGCAACTCAAGGCGGCAGCGGAGGCCGAGGGCGCCGGGCCATCGGTTCCGCCCTCCGGGCCGGCGAAGGCGCCGCCGCCGGCGCCCCGGCCGCCGGCGACGGCGGCCGGCGTTCCCCCGGTCACGGTCGGCGGCATCCGGGTGGTCGGTCCCGCCGCCCAGGCCCGGGCGGCGGCGGCGGCCACCGTGGCGCCGGGACGGCCGTCGGCACCGGTTTCGCCGCTGCGTCCGGCTCCGGCCTTGGCCCGCAGCCCGGTTTCGGCGCCGAAGACCGCCGTGCCCGGGCACCGGGCACCGGTCAGAGCCGGGCCCCGGACCACCGGAACCGCGCAGACCAGGCCGCGGTGGCGACCGCGCTTCCGGCTGTTGCCGGTGACCATCTTCCTGCTGGTGCTGATGTTGGGGGTGCGGGTTGGCGACAGTTGGCGGGTGCTGACCCGGGGTGGCGGCCTGCCCGAGGTGGCGGCGCTCCAGGCCCAGACCCCGCCGGCGCCGACACCCGCCGGGGCGGCCGGCGGCGCCAAGGCGCCGGCCAAGACCGCACCGGCCGCCGACGCCAAACCCGACGCTCCGGCAACCGGTGCCGACGAGACCGGCCACGCCCCCCGGCCGGAAACCGTGGACCTGGAACTGGTCAAGCATCTGACCGACCGCCGCGAAGAACTGGATAACCGGGCGCGGGAACTGGACCAGCGCGAGGCGTTGATGGTCGCCGGGGAAAAGCGGCTTGACCAAAAACTGGCCGAGCTCGAAAGCGTCCGCAATGAAATTCAGGGCCTGTTGAAACAGATCGACGACAAGCAGAAGGCGCAGCTCGAAAGTCTGGTGCGCATCTACGAGACCATGAAGCCGAAGGACGCCGCCCGCATCTTCGAAGCCCTCGAGATGCCGGTGCTGTTGGAGGTGGTCGAGCGGATGAAGGAGGCCAAGGCCGCGCTCATCCTGGGCGCGATGGATCCGATCAAGGCCAAGGACCTGACCACCGCGCTGGCCGAACGGCGCCGGTTGCCGACCGTGCCCCAGTAGCGGCGCAGGACAGGGTTCGCCGGAACACAATGCGACACAATTTTGACGCAGAGTCGATGTAACTTGACCACGATTACCGAATATTAACCAATATAACCGCCCGAATGTGGTAGAGTCGGCGGCGCCGGAAGGGGGGTGCCAGCCCTTTCTCGAGATCTCAGGACAGCCCGCCAGGAGAGCCATGTCGAACCTTGCGATCAACCCGAGCGCCGACAAGCCGTTTCGTCAGCGCCTTGATCAGGCCCGAGTCGAGGCCCTGACACCGTTGAGCCTGGACGAGGTCAGCGGGATCGTTCATCAGATTCTGGCAAGCATGGGCGGCGATGTTTCGGCGGCCGACATCAAGCTCTACAAGGAGCTTGAGGGTCTGGCCCGCTACATCCATCATGCCAAGGCGGAAATCGCGGCGATCCGGCCCAACGAAATTCGGGAAAATCATATCCCCGCGGCCACCGACGAGCTGGACGCGGTGGTCGGTGCCACCGAAGCCGCCACCAACACCATCATGGACGCCTGCGATGCCATCGGTGCGCTGGCCTCGTCATTGGACCCCCAGCAGGGCGCGGTGCTGATCGACGCCGTGACCCGGGTCTTCGAGGCCTGCAACTTTCAGGACGTCACCGGCCAGCGCATTACCAAGGTGGTGCGGACGCTGAAGACCATTGAGGCCAAGGTCGATGCCCTGATCATGGCTTTCGGCGAACAGGTCGCCGGCTCCGAGGCCCCCGTGCCCCCGGTGGCCGAGGCCGTCGCCGTCACGGCGACGGCCTTCGATCCCGACGCCACCCTGCTCCATGGACCGGCGCTGCCCGGTGCCGCCATCGATCAGGATGAAATCGACCGGTTGCTGGCGTCATTCGATTAGGACCCGGCGGAGATGCCGGTGCGCCGATCTCGTGACGCCCTGTGCGGTTCAACGGCCCGGGCCGGCGGTGGCCCGCGGTGGCGGGCCGGCCGGGAACCGCCGGAGGAGCGCGCCATGGTCCTGTCCCAGCCCCGGGGCGCCTCGGCAAACGTCACGATCCTGATCTATCTGTCGCTGTTCCTGTTGCTGCTGGTCTTCTTCATCGTGCTGAACACCCATTCGACGCCGCGCGACTACCGGGTCCGGGCGGTGCTGGGCAGTGTCGGGCGCAGCTTTGCCGGCCAGCCCGGAGCGACCGGCGGTACCGAGTCGGCGCCCGGCCGGGGCAGTCCGGCCGCCATTGCCCTGGCCGGGCTGAAACGGCTCGGCGAATTGTTTGAGACCGACCTTGCCATCGTCAAGGTCGATCACGTCGGCAACGGACGACTGATGGTGGTCAGCATGGCCACCGAAGACCTGTTCCAGGGCGGCAGTGCCTTCATTCTTCCCGAGCGTATCGGCCTGCTCGATCGTCTGTCCCGGGAGATCGGCGAGCATGGCGGTGTGCGCTTCGACATGGATTTTCTGATTGCGGTGGGGGGAGAAGCGGCGGGCAAGGGTCCGATCGGCGACCCGGTGGCCCGGGCCGCGGCGCTGGCCCGGGCCTTGATTGCCGACCGGGCGCCGGCCGGGGCGATTTCGGTGGGACTGGAGCCGGGCCGGACCGGCACCGTGCGGTTCCTGTTTTCCACCCGGTTTCCGGGCGAGCCGCGCGACAGCGCCGCCGGAGGTTCCCGTGCGGTGCCCTGACCGGCCCCGGCGACGCCCCGGTCTGCCGGCCCGGGCCGGCGGCGGGCACCGCGGAGCCGGGGGCGGCGCGCCGG
>PLTC01000224.1 GCA_003165295.1 Rhodospirillales bacterium | reverse complement strand
GGAGGCGGAGGTGCCGCGGCTGCCGCCGCGGCTGCCGCCGGGGGGCGGGGCGGCGGTGGTCGCAACCCTGAACCTGCCCGACCGCCGGCCGCTGGTGGCGCTGGCGCCGTGGGCGACCTCGCGCATCCGTCGCTGGCCGATCGGCCACTGGAGCCGGCTGATCGACCACCTGACGCCGACCGGGGTGCAACCGGTGTTCGTGCTGTTGGGCGCCGTCGACGAACGGCGGGCGGGGGACGACATCCTCGGCGGGTTGAGCCGGAACCCTCGCCGGACCGCGACGGTGATCAACCTGATCGGGCGCCTGTCGCTGGCCGAAACCGCGGCGGTGGTGGCCAGGGCGGCGTTGCTGATCGCCTGCGACAACGGCATCCTGCATTTCGGCCTGGGGCTTGGGACTCCGGTGGTCGCGATATTTGGCAGCACCGATCCCGCCGCCCGGCTCACCGGCCGGCGCTGGCGGCTGGCCGCCGATCCCGGCCTGTGCCCGTACCGGCGGGCGCCCTGCTACCCGGACCTGCACCGTGACCCGTCCTGTCCCGGCGCCGTGGAATGCCTGTCGGGGCTGGCCCCCGAACGGGTCGCCGGGCTGGCGCTGGACCTGCTGACCCGCCCCCGGGAGACCGCGTGATGAACAGACTTCGGGCATTGCTGACCCTTGCGGCGGCGCCGGCGCTGGCCCTGGCCGGACTGGTCGGCAACTGGATTGCCCGACGTGCCTCGGTGCGCTACTTCCTGGTTTCGGCAGCATATCCCGGCTACCTGCACCGGGGCGAGGCCGCGGCGTTCTGCCGGTATCATGCCCAACGCCATTGCCGGGGCCGCGGCGTCGATGTCGGCGCCGGCCGCTGGCCGTTTCCGGGCGCCCACGCCGTGGAGGACGGCGCCGAGGAGAACGCCTATCGGCTCAAGGCGGCCGAGGACAGCCTGGACTATGTGTTCTCGTCCCACTGCCTGGAGCATCTGGAGGACTGGCGCGGCGCGTTGCGGGAATGGCGGCGGGTGCTGGTGCCGGACGGCATCCTCTATCTTTATCTGCCTCACCCGGCCTGCGCCATGTGGCACCCCGAGGTTCTGCGGCATCACCGCTGGCAACCGGAACCGGACCGTCTGGCCGGAGATCTCACCGGCCTCGGCTTCGAGATCGTCGAGACGAGCCTGTTCCCCGACGCTTACCTGTCGTTCTTCGTTGTGGCGAAAAAGCGGCCGGCGAAAGGCGACGGAACTCCCGGGACATGACATCCTTCCGGTCCCGCGGCTTCCCCGACTTTGCCGGGGAAAACGCCCGTGCCAACCTGACGGTCATCGAAAATCCCATGAACACTGTAATCAAGACCATATCGAGTTTGGTATCGCGCCATCGTGACCTTGCCGCAGTCGTCGGGTTGGCCGCCTTTGCGTTTGCGTATTTCGGGTCGCTTTATGACTATGGCTACGATTGGGGCGACATCGGGTCCTACGCGCAGATTTGCTACGAAGTTTACCTGGGCAGTTCACCAACCGAATTTGTCGGATACGGCGTCGGTTGGTATATCATGGGTGCCGCGCTGTTTCATCTGGTCGGCGTCAACTATACGGCACTGATGGTCATGATCTACACGCTGATGTTCATGTCCACATGCCTGTTGTTTTTCGGCATACGGAAGGCCACCGGACGTTATTGGCCGGCCGTGGTGGCCGCGGTCGTGATGATTCTGGTGCCGTCGTTTCCGGCCTCGACGGTCCGGTTGATTTGCCTCGCGCTGTTTCTGCTGCCGATCGTCATCCTGGCCCGGGCCCCGGTCGGGCGGGGCTTTGGCGCGCTGGCCGCGGCGGCCGTTGCGGTCGCCATTGTCGCCGGCCTCCGCCAGGAATTCGGGTATATATTTCTCGCTGTTCTGCTGACGGTAGTTGCCGCGCGTTCCTGGTCGGCCGGGTCAACGTTCCGGGCCGGTTGCCTCCGGTTCGGGTGCGCGGTTGGGGTCATCCTGCTGGTGCTTGCGGTGGCCTTCGCGCCCGTGCTGTGGTTTGCCGCCGAGCGTGGTATTCTTACAACTATGTGGCTGAATTACGTTAATTATTATTGGATGCTCCGTGAGGCCCTGGTTACCACCCTGACTGGTGGTATTTCGAGCCTGCACAGTGAATTTTTGCGGATGCCGGCCGTCTCGGCGATTTGGGGAAGTGACCCTGACGCCCGGGAATTTGCTTTCCTGGTGTACTCGACGACCGCGGGGCTGGTTACCTTCGGGCTCTATACCTTTTTGCAGTGGTACCGCCGGCCCGCTGAGACGTCCATCAATCTGATCAATCTTACCGTTGTCCTGGTGGTTGCTTCCCAATGGCCGATTTTTGCCCTGTTCCGGCCGGACTGGAGCCATTTTGTCACCTTCATGCAGGCCTATCTTTTACTCGCCGCGGTCGCCCTTACGGTTCCCAGCCCGGCCGGCGGTTGGCGTTGGCCGCTCAAGGCGCCGGTGGTGGTGGTGATCGGCGCTCAGGTGGCGCTCTTTGTCGTTCACGGCATGCAGGCCCCGGGCATGGGCTGGTTCGCGCAGCGGCAAGGGCGTGACGCCGTCTTCGACGGGCCGGTCGGCATCCATGTCAAGGTCTCCACCGGGGAGCGGTTGCAGTTCGAGGCGATTGATCGGGTGATCAGGGCCAGTTCAAGGCCGGACGAGAGCATCATCTGTGTCCCCTATTGTGCCGGATTCGCCTTCATGGCCGGACGCCGGATGCTCTTTCGGCAGCACTATGTCGATGACAGTGTCGGGGCCGGTGATCCCGGCTGGATCGAGCGGGCCATTGCGCTGACCGGCAAGATGCAGACGCCGGTGATCATCGTTCAGGATTGGGCGCCCAACGGTACCGAAGCGTCGCGTTTCGGCAATTGGGCGTCGCGCTACATGGACTTTGTCCGCCGGACCTACCCGGTCGCGATTCGCCTGCCGGCAGCAACCATCTGGCTGCTCAAAGCCCCGTCGGTACCTCCGTCGGTGGTGCCCGTGGCAAACTACGGACCAAAGACCGTGACCGCGGAGGCGTCGCGGCCAGGCGGCGATCTGGCGCTTTGGCTCCTGGCAAACGGATTGCGCGCGACCGCGGAGGTTCAGTTTGATGGCAAGGCTCTGGTCAGCACGGTGGGCGATAACGTCATCACCGCGTTGATTCCGCAGGCACTGGTTGCGGTTCCGGGGCGGCACTGGCTTCAGGTGGTCGATCCGGTTTTCGCTGTCACGACGACGCCGGTGCCGTTCGAAGTGGTGCCGCCGGCCTCGCCATAACAGATCATTGAAATAAAAAGGGTTTTGTGGGCNNGTCGGCCCTTTGAACCCGTGACGTCGGGTGGAGGCCAGGAACTCCGTCGCCCTGCGACAACGTGCATCATGGCCGCCAACCAGCCGTGCAACCACACTGCCAAATGGAACTGCTTGGGAGAGGATCATGGATCCGGTCGGGTGGCGGTCCCGGATGCGGGTGTCGGCGGTGTTGGTGCTGGGGCTGATGCTGGTGGGTACCGGCTGCGCAACCGACGGTCAGGCGCCCGAGGCCTCGTCCGCGCTGCCGGCCGCCGCGGATTTGAGCGAAGCCGACACTTTGGCCGGGCTTGGCGACGTGCTCTACAAGCAGGACAAATACTCCGAGGCCGAGCCGCTGATGAAGCGGGCGCTGGCCATTCGCGAGAAGGCGTTGGGACCCGATCATCCCGATGTCGCCACCGGCTTGACCGCGCTGGCGCTGCTGTATCACAACCGAGGCCGCTATGACGCCGCCGAGCCGCTTTATCAGCGCGCCGTGCGGATCAGGGAAAAAGCGTTGGGACCGGATGATCCCGATCTCGCCACCAGCCTGTTCAACCTGGCCGAATTGTACCGGGACCAGGACCGCTTCAATGACGCCGAGCCCTTAATGGACCGCGCCCAGGCGATCCGGGAAAAGTCGCTGCCACCCGACCATCACGCCGTTGCCATTGGCCTTGGCAACCTCGCGGATTTGTACAAGGCGCAAGGTCGAAAGGTCGAGGCCGAGCTGCTGTTGCGGCGGGCGCTGGCCATCTTCGAAAAGACCGAGGGGCCCGACCACCTGGACATTGCCATCAGCCTTGATGATCTGGCCGAGCTGGACCGCGACCAAGGCCGCTACGCCGAAGCCGAGCCGCTC
>PLTC01000258.1:638-10247 GCA_003165295.1 Rhodospirillales bacterium | reverse complement strand
AAATGGGTAGGTTTCGGAGAACGGTCTGCGTACCGACGTATTCCGGCGTATCGCCCGAACGCCAGAAGATCAGAGGCCACCGCAATGAACACGTATCTTCAAGTCAGGGCCGCAGGATATACTCTGCTGGTCGACAGCAGGCAGATCAGGGACGTCATGGTGAACCAGGACGGAAATGCGGTCACGGAATGCCCCGACCGTCGCGTTTGGCGGGGCCGGACCCTACCGACGGTGGATCTGCCGGAAGCCTTGGGCAGCACCAGGGCGCCGCGGCCAATGGCGGTGGTGCTGGAGGAGGAGAACGGCCAGGGCGCGATCATCCTTGACGTTGACGGGGCCGGACCCATGCTGCGATTCGAAGACACAGCCTTTCGCCGCTTGCCGCCGTTGCCATCGGCGGTGGGCCGAACCTTCGACGCTCTGCTGGTGGCGGGCGACGGACAAGCCGGCATGCTCAGGGTACGGCGCGGCGCGGCGTTTACGCTCCTGTCCGGCGCAGCAGCGCCCGAAGCGAGATCCCGATGACCCGGGCGCATGCCGGAGAATGCCGATGACTCCCATCGTAAGAAGCCAACTTGTTTGCCGACCTGAAATACATGATCAAAATCATTGATGGCATCAGGCGGGTCGAGGATGAACACAGCAAACAAATTGCCGGGCTTAACCGGCAAAATTCAATCATGTCGGCCTGTCGGCAATCGCCATGCCCGGCGGTATGACCGCGCGTTCCGGTCTTCAGACCCGGGTCGCCACACCCTCAAGTCCACCGCAGCATTTCATCGCCCATGGAGTGAGCGAAGGTGTTTGTCACGACCATGGTAACGCCCCGGCCTTCCGCCCTGCCGCCCGGTCTGGCTCTGCAACAGCAATTGGACGCCTTGCGGACGATGCTTCAGACGTCGCGCCCGTCATCGCCGGGTCCCGGCAAGATGACGGCGGCCGGCCTGCCATCGGTGCCGGGCGCCTCGGCATCCGTTTCCGAGGTCGTCACCTGGCTGTCCGCCGAGGTCTGCCGGCGGGTCGGCATTACCCCGAACGCATCGCTTCGCACCAAGATCGAAAAGATCGCCGAGTCCCAGCCTCCGGGCCGACTCGCTCCGTGGGTCGAGCGTCTGGCCGGGCTGGACTCCGACGATCCCGAGTGGCTGTCCTTCGTCGAAATGCTGACCGTCCATGAGACCTATTTCATGCGCGATCCCGGGCAATTCGGCTTCGTGCGCCGGCAGGCCATGGGCGTGCTGATTGCCGGGCAGAAGGAGCGGGTGCGGCCGAAGCTGCGCCTGTGGTCGGCGGCCTGCTCCACCGGAGAGGAAGCCTACTCCCTGGCCATGCTCGCCGTGGAGGCGCTGGTCACGGCCGACGAAGCCGCCATCGACGCCCTCGGCAATGTTCGCTACCACCGGCCCTGGGTGGTGGAGGTGGTCGGCACCGACCTGTCCCGGCAGGCCCTGAGCACCGCCCAAACCGCCATTTATCACGAGTTCAGCCTGGGGCCGTTCCGCAACCTGCCCCATCATTGCTGGCGCTTCTTTGAACGGGCCGGACGGGGTGGCACCGCCGTCGAAGGCGCGACGAGCTGGCAGGTCCACCCTGACATCCGACGGCTGGTCCGCTTTCAGCAGTTCAATCTGCTGAGCGGGACGCCGCCCGTCGATCAGACCGATATCGTGTTCTGCCGCAATGTCCTCATTTACTTTGACGCCGCGGGCCGCCGCCGGGTGTTCAAGATGCTCCATGCGCTCTTGAACCTGGGCGGCTTCGCGGTGTTCGGGCCGACCGACGTGCCCGATGACCCGAACCTGTTCAAAGCCCACTGGGGGCCATCGACCGTCATTTACCAGAAAACATGAGACCGGCCATGACGCTGATGGCGGTTAACGATCCCTGCCTCCGCCCGGGTCCGGCCGGATCGCACCCCATCGACCGGAATCGTGGTATCGACGATCATGGTGGTGGTAGTGATCGGACGGCGCCGGATCCTTTCCTCTTATGCCGTTGCGACCATGCCCTTCACCGGACACCACGTGCCGAAACGGAGTAAGCGATGTCTTCCTCAAGACCGGCTCCCGCCACCGGTCCGACCCGCGTTCTGGTCATCGACCAGGATCGGGGCTTCGTCGACCTCCTGTCCAGCGTCCTTGCCCACGAAAGCGGCGGAGAGTTCGTTCTCACCACCGTCGGAACCCTGGCCGCGGCCCGGACGACGCTGACGCCGCACCGGCACGATGTCATCCTGGTCGACCTCAACCTGCCGGATTCCGAGGGCATCGACACGCTGAAGAGTTTGCTGGCCGATTCGACCTTGCCGGTGGTGGTGATGACCCCGGCCGACGATACCCTGCTGGCCCACCGGGCCATGAAGGTCGGCGCCCAGGGGTTTCTGTTGAAGGGAGAGGACCAGGGACGCCATGTGGTCCGGGCCCTCCAGTACGCGGTTGAACGGCACCGGGGCGCGGAACGTCTGGCCCGCAGCGAGCAACGCTTCCGCGATTTCGCCGAGATTGCCGGCGACTGGTTCAGCGAGACCGACCCGGCGCAGCGCATCACCTGGATCTCGGAGCGGCTGCGCGTGCTCATGAACATCAACCCCGAAAATTTCATCGGACGAACCTGGGTCGAGTTGCTGGCGCCCGACGAAGACAGCGATAAAATCGCCCAATATCTCCAACACCTGGAGCGTCGCGAGCCCTACCGGAACTTCGCCGTGCGCCTCGCTGCGGCGCCAGACCGCATCCTGCGCCTCAACGGCAAGCCGGTTTACTCCCGCTCCGGCAAGTTTCTGGGCTATCGTACCGTCGCCACCGATGTCACCGAAGAACTGGAGGCCGCACAGTTCGCCGGGCGCATGCTGTCGATCCTGACCGATTCGATCGCCTCGTTCCCGGGCGGCGTGATGATTTTCGACGGCGATGACCGGTTGCTGCTCGCCAACGACCGGGCGTTCAGCCTGCTGCCGGTCCCGGGCGATGCCTTTGTACCAGGCACGACTTTTCTTGAGATTCTACGCATCGCCGCCGAGCAGGGCTTCTTTACCGCGGCGGAGGGGCGCATTGCTGACTGGCTGGCCGAATGGCGCGACGGCAAGTTGGCGACCGAGCTTCCCGTCTGCGAGCCCACGCACCAGAGCCTGCCGCTGTATTTTCACCAGTACCGCACCGGAACCGGGGGCACCCTCCGTTACCTCCGTCCGGCGCGCAAGGAGTCATGATCCCCAGGGCCCGGATCACGCCCTGCACCCGCTAAGGAGGCGAGCCTCCTTGACCTCATACCGTCATGGGTTCAAAGGGCCGACCGGCCCTTTGCCGGTGTGGGCAGAGCCCACAAAACCCTTTCACTTCAACGACCCATCGTAACCTGGCGCCTATGGCGCAAAGCCTCCCGCCAAGTCATCCTCTACGCTCGCCGATATGACGCCGAAACTACGACTGCCGGACCTTGGCAATGAAGCGGTCGACCTCCCGTGCCAGACTTTCCGACTGTTTGTTAAGGTCGCTGGCGGCGGAAAGCGTGGCATTCGCACCCCGGCCGGTTTCATTCGCCGCCTTTGACACTTCAACAATATTTGAAGACACTTCCTGCGTTCCCCTCGATGCCTCGCTGACATTGCGAGCGATCTCCCGCGTCGCCGCGCTCTGCTCCTCCACCGCCGACGCAATGGTCGTCGAGATCTCGCTCATTCGGCGGATCGTTGACGTAATGCTTTTGATCGCGTCCACCGTCGTTCCGGTTACGCCTTGCATCTGGCCGACCTGCGCCTGAATATCGTCGGTGGCCTTGGCCGTCTGACTCGCCAGGTTCTTGACCTCGCTGGCGACCACCGCAAAGCCCTTGCCCGCTTCGCCCGCCCGCGCGGCCTCGATGGTCGCGTTAAGGGCGAGCAGGTTGGTCTGGCTGGCGATGTTGTTAATCAGTTGGACGACCTCCCCGATTTTCTGAGCCGCTTCTGCGAGGCCATTCACCGTCATGTTGGCCCGATCCGCTTCATCGACCGCCGATGTTCCGATTTTGGTCGACTCCGAAACCTGACGGGAGATCTCGTTGATTGAACTTGTCAGTTCCTCGGTAGCGGACGCCACGGCCTGAACGTTAACCGACGCCTGCTCCGCCGCCGCGGCCACCACCGAGCACTGCCGATTGGTTTGTTCAGCACTGCTGGACATGACTTGCGCGTTACTTTGCAACTCCAGTGCCTCTGACGCCACCGCCGACACCACATGCTTGACGCTGGACTCGAAGGCATCCGCCAGTTGGTTCATCGACCGACGCTTGTCTTCCTCCGCCTGCCGACGTTGCTGTTCCCGTTCGGTACGCATCCGCTCGACTTCAATGGCGTTGTTCTTGAATATCTCGATGGCCTTGCCCATTTTTCCGATTTCGTCACCACGCTTCGTATCCGGTAGCGCGACCGAAGTATTTCCCTCGGCCAGAATGGTCATGGTGCTGGCCATCGCGACCAGCGGCCGGGCCAACGACCGGCCGGCCCACAGCGCCACAACGATGCCCAGAAGAATGCCGCCGCCGGCGAAACCGCCATTGGTCAGTGTCGCCTCGGCCGCTTCATCGTGAGCCTCCCGCGAAATCTCCGAAGTATGCTGAACCGCCAATTGGCTGATACGCTGCAACGCCTCGGTCAACGCCTGTGCCGAAGGCACCACCTCGCCGCTCATGGTCTGTTCACGGTGGAGCGTCGTTTCCACCAGGGTATCGAACCCCTGCTTGAGCGCCGCCACCTGTTCCAGGATACCATCGACCTGTTTGCGGGCGAATCGAGTGGTGGCATTGCCCTGCAATAATTTCAGATTCTCCACAAGACCTTCGTAGTGCGCGGCCAGGACGGTCTTCGCCTGCTCGAAATCTCCGGCCATAAACAGTTGAATGGCGCCGTTGATTTCGGTCAGTTCGGCCAGACCGGAGCCGGCGTAAAAAGACGATACGGCGTCGCCTTCGTGATAAGCGGTCCGCATCGCTTCCGACAGCGTCTGTTCCTCGGTCCGCATCGGGTCTCTGACCGCCTTCATATAGGTCTCGTCGCGCGCCATCGACAGGTCATGAATCCGATAGACGGCGGCCCGATACTTCTCCAAGGCGCCGCCGACCTCATCCAACTGCGAGGTCATGCCCGAGGTCTGTTCCAGTTGCTGGCGGGCTTCGGCAATCCGGTCGGACACTGACTTGATGGCACTTTCGACCCCGGTCCAGTCTTCGGCCCGGTTGGACAGCAGAAACATTTTAACCGCCGCCTGCCCCAGCATGATGGCCCGGTCGATATTGGCGACCTGCGTCTGGCTTTCCCAGCCCGCGCTGACATGCGCGATGTTCCAGCCAAGACTCCGTATCGTCACCACCGACATGCCGCTTTGAACGGCCAGGACAAGAACCAGCGGCGACAGGCTGAGCAGGAACTTCAGGCGAACCGGGATGTCGTTCCAGCGCATGAAAAGGTACCCCGAAAGGATCAAAGTCGATTGCCGGTCAGAAAACAGCGGTCCGGCCGCTCACATCCGCCGAATCGCGAAGGAGGAGAGGTAAGCCTCGGGCGAAGCGGCGTCGAAGGTCTTACCCATGATCACCGGGCGCCGGTCGTTGTCCCCGGTCTCGAAGCCGGCGTCCTTGAGCAGTTTTTCCGCGTCGGCCAACCGGAACACCTGTTCGGCAATCTGGCGGTAATTAACGTCCTTCGCGAGGAAACCCCAGCGTTTCATCTGCGTCAACATCCAGATGCCCATCGATGGAAAGGGCACCGGATTGAAGTCAATGCGGTCGGGCTCGTTATGGGTTCCGCCCAGGCCATCGGCAAACGACCCGGTGAAGATCGCTTCCAACACCTCGGCCGGTTGGTTGAGATACGCGGGCGCGGTCAGACGGTTGGCGACCTCACTGCGGTTCTCGCTCTTGTGCACGAACGCCGCCGCCTTGATCACCGCCTGCAACAGGGCAAGGTAGGTGTTGGGCGCCTGTTCGGCAAACCTGTGTGCGACACTGAAGCCGCAGCAGGGGTGGCCGTTCCAGATATCCTTGGTCAACAGATGGATGAAGCCGACCCCTTGCTGCACCGCGAGCTGATTGAAAGGCTCGGGACTGAGGAAACCATCGAGAAGTCCGGCTTTGAGCTGAGCAACCATCTCCGGCGGCGGCACCGCCTTGATGGTCACATCACTGTCGGGATTCACGCCGGACTCGGCGATGTAGTAACGCAGCAAATAATTGTGCATGGAATAAGGAAAGGGCACGCCAAAGGTAAAGCCCTTCCAGTTCTTCGGGTCGCGTCGCCCCTGATGCTTGCTGGCCAGGGTGATCGCCTGGCCGTTGGTATTCTGGATCAGGCACAGGTCGAACGCCGCCGGCGGCCCGTCAATACCGAGAGACATGGACAGCGGCATGGGACTCAAGACATGAGCGGCGTCGTAATCGCCCTTGTTCAGGCGATCCCGAATCACCGCCCAACCCGGCGTTTTCACCAGTTCGACGTCAAGCCCGGCCTCTTTGAACAAGCCCTGTTGAGCCGCGATGAGGAGCGGGGCCGAGCAGGAAATAGGAATAAATCCAATGGTGAGCTCAACCTTTTCGGGTGTCTTAAGCGTATCGCCCAGGGCTTCAATGGAAGAAAACGGAATAACCTGCTCGATAAGCGATAAGGCCGTCGATGCTCCGAGCAATTTAAGAAGGGTTCTGCGCCCGGCATTCTTGCCAAAAATTGTATTTACGACCGACTGCCGCATCAACGATCCCAGGTCGGCATCGGGCTGCTGATGGTGGCAGCCGGGACCGCAGACATGTCCGTGATGCCCTGTAATCTCAACATCCTTATTCCCGGACATGACTCTCATCCTTGATCAGTAACGGCTCGATGAAACCATTCCATAGACCCTTTCGGTTTGCAAGTAGCGGTTCGTCCCGGGGGCCGTCGGGTCCTGGTTCATGGCAGGCCGATGGAACGGTCCTGCACCGCCGCAATTTCAATATCCTGCGATATCGGCGAGATACCGTCGCCTGTCGCGGTTCTTCGCGAGCCGCGCCCCGGGGGCGCAACCAGCTTCCGGTCACCTCCGCGGGAAAGGCGGCGCACGCGGCGCCATACTTCGGGCACATCATGATCAATGATCTGATTTGCGCCCATGACGAAGCTGTGGTACCGAATCCGAAATCAACTTTTTTCGTGTCTGAGGCTCATGAACGGTGGTATAGATCTGGTGTCGGCAAGGGATACGAGCCATGGGTCGGAACGGGTTCGCGGGGTCACGCTCGGATGTCAGCATCTTCACTGGTGACTGGTACGCGCGGATATCGTCGCGGCCTTGGCGGTGGCCGCAGCAGATGATTCGGCCGGTGGTCTGTGTATGTTCCCGGAATGACTGTGCATACTTTGGGGAAGCCCGAATTGCCGTCAGCGGCGCGTGGGGTAACGCAGAATATCGAAATTCCATTGCGAACATTTCTCTCCGGCAGCGGCACCGAGGATATGATAAGGCCCGACCGACACCCGGATCTGGCGTAACGGCAGAATAACATCAGCAGAGGCGATGGTCATGAGCCAGCTTCCCCAACGACCGCATCACCAATCGGTTGCCGCCGTTCTTGCACTGGCGGATGGGTCGGTTTTTAAGGGATGGTCCATTGGCGCCGCCGGCCAGACCGACGGCGAGGTCGTCTTCAACACGGCCATGACCGGATATCAGGAAATACTGACCGATCCCAGCTACAGTCGACAGATTGTTACTCTGACCTATCCGCACATCGGCAATACCGGCGTTAATGACGAAGATGTCGAATCCGGCAGGATTTATGCGGCGGGTCTGGTCATTAAAGACCTGGCGAGGCTCGCGTCGAATTTTCGCTCCACCACCTCGCTGGCCGATTATTTGAAATCTCAACAGATCGTCGCCATTGCGGGCATTGATACGCGCAAACTGACGCGGATTTTGCGGGAAAAAGGCGCGCAAAACGGGGCGATCGTGGTCGGCGGGCAGACCGAGGCGGCGCTGGCGCGGGCCCGGTCCTGCCCCGGGCTGACCGGTCTTGATCTGGCCAGGACGGTCTCGACCCTTCACCCCTACGACTGGAGCGACGGCACCTGGCGGCACGGTCAGGGCTACACGCCGCGAAGCGAAACCCGGCACCATGTGGTTGCCTTCGATTACGGCGTCAAGCGTAACATCCTGCGCATGCTGGCGGAGCGCGGGTGCCGCGTCACCGTGCTGCCCGCACGCTTCTCCGCGACCGAGGCACTGGCGTTCCAACCCGATGGTATCTTTCTGTCCAACGGTCCGGGCGATCCGGCGCCGTGCGACTACGCGATCGCGGCCACCCGTGAATTGATCGAGCGGGGCATTCCCACCTTCGGCATCTGTCTTGGCCACCAGATCATGGGCCTCGCGTCCGGTGCGAAAACACTGAAGATGAAATTCGGCCATCACGGCGCAAATCATCCGGTCCTGGATCTCGCCACCGGCCGGGTCATGATCACCTCGCAAAATCACGGGTTTGCGGTGGATGCGGCGTCCCTGCCCGCCAACTGCAAGATAACCCATGTGTCGCTGTTCGACGGCTCACTGCAAGGCTTCGCCCGCACCGACCGGCCCGCGTTCTGCTTTCAGGGGCACCCGGAAGCGTCACCCGGACCCCACGATATCTCCCCTTTGTTTGATCGCTTTGTGTCCATGATGGAAAGTCATAACCATGCCCAAGCGTAGCGATCTGAACAGCATCCTGATTATCGGTGCCGGCCCGATCGTGATCGGCCAGGCGTGCGAATTCGATTANNGCACCCAGGCCTGCAAGGCGCTGCGGGAAGAAGGCTACAAGGTCATCCTGGTGAACAGCAATCCCGCCACCATCATGACCGACCCGGAGTTGGCCGACGTGACCTGGCTGGAGCCGATCACCTGGGAAGTCCTGGAACGGGTTATCGCCGCGGAGCGTCCCTGCGCCCTGCTGCCGACCATGGGCGGTCAGACCGCTTTGAACTGCGCCCTGGAATTGCACAGGCGCGGCGTGCTGGAACGCTACGGCGTCGAGTTGATCGGGGCCTCCGCCGAAGCCATCGACAAGGCCGAGGACCGGTCGAAGTTCAAGCAGGCCATGGCCGGAATCGGACTGAGCCCCGCGCGCTCGGGCGTGGCCCATACCATGGCCGAGGCCTGGGCTGCGCTGGACTCGCTGGGGTTTCCGGTCATCGTCCGGCCCTCGTTCACCATGGGCGGCAGCGGCGCCGGCATCGCCTGCGACGCCGAACAGTTCCACGCCATCTGTCTGCGCGGGCTCGAGCTGTCGCCCATCTCCGAACTGTTGATCGAGGAATCGCTGATCGGCTGGAAGGAGTTCGAGATGGAGGTTGTGCGCGACCGGAAGGACAACTGCATCATCGTCTGTTCGATCGAAAACCTTGATCCGATGGGCGTGCATACCGGCGATTCGATCACCGTTGCGCCGGCCCAGACGCTGACCGACAAGGAATACCAGNNAATACCAGATCATGCGCGATGCCAGTCTGGCGGTGCTGCGCGAGATCGGGATCGATACCGGCGGCTCGAATGTCCAGTTCGCGGTCAATCCGCTCGATGGCCGGATGATCGTGGTCGAAATGAATCCGCGGGTTTCCCGCTCGTCGGC
>PLTC01000258.1:0-536 GCA_003165295.1 Rhodospirillales bacterium | reverse complement strand
GGTGATGGCCATTGGCCGCACCTTTCAGGAGTCATTCCAAAAGGCGCTGCGCGGTCTTGAACAGGGCCTTTACGGCTTGCACCGCAAGACCACCGGTCGGGCGGTCATCGCCGAACAGCTCAGGAAGCCCGAAGCGGACCGCATCTCGTATGTGGGCGACGCCTTCGCCCAGGATTTCACCCTCGACGAAGTTTACGCGCTGACCAAAATCGATCCCTGGTTCCTGGCCCAGATTCAGGACATTGTCGAAACCGAGCGGTGGCTCGAAACCCAGGTGCTGGATCGGATCGATGCGGCGACCCTGTTCGGGCTCAAGCAGCAGGGCTTTGCCGACCGCCGCCTGGCCGGCCTGTTCAACACCAACGAGCACGCGGTGCGCGAACGCCGCCATCGGCTTGGAATCCGCCCGGTGTACAAGCGTGTGGACACCTGCGCCGGCGAATTTGCGACCAGAACCAATTACATGTACTCGACTTACGACGAAGAGTGCGAGGCGCGGCCGACCCGACGCAAGAAAATCATGATTCTCGGCGGCG
>PLTC01000144.1 GCA_003165295.1 Rhodospirillales bacterium | reverse complement strand
TGATTGTCTATGAAAGGGTATAGTTAGATCATCAGCAAAAAGCCTGTTCGGAACCCGGTGCTCCTCGGGGGCGGGATGCCGGTGCTCGGAGGCCCGGTCATGCCTGTTCCCCCGATTACTGAACCGCGAGGCCGGTGGTGGCGGCACTCTCGGCAAGACCAAACAGGTCGTCACCGTCCACGATCAGCACCACCTTACCGTCCCCGGAAATTGAGGCTCCACCGACACCGGGAATTGCCGCAAGCTGAGGATGGATTTCCCTGATGAACAATTCCTGCCGTCGGTGCAACCGTTCGATCTCGACACCGATTCGCTGACGTCCACGCGCCAGAACCACCAAAGGTCGCCGGGTAAAGCACGATTCATTTTCTCCGACCTGGGTGAAACCCAACAAATCGGTGAGACGGAACACCGGCAGATACTTGTCGCGCAAGAGGATTGCCGGACGACCGCGCACCAGTTGATAGCTGTCGGCGTCGACCTCGTGTATCTCCGACAGGAACCGCTCGGGGATGGCCAGTATCCGCCCGGCGACTTCGACCATCAGGACCCGCTGGATGGCTGCCGACAAGGGCAGTTGCAGAAGGACGGTGGTGCCCTGTCCGGGCCGGGTGTTGACCGAAATCTGCCCGCCCAGGCGCAGGACGTTGGTGCGCACAACATCCATGCCGACACCCCGGCCGGAGGTTTCGCTGACCTGCTCGGCGGTGGAGAAGCCCGGGGNNGCCCGGGGCGAAGATGAAATCGATCACGTCCCCGCTGCTCAGCCGTGCCGCCTCCGCCGCCCCGACCAGGCCGCGATCCACCGCCTTCCGGCGGATGCGCTCGACATCGATGCCGCTGCCGTCGTCGGTGATCTCGATCTCCACCCGGTTGCCCCGGCTGACCGCCGCAAGATGCAGCGTCGCCACCGGCGACTTGCCCGCGGCCTGCCGCCGCTCCGGGTTTTCGATGCCGTGGTCCACCGCGTTGCNNCCATCGTCGGTGATTTCGATGACGATGTTGCCCGCCTGATGAAAAGCCCGCAAACCGATCCGGCCGGCGCGGGCCTTGCCTGCCGCGGTGCGCTGCTGCGGGGTCTCGATGCCGTGGTCCACCGCGTTGCGCACCATGTGCATCAACGGATCCAGCAACAGGTCGACCATGCCCTTGTCGATGCGAACCTCGGCACCCGAGGTCTTCAGCCGGACCTGCTTTCCCTGGGCCTGGGCGATATCGCGCACCATCCGGGGGAAGCGGTTGAACAGGGTGTCGATGGCCACCACCCGCAACTCCATGGTGGCGTCCTGGAGGTGGGCCATGGCGCTGCCCAGTTGCTCGTCGGCCCTGAGGAAGGTGGACCAGCCTTGCTCGAGGGTCTGGAGGCAGCGGCTGGCCTCGTCGTTGCCGCTCCGGCCGAGGATGTCGCGCAGACCGGCGAATGCGCTGTCGATGGCGCCGCTGCGCGCCAGGGTGTGCATCATGTTGTTGATCGTGACCATCTCGCCGATTTGCGCCATGAGCTGGTCCACGGTCTCGCCACGGACCCGCAGCACATTCCCGCCCTTGCCGCCGCCGCCGGCGCCGCGCCCCGGGCCTTCCGGCTCCCCGCCCGGACTGCGCCCGGGACGCGGGCCCCCGGCTGCGGGCGGGGCCTGCGGCGAGGCGGGAGAGGTTGCCGACAGACCGGGCGTTCCCGGAACCGGGGCCTCCGCGGCCTCCCGGGCCTGGCACGAGCGCATGCGAATCAGTCGGCCGGTGTCGTCGAGCGCCCGGATGCGCGCACCGACCGCTACCGGCTCCAACTCCGACACCACCAGGAATTCGAACCAGGTGGTGCCGTCGATGAACACGGTGCGATTGGTAATCGGGGTGGTCTCGCTTCTCACCCAGGCGACGAAGGCCAGGGCCAGGGATTCGGAACTTTCCAGATGGGCGGTGATTTCGTAGAGCTGGGTCCGGCCGCCGCGCACCGCGGCAACCAGTTCCTGAATGTTTTCCGACGAAAGAATCTCGACCAGTTCCGGGCTGATGTCGTAATTGGCCAGCACCCGTTTCAGCGCCGAGACCGGGTCCTGTCCCTCGGTGTGCCGGGTGCCCACCAACACCGCCTGGCGGAAGCGGTCCAGCACCTCGTCGGCGACCCGTGCCTCGAGATCGCGCCAGCGTCCGCCCGATTCGGAGACACCGGCCACCAGCCGGCACACTTCGCCGACCAGACCCAGCAGCTCGGGATAGACGTGCATCTCGTGGTTGGCAACCCGCGTGAACACGTCCTCGACCATCAGCAGCAGACGCGAAGACTGATGGAGATTGAGGAAGACGAAGAAGGTGCAGGCGGCGCGGCTCAGTATGGCCAGTTCTTCGGCCAGCGCCTCGTCGCTGGCGGCGGCCTGGACGGGGCCGGCGGAAAAGCGTTCGAGCACCTCAAGCATCGACCCGACGAGCTGGTTGACCTCGGTTTGCAAGGCGCCGCCCAACTGGTCGGCCAGCCCCTGGCCGGCGATTTCCGCCGAGGACTCCCGTTCGATCAGTTCGAAGTCGGTTCGCAGGCGCCCCAGGGTTTCGATCACCAGACGCCTGGTGTCTTCGGCCGGTTCCTGCCCCAGGCAGGCCCGCAGGTTGGCCAGGGATACCGCGAGGCCGAGAAACCCCATGACCTCGGTGGCATGCAACAGGGTGTCGATGGCTTCGATTGCCGCCTGCCTGACCGCAGGGTCGTTCATCTCGGCGGTGGCGCAGCGGGCGATGGCCGGTAGATGCTCGCTGACCATTTCCGCGTAGTAGCGCAGCATGTCGGCATCGTCGGCGAGCGGCGGCGAAGACCCGGCGTCTGCCTCCTCTGACGGCTCGTCGGCGGTTTCCCCGGGCGCTTCCCGGGGCCGGTCCACCGGAGGCCGGGCGGTGGCCGGCGCCGACGCGACCGGTCGGGAGTCCGGTTGGGGATGGCGCGATGATCGGGCGGTGAAGGCGGCTTCCAACCGGTCGATCAGCCCGTCGGGGACCGGAGCGTTGCGGCGCTCGGTCACGGCGGCTTCCCGAAGTCCCTTCAGGGTGTCCACGGCCTGGAGCAGCAGCGCGATCAACCCGGCATCCAGGGGGCAGGTGCCTTCCCGGACCAGTCCCAGCACGTTCTCGGCGTGATGGGACACTTCCTCCATCCCCTTCAAATCCATGGCCCTGGACAGGCCCTTGACCGAGTGGAAGGAGCGGAACAACTGGGCGATGTCGGCGGCGACCACCGCCTGGGTCTCGGCGGCCACCAGCAACGGCTCGATGATCTCGAAATGCTCTTCGGTTTCGGCGGCAAACTCCCGCCACAAGGTTTCCGCCAGATCGGACATCGGGTTACGCTCCATTGTCGCCGGCCGGGCGACACGTCGGGATCTGTCGCCGGGGCGACACGTCGGGATCATCGCCTGGTCTTGAGCGCGGGGGGTTCCTGCCGGCAACCGGCGGGCGGCCACGGCTCCCGGATCCGGCCGGCGGTTCCGGCCCCGCGTACCCAGATGCGGTTCTGCCGGTGTCCGCTACGCCGGCGGCAATCCGCAGGCGCGGCGAACGGCCTTGACGATGTCGCTGCCCTTCTTGGCGGCGATGTCGAGGCTCATGGAGCCCGATGGCTTGGCGATCACGTCGGACGCCCCGAGACGGCGCGCTTCGATGGCCTGGGTCGAGCCGACCTGGGCCACCGAAGAGATGATGATCACCTTGGCCTTGCTCGACAGCTTGATCCGCTTCAGGGCTTCGAGGCCGTTCATCTCGGGCATTTCAATGTCGAGCAGGACCACGTCGGGCGTCAGCTTGCCGACCTTCTCCAGCGCGACCTTGCCATTCTCGGCCTCGCCAATCACCGAGAGATCCGGGTCGGCCTTGACGATATCGGCGATAAGAGTTCTCATCATGAAGGAATCGTCAACAACCATTACCGTCTTCGCCATTTTTGGAACCCTTTCTTAAAACCAAAAGCAATGTGAACCAGGCGCAATTCTTAGTTATTGCACCATTCGCGCAGTCTGGCACCGATTTCACTGATCGAGAGAATGGACGACGCCAGGCCATTGTCAATGACCGCCTGGGGCATGCCCCCAACGATGCAGGAGGCGGGCGTCTGGACCAGGACCGGCAGGCCGCGGCTGGAAAATCCCCGGCTGCCCCGGGTGCCGTCGCTGCCCATGCCGGTCAGAACCACCGCCACCGGGGACTCGCTGACCCGCAAGGCGGATTCGAACAGAACATCGGCGCTGGGATGGATCGGGGCCTCGCGAACGATGCGAATATTGAGAAGTTTGTTCCCGCCGATGCCGTAGCCGATGACCCCGTCTTTGCCACCCGGAATAATAGCCACCCGCCCGGGGCTCAATACCATGCCGTCGACGCCTTCGGCAACGTCGAGGCCGGTTTCCCGGTTGAGGTGCTCGGCGAAGCTGGCGGTGTAGTAGGGTGGCATGTGCTGGGCCACCACCATCGGGCAGCGCAGACTGCCACACGCCTTCAACAACAGGGGGAAGGTCTTCGGTCCGCCGGTGGATACCCCGACCACCACCAGATCCACCGACCTCGGCGCCTTGCCCGGCCGCAGCCGCGGCGTTTCGGGAAGAGGCACGGCTGCGGTGGCGGCGAATGAAACGGCCAGGGCGGATGGGGCAGGGGTGCCCGGTCCGGGAGTGCTGGCCCAGGCCGCGCCCGACCTCGTCGGCTGGCGTCCCCAGTAGCGGATTTTCTCGCGCAGTTCCCGGTCGACCTTGACGATATCCAGTTGAACGAAGCTCGACGACTTGGAAATGAAGTCAACTGCGCCCGCTTCCAGCGCCTCCAGGGTGATCCTGGCACCGTTTTGGGTCAGGCTGCTGAGCATGATCACCGGTGTCGGCCGTTCGGCCATGATCATCCGGGTGGCGCTGACGCCGTCAAGCTCGGGCATCTCCACGTCCATGGTGATCACGTCGGGCTTCAGTTCACGAACCAGATTGACCGCGGCAAGGCCGTTGCGCGCCTCTCCGACGACTTCGATTTCGGGGTCGATCGCCACCATCTTGCGCACGGCGATGCGCATGAAGCCGGAGTCGTCGGCGATCAGCAGCCGGATCGGTTTCATCACGCGACACGCTCTTCGGTTGTTTCCGGCGCGTCCTTGTTGTCGGGCACCCCTTCCAGGGCGCTCACGTCGAGGATGTTGACCAGCCGGTTGCCCACCCGTCCGACGCCGCAGAACAGGCGGCCGGTGGGTGCGCTCAGAATCGACGATTGGGGGATCCGGACCAACCGCTCCACCGCTTCCACCGCCAGCGCCCAAAGGCCAAAGCCGTCGGGCCGGCCGGTGCGGACCACCACCCAGGCCCCGGCGCCCTCTCCCAGCGCCGCGCCAAAAGCCAGTCCCAGGTCGGCGGTGGGCAACACGCGGCCGCCGATCTCGGTCATGCCGACACAGAGACCGGTCCTGGCCGGTAACCCGGTGGGCGGGGTGTAGTCGGCGACCCGATCGACGCCACCGATATCGATGGCGCAAGTCTCGGTACCGGCCCGAACCAGCAGCATCCGGCGTTCCGCCTCGGGCGTCGCCGCCGGGCTCTCGCCCCCGGTCCGGGTGCGGGGCAGGAAGGCGCGCAGGCGCCGTACCGCCTGGTCGGTGATCAGGTTGTCCGGCTCCAGCAAAATGGTCACCGCGCCGTCGTCGCCGATCAGAAAACTGTCGATGCCGGCGGCGGATTCGCCGGTGGCCTCCCGCCGGCTCAGGGCGAACCGCCGGATGCCGGTCAGGGCACCGCATTGGAATACCACCGGCAGGCCCCGGGCGGTTGTCGCCACCATGCTGGTTTCGGCCCCGGTTGCCGGCATCCCGAGCAGCCGGGACAGGGAGATCACCAGCCGCGGCTGGTCGCGCAGCACGGAGATGCCCGCGACATAGTCCGGGGCATCGGGCAACGGGGTGAGTGCGTCGTCGACGTAAACCTCGACAACCCGCAGTAAAGGAAAGGCATAGCGTTCCTTGCCGACCCTCACGGCGAGGGTGGCAAGGGTCTCTTCGGGTGCCCCGCGGCCGGCGGCGGGCTCGCCGTCCTCGATCTCGCCGAGCATCACCGACGGGGCGTGCCCGGTGGCTGGCGACGCCGCGGCGACGCCGTCCAGCCCGATCCGCTCCGGGCGCAGCAGAAACACCGAACGGTCCTGATGGCGGAAGACTCCGGCCAGCCGGTCCCGAAGCCCGCTGTCGTCGACATCCGGGCTGTCATCGCCGGCCAAGGCGCCGCTGTCATCGCCGGCCAAGGCGCCCACCGGGGCGATATCGGCGTCGGCGACCGGGAGCATCCGCCAGGCGGCACCGACCCGCAGGGCGCATTCGGTCTCGCCGGTGGCAAGAACCAAGAGCTGGCCCGGACCCTGGTTTTCTCCGGGCAAGGTCAGCAGGGCGCCGAGATCGATCTGGGGCAGCACCTTGCCGCCGAGTGCGACCAGACCATCCACATGCCGGGGAACGAAGGGCAGCGGTGTGACCTCCGAGACCTCGTCCACATGCCGGATGGCATCGGCCGGCAGGGCGTAGAGCCGGCTTCGCACCTCGAACACCAGGACCCGCATGGGTTCCATCCTTTCGTGCAGCCCGGGGGAGGGAGGGAGGGAGGGGCGGTCTCGTCAGAATGTGAATCGCTCGACTTCGGCCCCGGTTTGACCGGTGAGGCGCGCCAGTTCGACGACGGTGGCCGCCACCTGTTCCGAGGCGGCGGCGTTGGTTTCGCCGATGCGCGACAGGTCTTCGACCCTGGCGCGAATCTGTTCCACCGAAGCCGATTGCTCCTCCATGGCCGCGGCGATGGCGGCGGCGGTGCGGTCGGCCTCGCTGACCCCGGTGGCGATGCGGTCGATGCTTCCCCCCACCGCCCGGGCACTGTCGACACCCTGGGCCGCATCGGTCGAGGCCTGCCGGATCAGGGTGTTGATCTCGTCCACCGATTTGCCCGAATGATCGGCCAGTTTTCCGACCTCTTCGGCGACCACGGCGAAGCCTTTGCCGGCCTCTCCGGCGCGTGCCGCTTCGATGGCGGCATTCAGGGACAGCATGTTGGTCTGGGTCGCGATGCGGCCGATGACATTGGTAATCTTGGAAATGCTGCGGGTGTTGGCGGCGATCGCGTTCACCGACGAGACCATGCCCGAGACATTCTCACTGCCTGCGGCCACCAGGGTTGCGGCGTGGCGGGCCTGATCGCTGGACAGCCGGGCATGGGCCGAGACTCCTTCGATGGCTGCCGCAGACTGCCGGACGCCGGCCAGAATTTGTTTCACGGCGTGCAACTGCCCCTGGGCGCCGTCGGAAATCTGGCCGATGGCGGTGCTCACTTCGCCGGTGGCCACCGCCACATGCCGGACATTGCCCATCACGGTGCGCAGGACCCGGGACAGTTCTTCCAGGGAGTTGTTAAGGTTGTTCTTGAGGCGTCCGGCATCGCCCCGGGCGGCAACCAGAACCCGGGCGGACAGGTCCCGGGCGGCGACCCGGGCCATAACCTCGTTAACCGCCCGGACCACCGCGTCGGTTTCGGACATCAGGGCGTTGAAGGCTTCGGCGGTCTGACCGAATTCGTCACGTTGACGGATCGTCACCCGTCGGGACAGGTCCCCCGACTGCTGAATGTCGTCGATTCCCAGGCGCAGGTGGGAAAGACCGGTCAGAATCATCCTGGCCAGCACGGCGGCAATGACCATTGCCAGCGCCGCAGTCAGCAACATGACCGCCAGTACCGCGACCCGGGCATTGGCCGCGCTGTCTGTGCCTTGTCGCGACTCCTCTTTGCCGCCCGCGTCGTTCAGGGCGACCGCGGCGGCGGTTGCGGCCTCCAACCGCTGGAAGTTGTCGCCGCCGGTGGTGAGATAGTAGCTCACGGCATCGGCCGGCTTCTTCTGAGCAAGCAGATCTTCGGTGATCTTTCCGCCACGCCGGACCTGATCCCAGGCACCGGTGATGTCCGCAAGGGTGCGCCGTTCCTGCTCCGACCGGGCCAGTGGCGCGTAGATACGAAGATCGTCGTCGGCCTTGCTCTCCGCTTCCTTCATGCGCTTGAGTTGGCCCACCACGTCGTCATCGGTATGCACCAGCAGCAGCCGGGCTTCGGCACGACGATAGACTCCGAACTCCTGCACCATGCGATTGAGCGCGGTGACGCCGGGCAGCCAGTCCGAGGCGACCTCGCCAAGATGTCCCGTCACCACCCCCAGTTGCGAGATGGCGAACAGTCCCTGGCCGAGAGCCAGCACCACCATCAGGCCGAAGGCCAGGAAAAGCCGGGTACGGACCGAGATATCCTTCATGATTTACGCCACTCCCCTGACAGCGTCGTGACGGCCACCGCTGGCGCCATTGCTCTAAAGCCTGAACGCATTGATGGTGGTCCGGGTGTGATCGGCCAGCCGCGCCAGTTCGATCATGGTTACGGTCAGCTCTTCTGCGGCGGTGGCGTTGCTTTCACCGATGCGGGAGAGGTTTTCGATATTGGCGCCGATGGCGTTGACCGCGACGGTTTGCTGGTCCATCGCGGCGGCGATGGCCGCGGCCATCCGATCGCTTTCCTCGGTGGTCCCGGCGATGCGGGCCATCCCGTCGTCCACCGACTGGGCCAGTTGGACTCCGCGCATGGTTTCGGCAAAGGCTTTTTCGTTGTGGGAGGCGATCTCGGTGGCCGATTGACTCGATTGTTCGGCGAGCTTGCCAACGGCCTGGGCAACCACGGCAAAGCCCTTGCCCGCTTCACCGGCGCGCGCCGCTTCGATCGACGCATTAAGGGAAAGCAGGTTGGTCTGGGCCGCGAGGCGCTCGATGATTTCGGCGATCCGGGCGACCTCCATGGCGTTGGTGGAAATGGTACTGGTCAGGTCCACCAGCGCCGCCACGTCGTTGCGGCTGTCGGTGACCGCTGCTGCGGCATCCCGGGCGCAGGTGCTGGACACCTGGGCCCGGGACGCCGCATCCTCGATCGAGCGCGAGGTTTGCCGGACGCTGGCCGCGATCTGCCGGAGCACGCCGACCTGGGTCTGGGCGCCATCGGCAATCTGGCCGATGGCCAAATTCACCTGATCGGCGGCGGTGGCCATCTGGCGGATGTTGCCCTTGATGGTGTCCAGTACGCCGGCCAGGGAATCGATGGAGCGATTGATGCTTTCCTTGACATCGTTCACCAGCCTGCTGGGGGCTTCGGCCAGCACCCGGTGGGACAGATCCCCGGCGGCGACGGCGGACATCACGTCCTTCAACTCGGTCAGCATCCGCTCAAGGTCGTCGAGAAAGTCGTTGAGCGCGGTGCCGGCCTGTCCCAGTTCATCCCGGCCGCGCACCTGGACCCGAAGGGAGAGGTTGCCGGTGGCCTCGACGTTCAACAAAGTCTGCTTCAGGTCGGTTGCGGCGCGAGCCACCCCGCCGCCGATCAGCAGGGACGTGGCACCGACCACCAGCAGGGTGATTGCCAGCAAGGCGAAGATGCCGCCGGAGACCTGCCGGGCCTGATCGTGGACGTCATCGACATAGACGCCGGAGCCGATGATCCAGTGCCAGCGGTCATAGCCCTTGACGAACGAAATCTTGTCCACCGGTTCCCTGCCGCCGCCCGGCTTCAGCCATTTGTATCCGACGAAGCCGGAGCCGGCGTTGCGCACCACCGCCACCATTTCGGTGAACAGTCGCTTGCCGTCGGCGTCAAGGTAGGTGGAAAGGTCCTGCCCCTCCAGCGCCGGTTGCTGCGGGTGCATGATCATGCGGGGCTGAAAGTCGTTGATCCACAGGTAGTCGCCGCCGTGATAGCGGATCGCCCGGACCGCCGCCAGGGCGGCCTGACGGGCGTCATCCTCGGACAACTCGCCGCGGGCGGCCTTTTCGCCGTAGGCCGCGACAATGCTGTAGCCACTGTCCACCAGGGACATGACCTCGCTCCGATGGGACTCCATGAGGCACGAGTCCAGTTGCTCTACCGCGACCAGGGCGATCAGGACCAGCATCCCGAAGGTGACGGCGAATTGGGCCAGCAGCTTGGCGTGCAATCCGGCCAGACTGAATTTGACCATGAACGATGATCCTGTTTGCGTGCGATCGCGCCGTGACGGCGACCCGGGCCGGCCCGGGGAGAGACCATCCAGGGCAACCGCGGGCGACGCCCTCATTGCCTCAATCCCGGCGTTATTTCAATGTCCTGACCGCTTCCTTGTCGGAACGCAGAATGTGGTGTTTCAGCCAGTCGCCGAGGAAACTCATGACCTCGCTGCTGATGTTGGTCTGGCCCTTTTCGAAGCGGGACAGCAGGGTGCGGAGTTCCCGAACAAACTCGGCATGGGCGCGCCGCTGTTGGGGCAGGGCCAGGACGTTGCCGGTCTGCCAGATCTGCTCCTCCCGGGAAAAATGCTCTTCGGTGTACTTGACCAGGGCATGCAAAATGGTTCCGAGCGCGGCACTGCCTTTGCCCGAGCGCATGGCCTCGTGGAGATCGTTGACGCACTGTACCAGCCCCTTATGGTCGGCGTCGATCACCGGATGGCCGACCAGCAGGCTGTCGGACCAGGGCATGAAGTCCCGTCTGCCGGCGCCGTCCGTCGGATCCGTCGCCGCGGCGAACGCGACCGTGCCGGGGCCGGAGCCCGGGGCCAGTTTGAAGCGGTCGATTTCGGCCCTGGTGTGATCGGCCAGGCGGGCGAGTTCGACCATGGTCGCCGTGACCTCTTCCGAGGCGGAGGCATTGGTCTCTCCGATGTGGGCGAGATTGTCGACGTTGGCGCGGACTTCTTCCATGGCCGCGGCCTGCTGCTGCATGGCGGTGGCGATGGCCGCGGCCATCCGGTCGCTTTCGCTGACCACCCGGTCGATGCGGTCGATGTTGTCGCCGACCACCCGCGCGGCTTCGACGCCGGTGATGGTCTCGGCACTCGCGGTTTCGATCAGATCGTTGATTTCCGAGACCGAGCGCCCGGAATGCTCGGCAAGTTTGCCCACCTCCTCGGCCACCACGGCAAAGCCCTTGCCGGCTTCACCGGCCCGTGCCGCCTCGATCGCGGCGTTGAGGGACAGCATGTTGGTCTGGCTGGCGATGCGATCGATGACGCCGGTGATTTTCGAGATGTCGCGCGCCCGGGCGGAAATGGCGCTGACCGACTGGACCATGCCGGCCACGTTATCCCGACCGTCGCTGACCAGCGCCGCCGCCTCTCGGGCGTGACCGCTGGACGCCTGGGCATTGGCCGCCACCTCTTCTATGGCGTGCGCCGATTGCTTGATCCCGACGGCAATCTGCTTGACCGCATTGAGCTGATTCAACGCACCGTCGGAAATCTGCCCGACGGCGGCGCTGACCTGACCGGTCGCCGCCGCAACCTGAGAGATATTGTCGGTCACGGCACGAAGCGCCGCGCTTAGCGCCGCCAGGGAGCGGTTGACGTTGTCCTTGATATCCTGCGCCAGCTTGCCGGACGTTCTGACCTGGACCGATCGCGTGAGGTCGCCCGCGGCGACCGCGGTCATCACCGTCCTCAGGTCGGTGAGCACCGCTTCCATATTCGCCAGGAAGCCGTTCAGCGCCCGGCCGGTTCGGCTGAATTCGTCGTTACCGGAAACCTCGGCCCGCAGAGAGAGATCACCGGTCCGCTCAACCTCGCCGACCAGATGACACATGGCCGCCAGGGGTCGGGTGATCTGCCGGGCCAGCCACAGCCCAAAGGCCAGAGACACCAGCAGGGACGCGAGGATCACCGCCAGAATAGCCATTTTGGTTTCGGCATGGACCGCCCTCACGTCGTCGCCCCGCTCGGCGGCTTCGCTGTTGGCGAGAGCCACCGCCTTGTCGATGCCGTCACCAACGAGGCTATAGGTAGGTTCTTCTTCTTTATAGAGAGCAATGGCGTCCGCAGTCTTTTTCTGCGTGGCCAGGGCCAGCACCCGGGCGCTGGAGGTCTTGTAGTCGGTCCATCCGCGACTGAAGTCGCGAAAGATTTCCTTGGCCTGATCGCTGTCCAGCAGCACCTGCCACCGGGGCATTTTCTCTTCGACGCCGGCGACCAGCCGGTTAAATTCGGTGGACGCCGCGGCAACCTCCTTATCGGTGGTGGCAAAAATGGCCTCGGCTTCAAAAATGCGCATGTTCATGGTGTCGTCGTTAAGCCCGCCGGCGACGCCGATTTCGGGTAACGAAGCCTCAAGGATTTGCCCGGTGTGATCACCGATGAGCCCGACCTGGCTGATGGCGAAAAACCCTTGAGCAATCACCACGAGCAGTAGCCCAGCCAGCACCAGCGTTAGTTTCGCCTTGATCGACACCGCCCACTCCTCCTGCTCGCCGTATCTCCGCCGTATCGGGTGCTTCGTTCGTGCCGCCGCCGGCCACCCGCCGCCGCTGTTTCAGGACAGTGGCGATGCCCATGCGATCTGCCCGAATTTTGCGAGAATTTCAATAGAATTTCACATGAAACTTATTTGGCGGGGCGACCGGTCATGGTTCTTCGGAATTACCAAGGATAAAGGATCGTGGTGCCGGGGCGGACGATGACCTTGGCGGCAGGTAAGGGCTTCTGAACGGGAGCTGCGGTCGCATCGGAGGATTTATATCAGTTAGCGACGGAATATGCTTTTCAACTCCATTCCGGGGTCGATACCGGGCGGGGCGCAGTCGGCCGCTTGTCCGGCTTCAATCGGAGGTGACCGAGATGAAGCAGGTAACGGGGGCCGGTTATCTTCGCTACCGCGGTCGGGTCGATCAGGTGGCTGATGCAAAAGCCCCTGGGCACCTGACGCCGACCAGCACCAGCGCCGCCAGAACTGTCGGTAAGCCGCGTCCAACCCGCCCGCCAGCCGTGCGCCGTCACACAAGGGCGACGCGGCCATCCGGGGCCGCAACCCTGCCCGCAGCGCCGCCAGCCGGTCGGGTGCGGCGGCGAGAACCGCGGCCAGGGCGATGCCGGCCTCGGCCGAGTCGGCGACCAGCGCACCGGCCAGGTCGAGCCCGGTGAGGAGTCCCAGGGTCTGGCGCGACATGGGCCGCGCCTGGGGCCAGGTGATCACCGGCACACCCATCCACAGCGACTCGCACGAGGTCAGACCGCCGCCGAACGGGAAGGGGTCGAGGGCGATGTCGATTTCGCCGTAGGCGGCCAGCAGTTCCCGGTGCGGCAACGCCCCGTGCAGGTCAAGCCGTGCGCCGTCGCCCCCGGCGGCGACGAAGGCCGTGCGCAATCGGGTTCGCTCCGCCTCATCGGCGAGGCTTTTCCAACGCAGGAGCAACCGGGCACCGGGGACCGCGGCCAGCACCCGGACCCACAGCCCCAGCACCGCCGGCGTGACCTTCGCCAGATTGTTGAAACTGCCGAAGGTTACGATGCCCCGGGTCTGGCAGGGCGGAGGCGCCACTGCCGGCGCGTCGTCGGGCGGGGCGTAACAGAGGCGACCGCCGGGCAGGCGCACCACCGCCTCGGTGAACCAGGACTCGCACCCGGGCGGCGCGGTGGCATCGTCCATCAAAATGGCATCGATGGTGGCCAACCCGGTGGTGTGACCATGGCCGAGCCACGAAAGCTGAACCGGCGCCGGCCGATGGGCGAACAGGGACAGCCGGTTGTGGTCGGTATGGCCGTCCAGGTCCACCAGCAGGTCGATGCCGTCGTCGCGAATTCGTCCGGCCAGTTCGGCGTCGGACAGGGTGGCGGTGTCGCACCATGCCGTTGCCGCACTGCGCAGCCGGCGGGTCATGGTGTCTTCGACCACCACGCCCGAATAGGCGTGAACGGCCACCCGGGCCGGATCGTGAGCCGGCCACACCGCGGCCAGGAACCAGCCCACCGGGTGCCGGCGGAAGTGATTGGAGACATAGCCGACCCGCAGCCGCCGCTCGGGGTCTGGGTGGTTGGGGTAGGTCGGCGCCGACCCGGGGTCGGGGTGGCGGGGCTGGCCGTGCCGGCGGCCCCAGTCCCGGCAGGCGGCGGCGAAGTCGGGCTCGTCCAGGTCCGGACTGTAGCTCAAGCCCATCAACAGGCTGGAATGAAGTTGGCCAGCCTCGGGTTTCAGCGCCACCGCCCGGCGAAGCGCGGCCAGCGCCTCGTCGAGCCGGCCCTGCTCCTTGTACACGATACCGAGATGGTTGTGGGCCTCGGCGAAGTCGGGCCTGAGCGCCAGCGCCCGCCGGTAGCCGGCGGCGGCCTGGGCGAGGTCCCCCTGGTCCCGGAACACCGTGGCGAGATTGTCGTGAGTCTCGGCCAGCTCGGGCCGGAGCGCCAGCGCCCGCCGGTAGTGGGAGGCGGCTTCGGCAAGGCGGCCCTGGCGATGGCGGACGGTGCCCAGGTTGTTGTGGGCCTCGGCAAGCTCCGGAGCCAGCCTCAGTGCCTCAAGATACTCGCCCACGGCGTCGTCCAGCCGGCCCAGATCCATCAGCACCGAGCCGAGATTGTTGTGGGCGTGGGCATCGTCGGCGTTGAGCGCCAGCGCCTGCCGGTAGCAGCCCGCTGCCGCCTCCGGCCGGTCCAGGGCGCGCAGCGCCGTGCCGAGATTGGTGTGGGCTGCGGCCAGCTCGGGCTTGAGCGCGAGGACCCGTTCGAAACAGGCCGCGGCTTCGGCCGGGCGGCCCAGGGTCAGAAGCGCGGTGCCGAGGCCGTGATGGGCCTCGGCCAGTTCGGGCCGGAGCCCCAGTGCCCGCCGGAACCGGGCCTCCGCTTCCGCCGGCCGGCCCCGGTCCAACAGGGCGTGGGCCAGGCTGAGGTGGTAGAGCGCGCTGTCGTCCCGCAGGTCGATGGCCCGGCTGATCAACCCGATGGCGTCATCCAACCGGCCTGCCCGATGGGCGAGGGCGCCAAGCATATGCAGGCTGTCGGCGTGGCCGGGCTCCAGGGCCAGGACCCGCCGGTAGAGTTCGCCGGCCTGGTCCGGCCTCCCGGCTCCGTGGTGGCGCAGCGCCTCCCGGAACAACGCCGCCACGGTGGCAACTGTTGGGTTGGTCTGGAGATTATCGCGCGTGGCGGCGTTCATCGTGTTCACAACGGCGGGTGTAAAGGCAGACACCATGGGTCTTTGCCCCATATGCGCCAGGATAGTGCACTTGTCTTAATTTTTCAGGGCTTTGCCCTGCACCCGCAAGGAGTATCGTCTCCTTGACCTCATGACGTCATGGGTTCAAAGGGCCGACCGGCTCTTTGCGGGTGTGGGCAGAGCCCCCAAAATTGTTTCATTCCAACGAAACATCTGAATTTGGCGCATATCGGGCAAAGCCCGGGTCACTTCCCTTCGGCCCGGCGACCACGACGGTCGTCCCGGCTCAACCGCGCCGGATGGTGGCGATAAAGCGGTCGACCTCGTGTCCCAGGCTTGCGGCGTTCTGATTGAGGGCCTTGACCGCGGCCAGGGTGTCGGTTGCGCCGACCCCGGTTTCATGGGCGGCGCGGGCCACGCCCGAAATGTTTGACGAGACCTCCTGGGTGCCTTTCGATGCCTCCTGGACATTGCGGGCGATTTCGCGGGTTGCGGCACCCTGCTCCTCGACGGCGGCGGCAATGGTGGTGGAAATCTCGCTCATGCGCGAAATAGTCCCCGTGATATTCTTGATGGCATCGACGGTGGCCCCGGTCACACCCTGCATCTGACCAACCTGAGACTGGATATCTTCCGTGGCTTTTGCGGTCTGGTTGGCCAGGTTCTTGACCTCACTCGCCACCACCGCGAAACCCTTGCCGGCTTCGCCCGCGCGCGCCGCCTCAATGGTGGCGTTGAGGGCGAGCAGATTGGTCTGGCTGGCGATGCTGTTGATCAACTGGACAACCTCTCCGATCTTCTGAGCCGCCTCCTGGAGGCCCGCCACGGTGGCGTTGGTGCGGTTGGCCTCTTCGACGGCCGCGGTGGCGAAGCGTGTCGAATCCGAAACCTGCCGGCTGATCTCGGCGATCGAGCTTGAGAGTTCTTCGGTGGCCGACGCCACGGTCTGGACGTTGGCGGAAGCCTGATCGGCAGCCGCCGAGACCGTGGTGCATTGCTGATTGGTTTGATCGGCGTTGGCCGACATATGTTGGGCGGTCCCCTGCAACTGGCGCGCCGCAGCGGACACCGCCGAAACCACACCCTTGACGCCGGCCTCGAAACCATCGGCCAACTGTGTCATGGCCCGTCGCTTTTCCTCCTCGGCGCGCTCCTGGGTCTGGCGCTGGATGGTTCCGATCCGTTCGGCCTCCTCTCGTGCCGCGATCATCTCCAGGCGTGTCTGGTGATTTTGGGTGAACAGGGTGTTGATTCGCCACGCCAGCCACAGCGTCGCGCTGGAAATCATCAGCACGAACACCACATGGTCAAGCAGATGTATCCAAATGAAAGTCTGGCTCGGCCAGACCAGCAGCGGATAGAACACGCTGAGAATCAAATGGTGGATCGAAGGAACCAGAGTCACCACCAGAATCGTCCGCCAGCAGAAATAGGCCAGCAGGTGGGTATTGATGACGAAGTAAATCATATGGGCGTCAAGAACGAAGCCGTCGCCGGTATTGCGGGTGGCGTAGATCAACAGCATCCATTGGCAGGCCATCGCCGCGCCGACGGTGTAACGGGTTGACGGGCCGGTGGGATCGCGGAGCCAGGACAGGGTCGCAAACCCGGCGGCAACCGCTCCGCCGATCAGCGGGAAGACCCAGCCATTACCGACGATCCACGAAATGCCGGTAATGACCGGACTGTAGAGCCACAGGAGCGCGATGAAAATTTTGCTGGCGACCACCCGGATTGCCTCAAGCTCGGGGGCGACCGTACCGGGGTTTGGGATTGTTTCTGGAACGGCGTTGAAGCCTGGCATTGCAAACCTCTGATTGTAACGCCCGCAGCGGCGCGGAGCCACCGCCGCTCCTGCCCACGGTCGGATTGATACGCTCAGGAATAGCCCGGGGCGGTTGCGGTCATGCAGCCGCCCGGCCTGGGCACCCGGAACACCGCCCATGCGCCCAGGGCACGAACACGGGAAGCGAAACCCGGGGCTGCCGCTTCGGCAACAATCACGCCGCTCCAGCCACCGGCGCGAACCAGCAGGCCATCGGCCTGGGCGATGGCCGAAGCCGCCTGGTCGGTGCCGGTCCCGGGAGGGAAGATCACCACCAACTGCTGGCCTGATTGGTCACTTCCCGCCAGGGTCATCCAGGATACCGCGAGAAAGCCGGCGAGCGCCAACGCCAGTGCCGGTGCGAGGTCGAGCCATTCCCGCTGCTGTTCCGCCATCCGGCAACCCCCCTCTGTCATAGGCACCTTTTCCCCGGCATCCCGGTTCCCCGCCCGGGGAAAAACTTGAGGTAGATCGTGCCGGGGACGGCTTCAAGGATCGCCGGCCCCCGACGTCATCGCCCGGATCAGGCGATCACTTTTCCGAGAGCGTTTGTCGGGACGGCGTCTCCTCGCCGTCGTCCGGGCCGACGGCGTCCCGGGTCGGCAGTTGCGAAGCGTCCCAGCCGCCGCCCAGCGCCTGAATCAGGGCCACCGAGGCGACGAGGCGGTCCTGGAACACGGTCAGGGCGGTCTGCTCGTTGCCCAGTGCCGCGGTCTGGGCCGTCACGACGCTGGTATAGGCGACGGTCCCGGCCTTGTACTGGTTGAGGATCAGGCGTTCGGCGTCCTGGGCCGAGCGGACCGCTTCGGCCTCGATCACGGACTGCCGGGCCAGCACGCCGAGCGCCGCCAACTGGTCTTCCACCTGCTGGAACGCGGTCAGCACGGTCTGGCGGTACGCGGCCACGGCGGCATCGTAGGCGGCCAGGTTTTGGGTAACCTGCGCGCGGCGGCGGCCGGCATCGAAAATGGTNNGCTGGAACGCGGTCAGCACCGTCTGGCGATAGGTGGCGGCGGTCTGATCGTAGCTGGCGCGGGCCTCCTCCACCTGGGCGCTGCGCAGGCCGCCGTCGAACAGGGTTTCCGCCAGTTGCGGCCCCACCGACCAGACCCGGTTGGCCGCCTGCAACAGGCTCCCGAGGGTGGTGCTGGTGAAATCGAGAGAGGCCGACAGGGTCAGGTCGGGATACCAGGCGGCGATGGCGACCCCGATCCCGGCGTTGGCGCTGGCCACCCGCCGTTCGGCGGCGGCGATGTCGGGGCGGCGTTCCAGCAGGGTCGAAGGGACCGAGGCCGGGATCTCCGGCACGGTGCCGGTCAGGGGGGCCGGCGGGATCGACAGGGAGGCCGGCGGCTGGCCGGTCAGCACCGCGATGGCATGCTCCAACTGGGCGCGCAGGACGCCGACATTGACCGCCTGGGCCTGGGTGGACTTCAGTTGGGTTTCGGCCTGGGCGACATCGGCGCGCGATACCACGCCGGATTTGTACTGGTTCTGGGTAATCCGCAAGGAGTCGGCATAGGCGATGGCGGCCTCATCGAGAAGTCGCTTGAGTTCATCTTCACTACGCAATTCAAAGTAGTCGGTTGCCAGCGTCGCCTGCGCCGACAGGCGGGCCGAGGCGAGGTCGCCGGCACTGGCCTGGGCGCTGGCCACATCGGCTTCCACCGTGCGCCGGATGCGGCCCCAGACGTCCAGTTCCCAGCTCAGAGAACCGTCGAGTCCGTACTGGGCGAATTCCGGGGGCCGGGCGCCGCCGACGCCACGGCCCGCCACCGATGGGGTCACGGTCACCGTGGGATAGAAGCTGGCCCGGGCGGCCCGGACCACCGCGGCGGCCTCCCGCCAGGCGGCTTCGGCGGCCTTCAGGTTCTGGTTGTCGACGGTGACGTGGCGTTCCAGACGGTCCAGCAGCGGATCCTGGTAGACCGACCACCAGGGACCCCGATTGAGCGCGTCCTGGGGGCTGCCCGGCTTCCAACCGTTCTGCTCTTTGAAACCGGCCGGTACCACCGCGGTCGGGCGTTGGTAGTCGGGACCGACCGTGCAGCCCGGGATCAGGGCCAGGCCGGCGGCAAGCAACGCCCATGCCGTCCTGGTCCCTGCCGGCTTCCGGTCGCCGGTGTTTTCGCTGGTGCCGCCCATGTCAGACACTCCGCCCGCTGCCGTCCGTGGCGCTCTCCGTCTGGTGGCGCCGGCGGCGGCACCACAGACGGAAGCGGTCAAGGATGAGATAAATGACTGGTGTGGTATAAAGCGTCAGAATCTGGCTGACCACCAGACCGCCGACAATGGAAATTCCCAGCGGCCGGCGCAACTCGGCACCGTCGCCGCTGCCCAGCGCCAACGGCAGCGCACCCAGCAGCGCCACCATGGTCGTCATCATGATCGGACGGAAACGCAGCAGGCAGGCCTGATGGATCGCCTCCCCGGGCGCGAGGCCGTGGCGGCGCTGGGCATCCAGAGCGAAGTCGATCATCATGATGGCGTTCTTTTTGACGATGCCGATCAGCAGAATGACCCCGATCAGGGCAATGATGGTGAAGTCGGTATCGCAGGCCATTAACGCCAGCACGGCACCGATCCCGGCCGAGGGCAGCGTCGACAGGATGGTGACGGGATGAATGGTGCTCTCGTAAAGAATACCAAGCACGATATAGACCGTGATCAGCGCCGCGAGAATCAGGATCGGCTCGTTGGCCAGAGACTCCTGGAAGGCGCGGGCGGTGCCCTGGAAACTGCCGTGGATGCTGGCGGGGACGCCGATGCGGTTCATCTCGCGGCCGATGGCCGTCACCGCGTCGCTGAGCGAGCGGTCGGGTGGCAGGTTGAACGAGATCGTCGAGGCGGCGAAGTGGCCCTGGTGGTTGACCGCCAACGGCGTGGTGCCGGGGCCGTAATGGCTGAAGGCGGCTAGCGGCACCATGGTTTCGGCCGCGATGCTGACCGCGCTGCCGGCCGAGGCGCTGCCGTGGCCGGTGACGGCGAGGGCATTCTGGGACAGATTGCGGGCGGAGTCGGCGGCCACCGTGGCGGCGCTGGCGGTTGCGGTGGTGGGTGCGCCCGCCACCGTCGAGGTGCCGGCCACCGCGTTGGTGGCCTGGGTTCCCGAGGCCGCCCCGCCCGAGGTGCTGACGAACAACTGGCTGAGGGTGGCCGGGCTTTGCCAGTACGGGGGCGCCACCTCCAGGATCACATGGTACTGGTTGAGCGGGTTGTAGATCGTCGAGACCTGCCGCTGGCCGAAGGCGTCGTAAAGGGTGTTGTCGATCTGGCTGGTGCTCAGATGGAGACGCGAGGCGGTGCTCCGGTCGATCACCAGATCCGTCTCGAGGCCCTTGTCCTGCTGGTCGGAATTGACATCGGCCAGTTCCGGGGCGTGTTGCAGGGCAGCGGTCAGTTTGGGCGCCCAGGTCTGGAGATCGGCGATGTGATCGGCCTGGAGCGTGAACTGGTATTGGGCGTTGCTTTGCCGGCCGCCGACCCGGATATCCTGGACCCCTTGCAGGAACAGCGCCGCCCCCGGCACTGTGGCCAGCTTGCCGCGCAGCCGGGCGATGACCTGATCGGCCGACAGGCTGCGCTCGGTCAACGGCTTCAGCGCGACGAAAATAAAGCCCGAATTGGTCTGGCCACCGCCGGTGAACCCGACCACGGTGTCCACGGCGGGGTCGGCCCTGACGATGTCGATGAACCGGGTCAGCTTCTGCCGCATCAACTGAAACGAAATGCTCTGGTCGGCCTGGATGCCGCCGGTCAGGCGGCCGGTATCCTGCTGGGGAAAGAAGCCCTTGGGGACGATCACGAACAGATGGACATTGAGGCAGATGGTGGCCAGCAGCACCAACATGGTCACCCCGGGATGGCGCAGCGCCACGCCAAGGCTGCTCTGGTACAGGGACAGGAGGGCGGCGAAGCCGTGTTCGCTGGCCCGGTACAGCCGCGATCTCTGGCCTGCCGGGCGATGGCGGAGCAGCCGGGAGCACATTACCGGGGTAATGGTCAGGGAGACCACCAGCGAGACGCCGATCGCCACCGACAGGGTGACGGCGAATTCATGGAACAGCCGGCCGACGATGCCGCCCATCAGCAGAATCGGGATGAACACCGCCATCAGCGACAGGCTCATGGACAGGACGGTAAAGCCGACCTCGCGGGTGCCCTGGATCGTCGCCTGCATCCGCGGCATGCCGTCTTCGATGTGGCGCATCACGTTTTCCAGCACGACGATGGCGTCATCCACCACGAAACCGGTGGCGATGATCAGCGCCATCAGCGACAGGTTGTCGAGACTGTAGTCCAGCAGGTACATGGCGCCGAAGGTGCCGATCAGCGACACCGGCACCGCCACGCTGGGAATGAACGTGCTCCGCGGGCTCCTCAGGAACACGAACACCACCAGCACCACCAGCGCCACCGAGATCAGCAGCGACCGCTCCACATCGTGTACCGAAGCGCGAATGGTGACCGTTTGGTCCATGGCGATATTCATGTCGATGGATTGCGGCATGGAAGCCTTCAACACCGGAAGCTCCGCCCGGATGCGGTCCACCGTATCGATAATGTTGGCCCCCGGTTGGCGAAAAATGATCACCATCACCGAAGGGCGCCCGTTGGCGTAGCCCGCATTGCGAATGTCTTCCACCGAGTCCACGGCCCGGCCGATGTCCGAGACGCGCACCGCCATTCCGTTCTTGTAAGTCACGATCAACGGCTGGTAATCGATGGCTTTGAACATCTGGTCGTTGGCGCCCACCTCCCAGGCGCGATGACCGTCCGAAAAATGTCCTTTGGGCGTGTTGGCGTTCGCCGCGGCCAGCACGCCGCGCACTTGCTCCAGGCCGATGCCGTATTTGTTGAGCACCCGCGGGTCCAGCTCCACCCGCACTCCCGGCAGCGAGCTTCCGCCCACGATCACCTGTCCCACGCCGCTAATCTGCGACAGTTTCTGCGCCATGATGGACGAGGCCGCGTCGTACATCTGGGCCTTGGTCAGAATGGGCGACGTCAGCGCCAGCAGCACGATGGGAGAATCGGCCGGGTTCACCTTCCGGTAGGTTGGGTTATTCGGCAGATTGGTAGGCAGGTATCCGCGAGACGCGTTGATGGCCGCCTGCACGTCGCGCGCCGCCGCGTCGATGTTGCGGTTCAGATCGAATTGCAGGGTGATGCTGGTCGATCCGAGGCTGCTCGACGAAGTCATCTCGGTGACCGATGCAATGCGCGTGAACTGGCGCTCCAGCGGCGTCGCCACCGACGAGGCCATGGTTTCGGGACTGGCGCCGGGCAGGCCCGCCTGTACCGAAATCGTCGGGAAATCCACCT